>NZ_PTRL01000019.1:0-870 GCF_002966005.1 Escherichia sp. MOD1-EC5433 | reverse complement strand
TAGTTACACCGTTGCCAGTGAAACAGCAAAAAGTCGTGGTAAAAAAAGCGGGCGCAGTAAGCTGTTAATTTCTGCGTTGGTTGTGGGTGGGTTGTTGTCGTCTGGAGTACAAGCATCGACCGCGCTTGATGGTGGTGGGGCTAGCGAAAGCACTCCATTGACCGATACCTGGATTGCCATTGGTCAGGGTGCTAAAGCATCATCAGTAGACACTTCACCATCAGGAGGACCAGGAACATCAAGTATTGCAATAGGGCAAGAAGCCCAATCTGGGATAGGTAGTACCTCATTAGGTTTCAAGAGCCAGGCTACAGGAGAAAGATCTGTTGCTTTAGGACAAACAGCTGACGCAACCGGTAATAGGGCCATAGCAATCGGTAGTGGAGCTAAATCGACTGCCGATTATTCCCTTACGCTGGGGAATGGATCTAAGGCTTTCGCTGAAAACGCCACGGCGATAGGCAAGGACGCAAGAGCGGAGGGCAAAGGTAGTCAGGCCTTCGGAAAAGTGGCCTTGGCCACTGGGGAGAATGCCATTGCCTTGGGTAGTAACAGCAATGCATCTGGTGATAACGCCGTTGCGCTGGGTAGTACAAGTCAGGCATATGGCGACTCCAGCCTTGCAATAGGTGAGTTAAGTGAGACCAATGCTGAAAATGCTATTGCACTGGGAAAACTCAGTAACGCAAGTAAAATCAATTCAATCGCCCTGGGTAGTAACAGCACTGCATCTGGTGTGGGCTCCGTTGCGCTGGGAGAGAATAGTTTTGCTGGAGGCATAAACAGTCTTGCTTTGGGTAGTCAGTCCAATGCAAACGGTGATGACGCAGTTGCCCTCGGTGTAGGATCTGTCGCAGAGCAAGACAATAC
>NZ_PTRL01000027.1:0-454 GCF_002966005.1 Escherichia sp. MOD1-EC5433 | reverse complement strand
CTCCAGGTACCGGAAGTGCGAATATTACACATTCCCGTACCGCTAATACGCAATGTATCGCCAACCCGCACGCCAGCGTCAGCCAGTTGTTTCACGCTGGTGGCTTCAATGGTCTGCGCGCCTTTCATCCACGAGAGGGTGAATTTCAGCGGCATATCCAGCGGGATCCAGAATAACAGCATAAACAGCACCAATAGCGAGCCCGCAGCAATAATCGTACTGCGCAGCCAGTGCTGTAACGGAAAGTTTTTTACTTCATCATGCAGCGAAAGATATCGCCCTTGACGCACTACGTGGCGGTCGAGATAGATATCGATATCGGTTTGTTGACCAAGATCCTGAGCAATGTATGGCTGCCAGTGTGCGGGATAGACCAGGTCGATAATACCGAGCGAAATATTGTTGATCTGTTCCTGATCGTTTTCGCCAAACAATCCCCAACGACGGGGTGTAC
>NZ_PTRL01000003.1:0-490594 GCF_002966005.1 Escherichia sp. MOD1-EC5433 | reverse complement strand
TGTGTAATGGCATCTGCCCCAGCAACTGCGTGTGATATTTCTCGGCCAGTTTCTCTGCACCGCCAGTGCCGAAAATCGGCTCATGATGACCACAGTTACTGCAAATATGGACGCTCATGTTCTCGACAATACCGAGCACCGGAACTTCGACTTTCTCGAACATCACAATGCCTTTTTTCGCGTCGATCAACGCGATGTCCTGCGGCGTGGTGACCACTACTGCGCCGGTTACTGGAATGTTTTGCGCTAGTGTCAATTGAATGTCACCGGTGCCTGGCGGCATGTCGAGCACCAGATAGTCGAGATCCGGCCACAAAGTTTCCTGCAACATCTGCATTAACGCCTTGCTCGCCATCGGGCCACGCCACACCATCGCGTTGTCGTCAGTGACCAGATAACCAATTGAATTGGTTGCCAGGCCATGAGACATAATCGGTGCCATGTGAGTCCCGTCCGGCGAGGTCGGACGCTGATTTTCTGCCCCCAGCATGGTTGGGATAGACGGACCATAAATGTCGGCATCCAGAATACCGACTTTCGCGCCTTCCGCCGCCAGCGCCAGCGCCAGGTTTACCGCCGTGGAGGATTTACCCACGCCGCCTTTGCCGGAACTGACCGCGATAATGTTCTTCACGCCGTTAATTCCCGGCTGATTTTTAACGCGTTTCAGGGTGGCAATATTATGCGACAGTTTCCAGTCGATAGCTTTTGCCCCGGTGATACGCAACAATTCGGCGCTACATTGCTCTTTTAACTCTTCGAACGCGCTATGCCAGACGAACGGCATAACCAGCTCCACATGCAGGGTGTCGTCCATCCAGGCGACATGATGCAACGCTTTCAGCGTGGTAAGGTTATGCTTCAGGGTTGGGTGCTGAAAATTAGCCAGTGTCCCGGCGACCATTGCGCGCAAGGCTTCTGGTGATTTGGCCTGGGATTGTTCGTTCATCCCGACTCCTTATTTATATAGATAAACCATCAGCTAAATAGTTTACCTGAAGATAATAGATAAGTACTTACTTAACATTTTCCCATTTGGTACTATCTAACCCCTTTTCACTACTAAGAAGTAATGCCTACTATGACTCAAGTCGCGAAGAAAATTCTGGTGACGTGCGCACTGCCGTACGCTAACGGCTCAATCCACCTCGGCCATATGCTGGAGCACATCCAGGCTGATGTCTGGGTCCGTTACCAGCGAATGCGCGGCCACGAGGTCAACTTCATCTGCGCCGACGATGCCCACGGTACGCCGATCATGCTGAAAGCACAGCAGCTTGGTATCACCCCGGAGCAGATGATTGGCGAAATGAGTCAGGAGCATCAGACTGATTTCGCAGGCTTTAACATCAGCTATGACAACTATCACTCAACGCACAGCGAAGAGAACCGTCAGTTGTCTGAGCTTATCTATACTCGCCTGAAAGAGAACGGTTTTATTAAAAACCGCACCATCTCTCAGCTGTACGATCCGGAAAAAGGCATGTTCCTGCCGGACCGTTTTGTGAAAGGCACCTGCCCGAAATGTAAATCCCCGGATCAATACGGCGATAACTGCGAAGTCTGCGGCGCAACATATAGCCCGACGGAACTGATCGAGCCGAAATCAGTGGTTTCTGGCGCTACGCCGGTAATGCGTGATTCCGAACACTTCTTCTTTGATCTGCCCTCTTTCAGCGAAATGTTGCAGGCATGGACCCGCAGCGGCGCGTTGCAGGAGCAGGTAGCAAACAAAATGCAGGAATGGTTTGAATCCGGCCTGCAACAGTGGGACATCTCCCGCGACGCACCGTACTTCGGTTTTGAAATTCCGAACGCGCCGGGCAAATACTTCTACGTCTGGCTGGACGCGCCAATTGGCTATATGGGTTCTTTCAAGAATCTGTGTGACAAGCGCGGCGACAGCGTAAGCTTCGATGAATACTGGAAGAAAGACTCCACCGCCGAGCTGTACCACTTCATCGGTAAAGATATTGTTTACTTCCACAGCCTGTTCTGGCCAGCAATGCTGGAAGGCAGCAACTTCCGCAAGCCGACCAACCTGTTTGTTCACGGCTATGTGACGGTGAACGGCGCGAAGATGTCCAAGTCTCGCGGCACGTTCATTAAAGCCAGCACCTGGCTGAATCATTTTGACGCTGATAGCCTGCGCTACTACTACACCGCGAAGCTCTCTTCGCGCATCGATGATATCGACCTGAACCTGGAAGATTTCGTTCAGCGCGTGAATGCCGATATCGTCAACAAAGTGGTGAATCTGGCCTCCCGTAACGCTGGCTTTATCAACAAGCGTTTTGACGGCGTACTGGCAAGCGAGCTGGCTGACCCTGAACTGTACAAAACCTTTACCGATGCCGCTGAAGTTATTGGTGAAGCGTGGGAAAGCCGTGAGTTTGGTAAAGCTGTGCGCGAAATCATGGCGCTGGCTGACCTGGCTAACCGCTATGTTGACGAGCAGGCTCCGTGGGTGGTGGCGAAACAGGAAGGTCGCGATGCCGACCTGCAGGCGATTTGCTCAATGGGCATTAACCTGTTCCGCGTGCTGATGACGTACCTGAAACCGGTACTGCCGAAACTGACCGAGCGTGCGGAAGCGTTCCTGAATACGGAACTGACCTGGGATGGCATCCAGCAACCGCTGCTGGCGCACAAAGTTAATCCGTTCAAAGCACTGTATAACCGCATCGACATGAAGCAGGTTGAAGCACTGGTGGAAGCCTCTAAAGAAGAAGTGAAAGCCACTGCCGCGCCAGTTACTGGCCCGCTGGCTGATGATCCGATTCAGGAAACCATCACCTTTGACGACTTCGCCAAAGTTGACCTGCGCGTGGCGCTGATTGAAAACGCAGAGTTTGTTGAGGGTTCTGACAAACTGCTGCGCCTGACGCTGAATCTCGGCGGTGAAAAACGCAATGTCTTCTCCGGCATTCGTTCTGCTTACCCAGACCCACAGGCGCTGATTGGTCGTCACACCATTATGGTGGCTAACCTGGCACCGCGTAAAATGCGCTTCGGTATCTCCGAAGGCATGGTGATGGCCGCAGGTCCTGGCGGGAAAGATATCTTCCTGTTAAGCCCGGATGCCGGTGCTAAACCGGGTCATCAAGTGAAATAATCCCCTTCAAGGCGCTGCATCGACAGCGCCTTTTCTTTATAAATTCCTAAAGTTGTTTTCTCGCCTTTTTGTCGCTCTGTAACCTGCGCAAATGCTGTTAGCATCTGTATTAAACTGGATAAAATTACAGGGATGCAGAATGAGACACTTTATCTATCAGGACGAGAAATCACATAAATTCTGGGCGGTGGCGCAGCAGGAAAACGAACTGCATATTAGCTGGGGAAAAGTCGACACCAACGGGCAAAGCCAGGTAAAAAGCTTTGCGGATGCTGCTGCTGCGGAAAAAGCAGAGCTGAAGCTAATCGCGGAGAAAATGAAGAAGGGTTATGTGGAAGGTGACTCGGTAAATATGGTTCTCCCGCCAGTCACAAAAGAAAGTACCCCTTCTGAAGTTAAAACCGCAGTTGTAAGTAAAAACAAACGGCCATGGCTTGCTGATGATGCAGCCATTGCGTTAACTGACGATATTAATCGATTTGCTTTTCCTCATCGCACCAGGCCAAGAGAAATTAATTATCTGCGCAATAAAGGTGAGGTATGGAAGCGCATTGCAGATAGCACTTATGCATATGATTTAAAAAAATACTACAGTTCTTATCCGGAAAACTGGCAGCAGGCGTTTGCCGAATTACAGTTGCGAATCCAGGATAATCTACAGACAGGTAGTGCGCAGTCTGATGCGGCATTACTCTGGCACTCCTGGAACTCTTACTCAACAGATGAACTGGTCGATGACTTAGTCGTTCGTTGTGGCCTGGAAACTACCGTTGAAATCACCCTTCTCGCTCTTCAACTTAGATATAAAACAGTAAAAGCCGCCGTCACGACCATAATTCCTCCCGATCTCGAAGCAGAATCGCTACCGAACTGGCATCAACGTCTATGTCATCATCTTTCACTCGCTTCAGAAGATGAGTGGCAACGCTGTGTAGATAAAGTACTTGCTGCTATTCCCTCGCTCTCCCCGGCACGGCAACCTTTTGCGGCGCTACTGATCCCTGAACGACCGGATATCGCCAATGCCATGGCGCTACGTTATGCAGATCAAAACGTTCCGGCGATGACCTGGTTAAGACTGGTGGTAACCGATGATACTGCTCTAACTACAGCAGAAAAATACGACTTCCCACCGTTGTATCGTGATTTTCGCGCTTATCTGGCAATGTTGTTGGCAAATAATGGGGTGCGCGGTGTAAGCCGGATACTTCTTGAGTTAACGGAAGACCATTCTGACGACCCGGATTATGTTTTCAATCACATCAGTGAAACCGAAAACCTTGTCAAATGGCTATGGAAAACGAATCACCCGGATGCGATTCAAATTCTGATCCTCGGTGTAATTGGCAAGAAAAAGCACCTGGAATACTTAAGCAAAGCCTGTCAAAAACATCCTGCTGCGGCTATTGCCGCTTATGCTACTTTGTTGGCAATACATGAAGATACACAGTGGCGTAACGCACTTGTCAAACTGATTACCGCCACGCCAGAGTTGGTATGTGACGTTATTCCCTGGGTTAATGCTAAAGCGGCAGGTATCTTATCTGAATGTCGTCCGCAACCTGCGACTGAAGAATGTGAATATGCCACTGCGGATATGTTGCCAGAGCTGTTTACTTCGCCACCGTGGGTAATAAATAAGAAAAAGAATGCAGTACCCGTATTTGATTTACCGATACTTCCCGTTCCTGCCGTCACTGATATCACACCAGGAATTACAGAATTAATCAGTTATACTGACATATCCAGATTCAGTGACATCGCAAAATATCAGGCATCACAGCAAACATTTTTTACCGATCTGCCACTAATTGAAAAAGAAAGCTGGGAGACATCTTTCATTCCTTTTACACCAGAACAACAAATTCTCTGGCGACTGGGGTTTAAGGAATGGCGCAGAACCGGAGAAGAACAATACGAAAAAAAAATAATGCCACAAAGCGCAGTTGATGCCCTGTTACGTTTCGATTTCCCGTCGCTGAAAGCAGAGTTTGCGCAATACCATAACAAAGGCAGTAAATCCTGGCAGTTGTACGCTCTCTGTTTCCTACCCACTCAACATGCTATTTCTTTCCTCAATCAAATAATCAATGAAGAAGAATTCTCCGGCGAGAAAGAGATTCTGGCGATTTTTGGTGATGCGGCCATTCCTGCGTTTATGAAATGTCTGCAACGTAAGCCACAACAGTTGTGGATATTCACTCTCTTCCTGGGCGTCAGCGAATTAGCATTACAGATGGCGCAGCGATTACAGAAAACAATGTCTGCTGAAGATGCCCGAAAATGGCTGGCTAAATTCCCACGCCATGCCGCCGCCGGGCTACTTCCTGTGGCACTGGGCAAACAAGGAAAAGATCGTGATTGTGCCCGCCAGGCACTCCGTCTGCTGGTGAAATTAAACCAGCGAGAAACGATTGAAGAAATCGCCCAAGGGTATAACCAACCTGATGTTTTAGCTGCGCTGGCAACATTGTTCGATAGCGATCCGCTGGAAGAATATCCCGCAAAAATCGCCCCTCTGCCCGGCTTTTATCAGTTCAGCTTATGGCGCAGACCACGGCTTAAAAGTAACAACCTGCCTCTGCCAGATGACGCTATGCGCCACCTCGGCACTATGTTGAGCTTTCCTCGCGACATTACCGCCTACGCTGGGCTGGATATCATTAGAGAAACCTTCACCCGCGAATCACTGGCTGAATTTGGCTGGGATCTGTATACCGCCTGGACAGAAGCTGGCGCCCCCGCAAAAGAAAACTGGGCATTTACTTCGCTTGGGATTTTAGGCAATGACGACACCGCGCGTAAATTAACCCCGCTCATCCGCGCCTGGCCGGGGGAATCCCAGCATAAACGGGCGGTTTCCGGGCTGAATGTATTGGCTGATATTGGCAGCGATATTGCGCTGATGTTGCTTAATGGCATTGCGCAAAAGATTAAATTCAAAGCATTACAGGAAAATGCCCGCGACAAAATCAATATGGCCGCCGAAAATCGCGGGCTGACAATGGCCGAACTGGAAGACCGCCTGGCTCCCGATTTAGGACTTGATGCCCACGGCTCTCTGACACTTGATTTCGGTTCACGTCAATTCACCGTTGGTTTTGATGAAACCTTAAAACCCGTGGTGCGTGACGCAAACGGCAAAGTCCTGAAAGATTTACCCAAACCAAACCAGAGCGATGATAAAACACTGGCAACTGACGCCGTTAACCTCTTCAAACAGTTGAAAAAAGATGTACGCGCCATAGCCAGCCAGCAGATTGCTCGCCTGGAACAGGCTATGTGCCAGCGCAGACGCTGGACGGCAGAGCAGTTCCGCCTGTTCCTGGCAGAACATCCGCTGATGTGTCACTTAACCCGACGACTGTTATGGGGGGTATATAACGATGAAAACATCCTTATGACCTGTTTCCGCGTGGCAGAAGACAGCTCTTACAGCGATGCGCAGGATGAGCTATTCACGCTGCCAGCAGGGAACATCGGTATTCCGCATGTGCTGGAAATCTCCCCTGAATCCGCCGCTGCATTCAGGCAAATTTACGCTGATTACGAACTGCTTTCCCCCTTCCAACAGCTCGACCGTTGTAGTTACCACCTTGCTGACAATGAACGCAGCGCCCATGAATTGACACGCTGGAGCGGACGGCTTTGCCAGGCCGGGCGCATTGTCGGACTGGAACGCAGAGGCTGGCAATGTCTGGAAGAAAGCGGCAGCGTCTATGCAATGCGCAAATCTACCCTTTATGGCGATCTCGAACTTGAAACAGAACCTTTCTCATTGATTTACGGCGAAACTGGATATGGCGACCTGCTACCTGTTGAAAGCGTAAAAATCACTTCGCCAGGGGAACGCTACAGTACACAGCCCTCGCTCACGTTCTCCGCGCTTGATGCCATCACCGCCAGCGAGTTGATTAACGATATTGAATCACTGTTTGATTAAAAGGATTTAACTATGAAAACCTATATTTATCAGGACGTAAAATCACATAAATTCTGGGCGGTGGAGCAGCAGGGAAACGAGTTGCATATCAGTTGGGGTAAGGTCGGCACCACCGGGCAAAGCCAGGTAAAAAACTTTGCGGACGCTGCGGCGGCGGAAAAGGCGGAGCTGAAGCTGATTGCGGAGAAGGTGAAGAAGGGGTACGAGGCGGAGAACATTGTGATAACACCGTCATCTGCCCTCGCCAAAGTTACTGAAAGCCCTGAAATCCCCCCTTTGCCACAAGCCAAACCAACATCTGCTGGAGCTACTCTTCCCTGGCTGGCAGACGATGCCCAAATCATTCTGCCTACAGAAGTAGCCCCAACAACTCTAAGTCATCGACGCTGGCCAGGCAATCCTGTGCCACAAGAGGGTAAATTAACTCTACTTCGCACCGTCGCCGCAAATACTCATCGGCGTTTTAAAAAGATGGTCACCTTTGATTACAGCGCCTGTTCACCGGACTGGCAGCAAGCAATAGCCCGGGCTGTCGACCTTATCGACTCCCCCATTCATACCACGCTGCCGCCACAAGTTCTGGCGGTATTGGTTGCTCTGGAACAAGGTTTCAATCGTAATGATCACGAAGAGTTACTGGATCAAATTGTCCAGGAAGGTGGTCTGGAATATGCTACTGAAGTGATCATTGCGTGGCAATCCATCTGTTTTAGCTGGAATTATGACGCCAGTCTTATTACGGTCACCCCGGCTAAGACGCAGCCTGATTATCTGTCACGGTTCGCCGCAATTGAAATGCGCCTGCGTAAGCATCTGTCACTAGCAAATGACGAGGTATGGCAACGCTGCGCCGGCAAACTGATTGCTGCACTCGGAAACATGCCTGCCTGGAACCAGCCACTAGTTGCGTTATTGTTGCCAGAAAAACCAGAAGTAGCTCATGAAATTGCCAGACGTCTTTGCGGGCAAAAAGGGTTATATGCGCTGGAATGGCTAAAACTAGTGGCCACAGATGAGCAGGTATTGACGGAACTGGAAAAATACCATCCGGGGCACCCAGGGCAGGTATTTGATGATTATTACTGCGGTAAAATCTGGTGTGCGACGGTACTTCAGGAACAACGTGTCGCTGCGCTAGCCCGTTTCACCCCTTATGCTTCCGGCGACACATGCGGTGAAGTGTTGATGCATATCAACCACCCGCAGGCACTTACGTCGCTTATCCATGCTAGCGAGCAAGGAAAGCGTTGCCACGAACGGATGACAAAGGCTTTCGCTCGCTTTCCACATGCTGCTATGGCGGCATTAGCTGAATTGCTGGCGCAAAAAGAGGAAAAAAGCTGGCGTATGATGCTGATGACAATGCTTATCTCTCAACCAGCATTAGCAGAACGGGTAATTCCCTGGCTAACGTCACCAGCAGCTACAGTGCTGAAATCATGCCAGCAACAGCTGACACAACCCTCAAACCATGCCTGCGACGATATGCTGCCAGCCGTATTAGTCTCGCCCCCGTGGCGGGTGAAAAAGAAAAAATCTGTAATGCCGGTATTGGACTTAGCGCCATTAGCGTTGGAGTCACGCTGCACATTGACCGAGACGGCAGAAAAAGAAATTCATGCAAGGCATCGCTGGTACGCACATCAAATAGATATCGGACAAAAAGAGGATACTCAGAATTACCTGACGCGCCTGGGTTTCAATCGCTGGAATAATGATCACTATATGAAAGCGCCTGATGTTGCTGTAGAGGTCTGGCTGCGGGGAGATTATTCCGCGCTGATCAGCGAATTTAAAACCTTCTGGCACTCCTATCAACGGGAATGGCAGCTCTACATGTTAGCTGCACTGCCTATCGAAAAAACAGCGCAGGCGTGGAATGTCCTTAGTAAAGAGCCACACGTCGGCGTCGAATATGTCATGACGCACCTGCAACTCAGCGGGTTGCAGGGTTTTATTCACTCCTTTTCACGCTATCCACAGGAAGCGTTGCCTGTAGCACAATATTTTGCGGCTATCGAATTAGCGCCGCTGATTGCCCGAGCCTTCAACAAACTCAAAACCCTACGACAAGACGCCCGTACCTGGCTTCTGAAATACCCGGAACATGCCATAACCGGCCTGCTGCCAACGGCGCTCGGCAAAGCCGGTGAAGCCCAGGATAATGCCCGCGCCGCCTTGCGTATGTTGACTGAAAATGGTCATCAGCCATTACTGGAACAAGTCGCCCTGCGTTATAACCAACCGGAAGTAACAGCCGCCATCAACGCCCTGCTGGCTCTCGATCCGCTGGATAATCACCCGACAAAAATCCCTACTCTTCCGACCTTTTATCAGCCATCGCTCTGGACGCGCCCGGTATTAAAAGCAAACGCCCAATCACTACCAGATAACGCCCTCCTCCACCTCGGCGAAATGCTCCGCTTCCCTCAGGAAGAGGCACTTTATCCGGGATTATTACAGGTGAAAGATGTCTGTACCTCAGACTCACTGGCTGAATTTGCCTGGGATCTATTTATCGCCTGGCAGACGGCTGGCGCGCCATCGAAAGATAGTTGGGCGTTCAGTGCGCTAGGTGTTCTCGGCAACGATGACACCGCCCGCAGACTGACGCCGCTTATCCGCGCATGGCCTGGCGAATCCCAGCATAAACGCGCCACCGTCGGACTGGATATTCTCGCCGCTATCGGCAGCGATATTGCTCTGATGCAACTTAACGGTATCGCCCAGAAACTGAAATTCAAAGCATTGCAGGAGCGGGCAAAAGAAAAGATTGCCAACATTGCCGAAAGCCGCGAACTCACGGTCGCGGAACTTGAAGACCGGTTAGCACCGGATCTCGGTCTGGATGATAACGGTTCGCTGCTGCTGGATTTCGGCCCACGCCAGTTCACCGTCAGCTTTGATGAGGCCTTAAAACCATTTGTACGCGATGCCTCCGGTAGTCGTCTGAAAGACCTTCCAAAACCGAACAAAAGTGATGATGAAACGCTCGCTGCCGATGCCGTTAATCGCTTTAAACTGCTGAAAAAAGATGCCCGTACCGTTGCCGTCCAACAGGTGGCAAGGCTGGAATCCGCCATGTGCCTGCGCCGTCGCTGGTCAGAGGAAAACTTCCGGCTCTTTCTGGTTGAGCACCTACTGGTACGCCATTTAACCCGCCGCCTGATTTGGGGCGTTTATAGCACCGACAACCAGCTACTGGCTTGCTTTCGCGTTGCGGAAGATAACAGCTACAGCACCGCTAACGATGATCTCTTCACTCTGCCAGAAGGCGATATCTCTATTGGTATTCCTCACATTCTGGAAATATCGCCAACTGATGCCGCCGCTTTTGGTCAGCTTTTTGCCGACTACGAACTGTTACCGCCGTTTCGCCAGCTTGACCGTAACAGTTACGCCCTGACAGAAACCGAACGCAACGCCAGCGAACTCACCCGCTGGGCAGGCAGAAAATGCGCGAGCGGTCGGGTCATGGGGCTGGCAAATAAAGGCTGGTTGCGTGGCGAACCGCAGGATGCAGGCTGGATCGGCTGGATGATCAAACCTCTTGGTCGCTGGTCGTTAATCATGGAAATCGATGAAGGTTTTGCGGTAGGCATGTCACCAGCCGAACTCAGCGCCGAGCAACTCTTAAGCAAACTGTGGCTATGGGATGGCAAAGCAGAAAGCTATGGCTGGAGGAATAACGCAACACAGGAAGCCCAGTTCTCCGTGCTCGATGACATCACCGCCAGCGAGTTAATTAATGACATTGAAGCTCTATTTGAATAAGGGAAGAACATGAGCAAGGAATTACCGTGGCTGGCGGACGACGCGCAACTGGAACTGAAATTTAAAAAAGGCAAAACGCCGCTCAGTCATCGTCGCTGGCCGGGCGAACCAGTGCCCGTTATCACTGAAAGTCTCATCCAGACATTGGGAGATGAATTACTACAACAAGCAGGCAAGAAGAAAAATATCACCTGGCATTATGATAAATGTTCACTGGAGTGGCAGTCCGCCATCCAGCAGGCAATTAATTTGACTGGCGAGCATAAACCGTCAATCCCAGCCTTTACAATGGCGGCTCTGATCTGTATCGAGAAAAATGATAGCCAGCAGTTACTTGATGAAATCGTGCAAAAATATGGGCTGGAATATGCAACGGATGTGGTGATAGCGCGTCAGTTCATTGCACTGAATTATCATGCTGATCCATCAACTGTGTGTTTAATGACACCTAACGAAGATACAGGCTATGGCTATCGCTCAGAGACTTATAGCAATTTCGATTTTCGTCTGCGTAAACATCTTTCACTGGCGGAGGAAAACTGCTGGCAGCGTTGCGCCGACAAACTCATTGCTGCACTGCCAGAGATCCCCACAGTTCGCCGCCCTTTTATTGCGCTGATGCTTCCGGAAAAACCAGATATAGCGAATGAGCTTGCCAGCCTTGAAAGCCCATCAACAAGTTTTCACTCAAAGGAGTGGTTAAAGGTCGTTGCTACTGATAATACGGCGGTAAAAAAACTCGAACGATACTGGAGCCTGGACGTATTTAGCGATCGCGAAGCCAGCTACATGTCGCATGAAAACCACTTCGGTTACGCTGCCTGTGCCGCCCTTTTACGCGAACAAGGGTTAGCTGCCGTGCCACGTCTGGCAATGTATGCTCATAAAGACGACTGCGGCAGTCTGCTGGTACAAATAAACCACCCGCTGGTCATCCGCATCTTGTTACTGGTGGCTGATAAAAACAAACCCAGCCTGCAACGTGTTGCTAAATACAGTAAAAATTTCCCCCATTCGACACTCACCGCACTGGCTGAACTGCTGGCGTTAAAAGAACCACCTGCTCGTCCTGGTTATCCAGTCATTGAAGACAAAAAACTGCCTGCACAGCAAAAAGCACGTGATGAATACTGGCGCACGCTGTTACAAACGTTGATGGCATCGCAGCCACAACTGGCAGAAGACGTAAGTCCATGGTTAAGTGCTCAAGCCCAGGCCGTGCTGAATAGTTATTTATCGGCACCGCCGAAACCTGCTTTCGAGAGTACTCATAGCAACGACCTGCCAGAAATACTTGTTTCTCCACCGTGGCGAGGTAAGAAAAAAACGGCATTGCTGCGCCTTGATTTAGCGCCTCGCAAATTAGCTCCCAAAGCCCGCTGGCAACCAGGCGAACGAGAGAGGCTTGCCGCCACAGAGTCTGCCCGTTATTTCAGCACGGGATCTTTTGCGGAACGCATGGAAAGAAAAAGTGGTCGCGTTGTACTACAGGAGCTAGGTTTTGGGGATGATGTATGGCTGTTCCGAAATTATATACTGCCCGGCAAACTGGATGCGGCGCGCAAATCATTAGTGGTTCAGTGGCATTACTACCAGGGCAGAGTCGAGGAAATCAACAATGGCTGGCATTCTCCGGAAGCAAAATCAGCAGAACAGGCGCTTCGTAACGGCGACGTTGAAGCGTTAATTAACACCTGGGAAAATGACAGCTACTCGCGTTATCGTCCTGAAAAGAGTGTCTGGAATCTGTATTTATTGGCACAGCTTCCGCGTGAGATGGCAGTGGCTTTCTGGCTGCGTATCAATGAGAAAAAACATCTGTTCGCGGGTGAAGACTATTTTCTCAGCATCCTCGGTTTGGATGCATTACCCGGTTTGTTGCTGGCTTTTTCACATCGTCCGAAAGAAACATTTCCGTTAACTTTAAATTTCGGCACAACCGAACTGGCGCTGCCCGTTGCTCGCGTCTGGCACCGTTTTGCCACTCAGCGTGATCTGGCACGCCTGTGGATTTTACAATGGGCAGAACATACGGCTACCGCACTTATTCCTCTCGTCTTTACTAAGCCCGGCGACAACCGCGAAGCCGCATTACTTGCCCTGCGTTTACTGTATGAACAGGGACATGGCGAATTATTGCAAACCGTGGCGAACCGCTGGCAGCGTGCTGATGTGTGGCCTGCCCTGGAGCAATTGCTTATACAGAACCCACTAGAAATTTACCCGCCGCGCATTCCGAAAGCCCCTGATTTCTGGCATCCGACAATGTGGCACAAGCCACGGCTTATCAATAATAATCAGCCTGTTACCGATGATGCTCTGGAAATTATTGGCGAAATGCTGCGCTTTACCCAGGGTGGGCGTTTTTATAGCGGACTGGAACAATTGAAAACGTTCTGCCAGGCGCAAACGCTGGCCGCTTTTGCCTGGGATCTGTTTACCGCCTGGCAACAAGCTGGCGCCCCCGCAAAAGACAACTGGGCATTTCTGGCGTTAAGTCTCTTTGGCGATGAAAGCACGGCACGGGATCTGACAACGCAGATCCTCGCCTGGCCGCAGGAAGGCAAATCTGCCCGGGCTGTCAGTGGCCTGAATATACTTACCCTGATGAATAATGATATGGCGCTAATACAACTGCACCATATCTCGCAACGAGCGAAATCGCGCCCCTTACGTGATAACGCGGCGGAATTTCTTCAGGTGGTCGCAGAAAATCGCGGACTAAGCCAGGAAGAGTTAGCGGACAGATTAGTCCCAACACTGGGCCTTGATGATCCACAGGCGCTTATCTTCGATTTTGGTTCACGACAGTTTAGCGTTCGTTTCGATGAAAACCTCACCCCGGTTATCTACGATCAGCAAAACGTGCGCCAGAAAAGTGTTCCCCGGCTGCGAGCCGATGACGATCAACGTAAAGCGCCTGAAGCACTGGCTCGCCTGAAAGGATTGAGAAAAGACGCTACTCAAATCAGCAAAGATCTACTGCCGCGTCTGGAATCGGCACTGCGCACCGCCCGACGCTGGTCGCTGGCAGATTTTTACTCTCTGTTTGTTAAACATCCTTTTACCCGACTGGTTGCCCAGCGACTGATATGGGGCATTTATCCGGCAAATGAACCACGTCGTTTACTTAATGCATTTCGCGTGGCGGCAGAAGGGGAATTCTGTAATGCACAGGACGATGTTATTGATCTACCTCCAGATTGCCTGATTGGCATTGCGCACCCGTTAGAAATGCCAACAGAAATGCGTGGTGAATTTGAACAACTTTTTGCCGATTACGAGATTATTCCGCCATTTCATCAACTGGCACGACGCACGGTACTTCTCACGCCAGATGAAGCAGCAAACAATAGCCTGAACCGCTGGCAGGGGAAGTCAGCCACCGTTGGGCAACTGATGGGGATGCGTTACAAGGGCTGGGCATCAGGGTATGAAGACGAATTTGTCTATGGCTTAGGTGAGTATCGTCTGGTGCTTAAGTTTTCACCCGGTTTTCACCACTACAATGTTGATAGCAAGGCGTTGATGAGTTTCAGTTCTCTTAAAGTGTATCGTGACAATCAATCTGTCACTTTTGCCGAACTCGATGTATTTGATTTGAGTGAAGCCTTAAGTACGCCGGACATCATTTTTCACTAACGCACTGCGGGTAGTAACAAAACTGCCCGCTGTCTGACAACTGAGAAAATCCATGATCGTGCAAAGTGAACTGGTCTCTATTTACGACTATCAGGTCATTGATCCTGAAGAACCCTTTTCCTTCCGACTTGAAATACATAAATATGCCCAATTATTTACTGGAACGGTCTACCGACTGGAACGCTTCCGGTTGCATCCAACATTTAATCAATTTGATCGAGATGATAGCGACCCGCTAATAAATGATGCTTTGATTTATATAAGAGATGAATTTATTGATGAGAGAATATTACGAGGTGAATCACCAGAAACTGTAATAGCAATTTTTAATCGTGAACTACATAATATATTCAGTCAACAAATAGAATTATAATTCATTAAAGGGGGAAGAGGTATTCCCCCTTAGATGCGTTTCAATTTGCTAATTACTTCAACAAATCAATCAACCGTAACAGAGCCACTAACAGCTCCAGTACAGCAATGAGCACGGTTAACTTTCGTGTCAGCGTGTCCATTCGCTCTCCTTATTAAGGAGCGCAACACCAGCACCTTACCCTTACGCTGCCTGTCGATGCCGGTTTACGTATGTTGGAACACGATATTGCACTCCGGATCAGGGCACCGCCTGCAGCACCATCCGTCCGGCAGCCAGGACTTGAAATTGGTCCGTTCCGGTTTTGCGTTCCAATGTTCGGGATTATAAATCTCGTTGAGTGAATTGCAATAGGGTCTGGGGATGGTTATAATTCGTTCGTTGGAACACGATGTTGCACAGGCTGCGGTTCAGAGCCTGAAAGTCGTAAATAAAAAAACCTGCCTCACCAGCAGGTTTTTTTATTTCCCGTGATCTACTTTCCAGATATTTTCCACTCAAACAGTTAATGCGCCAAACATTTATTGCGCGTAGAATATCGTTTATTTTATTAATACATTTCAGGGATGAATATATGTCACCGCAGAATAATCATCTGCAGCGTCCACCTGCCGCTGTGTTATATGCCGATGAACTGGCAAAATTAAAACAAAATGATCGCGCGCCCTGCCCTCCCGGCTGGCAGTTAAGTTTGCCTGCAGCCCGTGCTTTTATTCTTGGCGATGAGGCGCAAAACATCAGCCGTAAAGTCGTAATCAGCCCTTCTGCTATCGAACGCATGTTAGTGACTCTTGCCACCGGGCGCGGTTTAATACTGGTTGGGGAGCCGGGTACGGCAAAATCTCTCCTTTCTGAATTGCTCGCAACAGCCATTAGCGGCGATGCTGGTTTAACCATTCAGGGCGGCGCATCAACCACCGAAGACCAAATCAAGTACGGCTGGAACTACGCTCTGCTAATCAACCATGGTCCGTCAACAGAAGCTCTTGTCCCGGCTCCGCTCTACCAGGGGATGCGTGATGGCAAAATCGTCCGTTTTGAAGAGATAACGCGTACACCGCTGGAAGTACAAGACTGTCTGTTAGGTATGCTTTCTGATCGAGTAATGACGGTTCCGGAACTTACCGGTGAAGCAAGTCAACTCTACGCCCGTGCAGGCTTTAACATTATTGCCACCGCCAATACCCGCGATCGCGGCGTCAATGAAATGAGCGCGGCGCTAAAGCGTCGCTTCGATTTTGAAACCGTCTTTCCGATTATGGATTTCGCCCAGGAACTGGAACTGGTCGCCAGTGCTTCGGCGCGTTTGCTGGCTCATAGTGGCATTCCGCACAAAGTACCTGACGCGGTACTGGAATTACTGGTGCGTACCTTCCGCGATCTGCGTGCCAACGGCGAAAAGAAAACGTCAATGGATACCCTGACGGCCATTATGTCTACCGCTGAAGCCGTTAACGTGGCACACGCCGTGGGGGTCCGCGCCTGGTTTTTAGCGAATCGCGCGGGAGAGCCTGCCGATCTGGTGGACTGTATTGCTGGCACCATCGTCAAAGATAACGAAGAAGATCGCGCTCGGCTGCGCCGTTACTTTGAACAGCGTGTTGCCACGTATAAAGAAGCTCACTGGCAGGCTTATTATCAAGCTCGCCACCGTCTGCCGTGAGGGAAGTTGTATGAGCGAGCCGTTAATTGTCGGCATCCGGCATCATAGCCCGGCCTGTGCCCGGCTGGTGAAATCGCTAATCGAAAGTAAGCAACCACGATACGTGTTGATTGAAGGTCCAGCCGATTTTAATGACCGGGTAGATGAATTGTTTTTAGCCCACCAGCTTCCTGTTGCCATATACAGTTATTCTCAATATCAGGACAGTAAGGCCACGGGGCGCGGTGCCTGGACCCCGTTTGCCGAATTTTCCCCGGAGTGGCAGGCATTGCACGCTGCGCGTCGCATTCAGGCGCAAACGTACTTTATCGATTTGCCTTGCTGGGCGCAAAGTGAAGAAGATGACGATGAATCGGCTGCGGCTGATGGCGGTCTGGCCTTACTGTTACGCGCTACCCGCATGGATAACAGCGACACGCTGTGGGATCACCTGTTCGAAGATGAAAGCCAGCAAGCTGTGCTGCCATCATCACTGGCTCACTATTTTGAACAACTACGGGGAGAAACCCCTGCTGATGCTCTCAACTGCCAGCGTGAAACCTTTATGGCTCGCTGGATTGCATGGGCTATGCGGCAAAACAATGGCAATGTGTTAGTCGTCTGCGGCGGCTGGCACGCCCCGGCGCTGGCAAAAAGATGGCGCGAATGCTTGCAGGAAAGTCAAAAACCAGAATTACCATCGCTGCCAGAAGCTGTTACTGGTTGTTATCTCACACCATACAGTGAAAAACGCCTTGATGTGCTGGCGGGATACCTTTCAGGAATGCCAGCTCCGGTCTGGCAAAACTGGTGCTGGAAATTTGGTTTGCAACGCGCCGGAGAGCTGTTACTTAAAACGATTCTAACCCGTTTACGTCAGCACCACTTACCAGCCTCCACCGCCGATATGGCTGCCGCCCATCTGCATTCGATGGCTCTGGCACAACTGCGCGGTCATACTCTGCCGCTACGTACTGACTGGCTGGATGCATTAGCGGGCTCGCTTATCAAAGAAGCATTAAACGCGCCGCTACCGTGGAGCTATCGCGGAGTCATTCACCCGGATACCGATCCCATTTTGCTGACGCTGATTGATGTCCTGGCAGGGGATGGATTTGGCAAACTTGCCCCTTCCACGCCTCTGCCTCCTCTACCAAAAGATGTAACGTCCGAACTGGAACGTACCGAAATCACCCTACCATCCGACCTGGCGTTGAATCGCTTTACCCCCGGCGGCCTGGCACAAAGTCAAGTGCTGCATCGGCTGGCAATCCTCGAACTCCCCGGCATCACACGTCAACACGGAAGTACACTGACGCTTGCGGGTAACGGCGAAGAACAGTGGAAATTAACTCAACCACTTAGCCAACATGCCGCATTGATTGAAGCAGCCTGCTTTGGCGCCACACTTCAGGAAGCTGCACGTAACAAATTAGAAGCAGACATGCTGGATGCAGGAGGAATTAGCAGCATCACTGCATGTCTGAGTCAGGCAGCATTGGCCGGTCTGGCGAACTTTAGTGAGCTGTTACTGGAACAGCTCGCGTTGCTCATCGCCCAGGAAAATCAGTTTGCTGAGATGGGCCAGGCGCTGGAGGTGCTTTACGCCTTGTGGCGGCTGGATGAAATCAGCGGTATGCAAGGCTCACAGATATTACAAACAACGTTATGTGCGGCCATCGATCGCACGCTATGGCTATGTGAATCCAACGGCAGACCGGACGAAAAAGAATTTCACACCCATTTACATAGCTGGCGAGCGTTGTGTCATATCCTGCGCGATCTTCATAGCGGCATTCAACTGTCAGGCGTTTCGCTTTCCGCCGCTCTGGCATTACTGGAACGCCGCAGCCAGAGCACTCATGCAACGGCGCTGGATCGCGGCGCGGCTCTTGGCGCACTGATGCGTCTGGAACATTCCAACGCCAGTGCCGAAGCGGCGCTGACGATGCTAACGCAATTGTCTCCGGCACAGTCAGGCGAAGCTCTGCACGGTTTGCTGGCGCTGGCCCGTCATCAACTGGCCTGTCAGCCTGCATTTATCGCCGGTTTCAGCCGTCATTTAAATCAACTGAGTGACGCCGATTTTATTAACGCCCTGCCCGATTTGCGCGCGGCGATGGCCTGGCTACCACCACGAGAACGCGGGACGCTGGCGCATCAGGTGCTTGAACATTATCAACTGGCGCAACTTCCTGTTTCGGCGCTGCAAATGCCGTTGCATTGCCCACCGCAAGCTATTGCACATCATCAACAACTCGAACAGCAGGCACTGGCATCGCTGCAACACTGGGGAGTATTCCATGTCTGAACTGAACGATCTTCTGACTACCCGTGAGCTACAACGCTGGCGATTGATTCTTGGCGAAGCGGCAGAAACTACCCTTGGTGCTCTGGATGGCAATGCCCGGCAGATAGACCATGCGCTGGAGTGGCTGTATGGGCGCGATCCCGAACGTATCCAGCGTGGTGAACGATCCGGTGGATTAGGTAGCTCAAATCTCACCACGCCAGAATGGATCAATAGTATTCATACGCTCTTTCCGCAGCAGGTCATTGAGCGGCTGGAAAGTGACGCGGTGCTGCGCTACGGCATTGAAGATGTGGTGACAAATCTTGAGGTGCTGGAACGTATGCAGCCCTCTGAAAGCCTGTTACGCGCCGTTTTGCACACTAAACATTTGATGAATCCGGACGTGCTGGCCGCCGCTCGCCGGATAGTGCGCCAGGTGGTGGAAGAAATTATGGCGCGACTGGCGAAGGAAGTTCGTCAGGCTTTTTCTGGTGTACGTGACCGCCGCCGCCGCTCGCACATTCCCCTGGCGCGTAATTTCGATTTCAAAAGTACTCTGCGCGCCAACCTGCAACACTGGCATCCGCAACACGGCAAGTTGTATATCGAATCGCCCCGCTTTAACAGCCGAATTAAGCGCCATAGCGAACAATGGCAACTGGTTTTACTGGTTGATCAAAGTGGATCAATGGTGGATTCGGTGATCCACTCGGCAGTGATGGCGGCCTGTCTATGGCAACTACCCGGTATCCGCACACATCTGGTCGCTTTTGACACCAGCGTGGTCGATCTCACGGCAGACGTTGCCGATCCGGTGGAGTTATTAATGAAAGTACAGTTAGGCGGCGGAACGCACATCGCCAGTGCGATGGAATATGCCCGTCAACTTATTGAACAGCCGGGTAAAAGTGTAATTATTCTGGTGAGCGATTTTTATGAGGGAGGAGCATCATCATCACTCATCCACCAGGTGAAACAATGTGTTCAAAGCGGCATCAAAGTGCTGGGACTGGCGGCGCTCGATAGCACAGCAACGCCCTGTTATGACCGTGATATGGCCCAGGCGCTGGTTAATGTCGGTGCACAAATTGCTGCCATGACGCCGGGCGAACTGGCGTCATGGCTGGCGGAGAATCTTCAGTCATGAATGCACTACACCCGGAATTATTAGAACTGACGCCACAAGCCCTGACGGCGTTAAGCAATGCTGGTTTTGTTAAGCGCAGCCTTAAGGAGCTGGAAAATGGCAATATCCCGCAAATCAGCCATGAAAACGGCACGCTGATCGCCACATTTAGTGACGGTACACGCAGCCAACTGGCAGGCGGTCAGGCGCTGAAGGAGGCTCAGTGTAGCTGCGGAGCTATCGGTATGTGCCGCCATCGCGTGATGCTGGTGTTAAGTTATCAGCGACTTTGTGCTACCTCTCAGCCCACGGAAAAAGAAGAGGAATGGAATCCGGCAATCTGGCTGGAAGAACTGACTACCCTGCCCACTGCCACGCACAAACGCGCTCAATCCCTGGTCGCCAAAGGTATCACCATTGAACTGTTCTGCGCGCCAGGCGAAATTCCCTCTGCCCGCTTACCGATGAGCGATGTGCGTTTTTATTCCCGCAGCAGCATTCGTTTCGCCCGTTGTGATTGCATTGAAGGAACGCTGTGCGAACACGTAGTACTGGCAGTGCAGGCATTTGCCCAGGCCAAAACGCAGCAGGCAGAATTTACCCATTTAATCTGGCAGATGCGCAGCGAACACGTCGCCTCGAACGACGATCCATTTGCCAGCGACGAAGGCAAAGCATGTCGTCAATATGTCCAACAATTAAGCCAGGCATTATGGCTGGGCGGCATCAGCCAGCCGTTACTCCACTACGAGGCAGCATTCAGCCGCGCACAGCAAGCGGCGGAACGCTGCAACTGGCGATGGGTGAGTGAATCGCTACGGCAACTGCGCGCCAGTATTGATGCCTCCCACGCCCGCGCCAGTCACTATCATGCCGGAGAATGCTTACATCAGCTTGCGGCATTAAACAGTCGATTGAACTGTGCACAAGAGATGGCGCGACGCGACGGTGTTAGTGAAGTCCCGCCCATGCCCTGGCGCACGGTCGTTGGTGCAGGCATTGCCGGAGAAGCAAAGCTTGATCATCTGCGGCTGGTATCGTTAGGTATGCGTTGCTGGCAGGACTTCCAACAGTATGGTTTACGGATCTGGTTTAGCGACCCCGACACTGGCAGTATTTTGCATCTGTCACGCAGTTGGTCGAGAAGTGAACAAGAAAAGGCGCCAGCAGCTACGCGTCGGCTGTTTACCTTTCAGGCTGCCGCGCTGGCGGGTGGGCAAATTGTTTCACAAGCTGCACGTCGGAGCGCCGAAGGAGAACTGTTATTAGGTACGCGCAACCGCTTAAGTAGCGTTGTGCCACTGTCACCTGATGCCTGGCAAATGCTGGGAGCACCGTTACGCCAGCCAGGCATTGTGGCTCTGCGGGAATACCTATGCCAGCGTCCACCAGCCTGCATACGACCTCTTAACCAGGTGGATAATTTATTTATTCTGCCGGTGGCGGAATGTCTTTCTCTTGGCTGGGATAGCAGCCGCCAGAGGCTGGATGCGCAGGTAATCAGTGGCGAAGGCGAAGATAATGTGCTGACGTTATCACTGCCAGCTTCAACCAGTGCGCCTTTTGCAGTTGAACGTATGGCGTCCCTTTTACAACAGCAGGATGATCCTGTGTGTCTGGTTTCTGGTTTTGTCAGTTTTGTTGAGGGGCAATTGACGCTGGAGCCACAGGTGATGATGACGCAAACTCGCGCCTGGGCGCTGGATGCAGAAACTGCGCCTGTGGCACCGCTACCTTCCGCCAGCGTTCTTCCTGTACCGTCCACCGCTCATCAGGTGCTGATGCGCTGCCAGGCGTTGCTTATTCAGCTACTCCATAACGGCTGGCGCTATCAGCAACAGAGCGCCATTAGTCAGGCTGATTTGCTGGCGAACGAACTCACCGTAATCGGTTTTTATCGGCTGGCGCATATGTTGAAGCAATTGCGCAATTCGGAAGGCGAGACACTGGCAGAAGTATTGAATAACTGTGTTTTACTCTGCGAACAGTTGTTGCTGATGCTTGAGCAACAAGGAGGAAAAAATGCTTTTTATTAAGAGATCTACTCCATTTCCGGACTGCTCAAGACGAGGTATAAAGAATATTCTATAGCGCCCTGGTGAGAGTCACCAGTTTTCTGATCTTGATAAAATGGAGTTTTACATGAAGGCTTTCAACAAACTGTTTTCCCTCGTTGTTGCATCTGTTCTGGTTTTCTCTCTCGCTGGCTGTGGTGATAAAGAAGAATCAAAGAAATTTAGTGCCAATCTGAACGGTACTGAAATTGCCATTACCTATGTCTACAAAGGCGACAAGGTGCTTAAGCAATCTTCAGAAACCAAAATTCAGTTTGCAACCATCGGTGCAGCTAACAAAGAAGAGGCGGCTAAAAAGCTTGAGCCGTTAAGTGCAAAATATAAAAACATTACTGGCGTTGAAGAAAAACTAACCTTTACTGATACTTACGCGCAGGAAAACGTGACTATCGATATGGAAAAAGTTGATTTTAAAGCCCTGCAGGGTATTTCCGGCATTAACATTTCTGCTGACGATGCCAAAAAAGGCATCACTATGGCGCAAATGGAACTGGTGATGAAAGCCGCTGGCTTTAAAGAAGTGAAATAATCTGCCGGAGGCCATGCTCTCTGCATGGCCTCCAGACCTGTCTTAGTTTTTCTTCACATGCTGGCGCGCAGCCAGTCCACGCAGAAAATAACGCAAGAATTGATCGCCGCATTCGCGGAAGTTTTTATGCTCCGGTGCACGCATCATCGCAGTAATTTCCGGCATAGAAACGCGAAACTGCTGTTCGGTGAGGATCGCCAGAATGTCATCGGTTTTCAGTGAAAACGCGATGCGCAATTTTTTCAGCACAATATTGTTATTAATACGACGTTCCGGTTCCAGTACCGGTGCAGACTCATCCCTGCCGCGTTTTTCGTAAATCAGGCCATTCAGGAATGAGGACAAAATAATGTCCGGACAACGTTGAAAACCTTCTTCGTCTTCTTTACGTAACCAGATGGCAATCTGTTCGGCAGTGGCTTCGACATTGCCCAGCGCCAGAATGCGCACCAGGTCGTTATTATTGGCTTTTAAAATGTAGCGCACGCTGCGCAGAATATCGTTACTTAGCATGAGGCCTTCAGGTGTTGATGAGGCAAAAAGCCATTTTAGCAGTCTTTTAAAGACCAATCGCCTCTTTTAAGCTTTTCAGATAACGGCGGCTGACCGGCACGGTTAAGCCATTACGTAAAATTAACTCGGCCTGGCCATTATCTTCCAGGCGAATCTCCTGCAAATGCGCGAGGTTAACCAGATACTGACGATGACAACGTAGTAGCGGTGTACGACTCTCCAGGGTGCGCAAAGTCAGTTCGGTAAAACCTTCTTTCCCTTCGTGACTGGTGACATAAACACCGCTCATCCGACTGCTGACAAACGCCACATCTTTCATTTGCAGCAAATAAATCCGACTATGCCCCGTACAAGGAATAAATTTCAGCGCCTGCTGATTTTCCGGTAACAGCGAAACATCCTGCTTGCTCCGCTCCTGACGCAAACGCGCCAGCGTTTTCGCCAGTCGCGCTTCATCAATTGGCTTCAGGAGATAATCAAAGGCATGTTCTTCAAAGGCTTTAATGGCGTATTCGTCAAACGCGGTGAGAAAAACGATATACGGACGATGTTCCGGGTCGAGCATCCCCACCATTTCCAGACCGCTGATGCGCGGCATCTGGATGTCGAGAAACAGCACGTCCGGGCGCAGTTTATGCACCGCGCCGATCCCTTCCACGGCGTTTGAGCACTCGCCGACAATTTCAATATCGCTCTGTTCTTGCAAAAATACGCGCAGGTTCTCCCGTGCTAACGGTTCATCATCGACAATTAAGACTTTAATCATGCCTCGTCCCTCCATGGCAGTCGTAACGTTATTCGGGTGTAACTATCAGGCTCACAGGCGACGCTTATCCCATAGTCATCGCCAAAACGCTCACGTAAACGCTTATCCACCAGATTCATCCCCAGCCCGCTGGTATTGGTTGCTGGTTGATACAAACCGGCATTGTCTTCGATCTCCAGCATTAAATGTTGCCCTTCACGCCTTGCGCTAATTGCCACTCGCCCTGTATCCAGGAGTTGTGATGTTCCATGTTTAATAGCGTTTTCCACTATTGGTTGCAGGGTAAACGCGGGCAACTGCTGCCGGGATAATTCATCTGGAATAGAAATGTTGACCTGCAATCGCGACTGGAAGCGCGCCTTTTCAATTTGCAGATAAGCATTCACATGTTCAATCTCGTCGGCGAGAGTAACAAACTCTGAAGGCCGCTTTAAGTTTTTGCGGAAAAAAGTGGAAAGATACTGCACCAACTGGCTGGCCTGTTCGCTGTCGCGGCGGATAACAGCTTTAATGGTGTTAAGCGCATTGAACAGGAAATGGGGATTCACCTGGGCGTGAAGCAGTTTAATTTCTGACTGGGTGAGCATGGCTTTTTGCCGCTCATATTGCCCGGCGAGGATCTGTGCCGAAAGCAATTGCGCAATCCCCTCCCCCAGCGTGCGGTTAATTGAGCTGAACAAACGGTTTTTCGCTTCATACAATTTGATGGTGCCCATCACCCGCTGATTTTCGCCACGCAATGGAATCACCAGCGTCGAACCCAGTTTGCATTGCGGATGCAAAGAGCAACGGTAAGGCACTTCGTTGCCATCGGCGTAGACCACTTCGCCGGTTTCAATCGCTTTTAAGGTGTAGGTCGAGGAAATCGGTTTGCCTGGCAAATGATGGTCGTCACCGATCCCGGTAAAGGCCAGCAATTTCTCGCGATCGGTAATGGCTACAGCACCAATATCCAGTTCCTGATATAGCACCTGTGCCACTTTCATGCTGTTCACTTCGTTAAAGCCCTGGCGCAAAATGCCTTCCGTCGAGGCTGCGACTTTCAACGCGGTAGCGGAAAAAGCCGAAGTGTATTTTTCAAACATCGCGCGTTTATCAAGCAATATACGCATAAACAGCGCCGCGCCGACGGTATTGGTGACCATCATTGGCGCAGCAATATTACTCACCAGACGCACCGCATCTTCATAAGGTCGGGCGATCGCCAGGATGATCAACATTTGCACCATTTCAGCAACGAACGTGACGGCACCTGCGGTAATGGGGTTAAAGACTTTATCAGTGCGCCCGCGTCGGATCAGGATGCTGTGTACCAGGCCGCCGAGCAATCCTTCGACGATAGTCGAGATCATGCAACTTAGCGCGGTCATCCCCCCCATTGAGTATCGATGTAACCCGCCGGTCAGACCAACCAGACCGCCCACCACCGGGCCGCCGAGTAAGCCTCCCATCACCGCGCCAATCGCCCGCGTATTAGCAATCGAATCGTCGATATGCAACCCGAACCAGGTGCCCATGATGCAGAAGATAGAAAAGACGATGTAGCAGAGAAATTTATGCGGCAGACGAACCGTGACCTGCATTAACGGTATGAATAATGGTGTTTTACTCATTAACCATGCAATGACTAAAAAAACGCACATCTGCTGAAGCAGCAGCAACACCAGATTAAAATCGTACATACCCGCAAACCACACTTCCCTTTAAAACGCGTAACATACATTGCCTGCGTTTAACTTTCTTTGAACTCTTGCAGAAAAATGAGAATTCGTGAGTACGATCACTCAAAATCGCCTGGCAAAAATAAAATCACCCTAACGATGAACTAAAAACGGACAAAACTACCTGGTTCGCAAATCTGCGTCTAAAGTTAAACCGGGACCTCGCGAGCATGGGTGGTAGGATGGCGCTTTACACAATTGGTGAAGTGGCGTTGCTTTGTGATATCAATCCTGTCACGTTACGCGCGTGGCAGAGGCGTTACGGATTATTGAAACCGCAGCGCACAGACGGCGGACATCGCCTGTTCAACGATGCCGATATCGACCGGATCCGCGAGATCAAACGCTGGATCGATAACGGCGTGCAGGTCAGCAAAGTTAAAATGCTACTCAGTAATGAGAATGTTGATGTGCAAAACGGCTGGCGCGATCAGCAAGAAACTCTGCTTAATTACCTGCAAAGTGGCAATCTACAAAGTCTGCGAATGTGGATCAAAGAGCGTGGTCAGGATTACCCCGCCCAGACGCTCACCACACATCTGTTCATTCCTCTGCGCCGACGTCTTCAGTGTCAGCAACCAACTCTCCAGGCGTTACTGGCGATCCTCGACGGTGTACTGATCAACTACATCGCCATTTGTCTGGCCTCAGCACGTAAAAAACAGGGCAAAGATGCGCTGGTGGTTGGCTGGAATATTCAGGATACCACGCGTCTGTGGCTGGAAGGATGGATTGCCAGTCAACAAGGATGGCGCATTGATGTCCTCGCCCACTCGCTCAATCAACTACGCCCGGAACTGTTTGAAGGCCGCACGCTATTAGTGTGGTGCGGTGAAAACCAGTCTCCCGCCCAGCAGCAGCAACTCACCAGCTGGCAGGAACAAGGCCATGATATTTTCCCACTCGGCATTTAATGATTCGTTAACAAATGCGCTTTACTGTACAATCCTTTCGTTAACATAAGGAGTGCATTATGCGCATAGCGAAAATTGGGGTTATCACCCTGTTCCTGTTGATGGCGTTAGGCGGTATCGGTGGCGTCATGCTCGCAGGTTATACCTTTATTCTGCGTGCTGGCTGAGTCGCTGCACCAGTCGTTCAAACAGGCGGTCTACGATGATCGCCGCCAGTGCCACCAGCAACGCCCCCTGAATCACATAAGCAGTGTTAAATCCGCTAAGTCCGATGATGATGGGCGTTCCCAGCGTGCTGGCTCCTACTGTTGAGGCAATGGTCGCCGTACCAATGTTGATAATTACTGAAGTCCGCACGCCGGCCAGAATCACTGGCGCTGCCAACGGTAACTCCACTTTACGTAATCGCTGACCCCGGCTCATTCCCATCCCTTTGGCAACGTCTGTCACGCTGGCATCAATCGCTCCCAGTCCGGCAAGTGTTGCCTGTAAGATCGGTAGCACGCCGTAAAGGATCAAGGCAATAATCGCCGGTTGCTGACCAAACCCCATCACCGGAACAGCAATCGCCAGCACAGCTACGGGCGGAAAAGTCTGCCCAACGGCGGCAATGGTTTCTACCATCGGGCGGAACTCCGCGCCCCACGGGCGAGTGACAGCAATTCCCGCACCAGTACCAATGATCACGGCAAACAAACTTGAGATCCCCACCAGCCAGAAATGAGCCAACGCCAGGGCAACAAAGCTTTCCTGCTGATAAACAGGCCGAGGTAATTGCGGAAATAAAGCACCAAACAGTGGCTGGCTATAGGGTAGCCCAAAAATTAGTCCCACAAACAGAGCAATGAGCCAGAACAGCGGATCGCGCATTATTTTCATACGCTTACGCCTCCACCAGCAGATCCTGAAAATGCAATGTGCCGCAAGGTTTACCCTGAGCGTCAACCACCGGCAACACTTCACAACCACGAGCGACAAACAATGAGAGCGCATCGCGTAGCGTCATCTCTTCTGCCAGTGCCTCACCTTCAGCGCGTTCGGTGCGGCGCACATAATCGGTCACACTACGTAACGATAACAGGCGCACGCCCAGCTCGCTGCGACCAAAAAACTGGCGCACAAAATCATTCGCCGGGCGAGTAAGCATCGCCAGCGGATTGCCCTGCTGCACCACTTCACCATGATCCATTAACACCAGATGTTCTGCCAGCCGTAGCGCCTCATCAATATCGTGAGTGACCAGCACAATGGTGCGCCCCAGCAAACGGTGAATGCGCGTCATCTCTTGTTGCAACGCGCCGCGCGTCACAGGATCCAGCGCGCCAAACGGTTCATCCATCAGCAAAACTTGCGGATCGGCAGCCAGCGCACGAGCAACGCCGACTCGCTGCTGCTGACCACCAGAAAGTTGATGGGGATAACGCTCGCGTAAATTCGCCTCCAGCCCCAGCAGCGCCATTAATTCATCGATGCGATCGTCAATCCGCGCCCGCGACCATTTTTGTAATTGCGGCACGGTGGCGATGTTTTGCGCCACGCTCCAGTGGGGAAATAAACCTATCGACTGGATGGCGTATCCCATCCGGCGGCGCAGCTCCAGCACTGGCAGCGAGCGAATTTCTTCTCCGGCAAAGCGGATCACACCACTGTCATGCTCCACCAGGCGGTTAATCATCTTCAGGGTAGTGGATTTGCCGGAGCCTGATGTGCCAATCAGCACCGAGAAACTCCCCTCCTGAAAATTGAGATTGAGGTCGTTAACGGCTTTTTGTGTGCCGAACAGTTTGCTGACATGGCTAAATTCAATCATGGTTTGTTACCTTCAGCAGTGCGATAAGCAAATCGAACAGCGCGTCGGTAAGCACCGCCAGTACAATCACCGGGATCACTCCCAGCAACACTAAATCAATGGCACTGCTTAGCAGCCCCTGGAAAACCAGTGCGCCAAAACCGCCAGCGCCGATTAACGCCGCAATCACCGCCATACCGACAGTCTGCACCATCACCACCCGCAGGCTGCGCAGAAATACCGGTAACGCCAGCGGTAACTGCACATGCAGGAATCGCTGCGTCCCACTCATGCCCATCGCTGTGGCGCTCTCCAGCACGTCGCGCGGGATCTGATTCAACCCCACTACCACGCCGCGCACCAACGGCAGTAAGGCGTAAAGCACCAGCGCAATCAGTGCGGGGGTCATTCCGGTTCCTGCAACACCAAGCGTTCCGAGCCACGGAAATGCGCTGACCAGCCCGGCAAGCGGCGCAATCAACAGGCCAAAGAGCGCCACCGAAGGCACGGTCTGAATGACATTGAGCAGAGAAAAAATCGCCCCCTGCCGCGCAGTGGAAAAGTAACACCAGACGCCCAGAGGCACGCCTGTCACCAGCGCAGGCAGCACCGAACCAAACAGCAGCGTCAGATGCTGCGCCAGCGCGTCATCGAACACCTCCTGACGGTTGGCGTACTCTTTCATTAGCGAGAGATCGTTAAGCGTGCCGGAGTACAGCAGCCACAGCGGAATGATGGCAATCTGTATATGCAACAACCAGCGCCACAACGGATGAGTGGTGATCCGGCGGATTGCATCGCTACAGGCCAGCAATGCCAGCGCCGCAGCCAGCCAGAAGCCACAGCCAAGGCTGGTACGCGCCAGCGAACTGCCAGTTTGCGCCAGTTGCGTCGCGGCCTTTCCTGCGCCCCATACCAGCAAGATGAAGACGAATTGCGCAAGGATGAGTGCAAAAATGCTGCCTTTTCTACCGGGAACAAAACAGGCAGTCAGCCAGGCGCAACCACCCCCTACCAGCATCCAGATCGTTTGCGGCCACAGTTGCCAGAGATGACGCCCCTCACCAGAGACTAAACGGTTAGGCGCGTAACTGATAAACGGCAGCGCCGCTGCGATTGCCGTCAGCAACAGCAGCAGCGCCAAAACAGGATTAATACGTAGATAAGTCACGAGAAATTACTTCGTCCACCCTTTTTGTTTCAGGTAGTCGGCAGCCACTTTTTTAGCATCCAGCCCTTCTACGGCAATACTGGCATTCAGTTGCTGCAACGTCTTTTCATCGAGGCTGGCGAAGACGGGCTGTAGCCACTGTGCCATTTGCGGATACTCTTTCAACACCGACTCACGCACCACTGGCGCAGGCGCGTAGATAGGTTGAACACCTTGCGGATCGCTTAAGGTTTGCAGCCCCAGCGCCGCGACCGGGCCGTCGGTGCCGTAAGCCATTGCGGCATTAACGCCAGAGGTTTGCTGGGCAGCGGCTTTGATCGTCACCGCCGTGTCGCCACCGGCCAGTGACAGTAACTGATCCTGACCGAGCTTAAAGGCATAGGCTTTTTCAAACGCGGGTAAGGCATCGGCGCGTTCGATAAACTCTGCCGAGGCCGCCAGTTTGAAGGTGCCGCCCTCTTTCAGATAACGGCTGAGATCGGCAAGCGAAGTGAGTTTGTTTTTCTCTGCCAGATCCTGACGCACGGCGATGGTCCAGGTGTTATTTGCAGGCGCAGGCGTCAGCCAGATTAACTTATTTTGCTCTGCATCGAGCTTTTTGACTTTCTCGTAGCCTTGCCCGGCATTTTTCCACGCCGCATCATTTTCATCTTTAAAGAAGAAAGCGCCATTGCCGGTATATTCCGGGTAGATATCCAGCTCGCCAGAAGTGATCGCCCCGCGCACCACCGGCGTGGTTCCCAACTGGACTTTATTGACCGTCGGTACGCCGTGGCTTTCCAGCACTTGCAAAATAATGTTGCCGAGCAGTGCGCCTTCGGTATCGATTTTTGAACCGACTTTAACGGGAGAAGCCGCCTGTAGCGGCAGGCTCACGGCTGCCAACATAACCAGTGAACCTGCCCAGAGCTTTGAGAGTGGCATGATGCTTTCCTCATTCTTTTACTGTTGTTTTCAGCGAATTAAGAGAAAAGCATAGTTGATAATGGCGAGGTTAGCCTGAGCGGATGGATTCAGTTGCAGAATCAGATAAATACTTAAAGGGCGCAAACTTCACGCCCTTAATAAAGCATTACAGCAACTCAAACTCGCCTTTCTTAACGCGTGCGGAATCGGTGCCGATAAAGACGTTGAACTTGCCAGGCTCGGCATCATATTTCATCTGCTGATTCCAGAACTTCAGCGCATCAATGTCGATCGGGAAGCTGACAGTCTGAGTTTCGCCCGGTTTCAGGGTGATTTTCTCAAAGCCTTTCAGCTGCTTCACCGGACGGCTCATAGAAGCGGTCACATCCTGCAAATACATCTGAACCACCGTCGCCCCTTCGCGTTTGCCGGTGTTCGTCACCTGCACGCTGGCAGTCACTTTGCCGTCACGCTTCATGGTCGGAGCAGAGAGTTTCACATCAGAGACAGTGAAAGTGGTATAGCTCAGACCATAGCCGAACGGGTAAAGCGCACCGTTAGCTTCATCGAAATAGCGTGAAGTGTATTTGTTCGGCTTGTCAGCGTTATACGGGCGCCCCGTATTCAGATGACTATAGTAAACCGGGATCTGCCCGACAGAACGCGGGAAGGACATCGGCAGCTTGCCGGATGGGTTGTAATCACCAAACAACACATCGGCAATCGCGTTACCGCCTTCCGTACCCGCAAACCAGGTTTCCAGAATCGCGTCAGCCTGCTGATCTTCTTTCACCAGCGCCAGCGGACGCCCGTTCATCAGCACCAGCACCAGCGGTTTACCGGTGGCTTTCAACGCCGCAATCAAATCACGTTGGCTTTGCGGAATAGTGATATCGGTACGGCTGGAGGCTTCGTGCGCCATCCCCTGAGCTTCACCGACCACAGCCACCACCACATCAGATTGTTTCGCGGTCTGCACCGCTTCATCAATCATCTCTTGCGCAGAACGAGGATCGACTTTGACCGCTTCTTCATACTGATTCAGGAAGTCGATAATACCTTTGTCACTGGTGACGTTTGCCCCTTTGGCGTACAGCACTTTACCGTTTTCACCAACGGCATTTTTAATCCCGGTCAGCACGGTCACGGATTGATCGGCAACTCCGGCTGCTGACCAGCTTCCCATGACATCACGTTTGCTGTCTGCCAGTGGGCCAACCACCGCGATGGTGGCAGATTTTTTCAGCGGCAGCGTTTCGAGACGGTTTTTCAGCAGCACCAGGCTTTCTCGCGCCACTTCACGCGCTTCTTTGCGATGCAGGCGACTTTCGGCATTGGTATCCACCGGGTCAGACTCTTTCGGCCCAAGGTGGCTGTACGGATCGTTAAACAGTCCCATGTCATATTTGACGTTCAGTACGTGACGCGCGGCATCGTCCAGCTCTGCCATAGTCACTTTGCCGGATTTGATCAAACCAGGCAGATACTTCGAGTAGTACTCGTCGCTCATGCTCATGTTGATCCCGGATTTCAGCGCCACGCGCACCGCATCTTCCGGATCTGCCGCCGTGCCGTGTTTAATCAGTTCTTTGATTGCGCCGTGATCGGAAACGGTGATGCCTTTAAAGCCCCACTGATCGCGCAGAACATCTTTCAGCAGCCAGGAATCGGAGGTTGCTGGCGTGCCGTTCAGCGAATTCAACGCCACCATCACCGCGCCGCTGCCTGCATCCAGCCCCGCTTTGTACGGCGGCATATAGTCATTAAACAGGCGCTGCGGGCTCATATCGACGGTGTTGTACTCTTTGCCGCCTTCTACCGCACCATAAGCCGCAAAGTGTTTGACGCTGGTCATCACCGAGTAGCGATCTGCCGGGCTTTTACCCTGCATCGCTTCCACCATGGTTTTACCCATTGTTGAGGTGAGATACGTATCTTCGCCAAATCCTTCGGAAGCACGTCCCCAGCGCGGATCGCGCGAGACATCGACCATTGGCGCCCAGGTCATATTCAGACCATCATCTGCCGCTTCATAAGCAGAGACGCGCCCAACAGTTTTCACCGCATCAAGGTTAAAAGAAGAGGCCAGACCAAGGCTAATCGGGAACACCGTGCGCTGACCGTGCAGCACGTCGTAAGCAAAGAAAAGAGGAATTTTCAGGCGGCTTAATTCCATCACCTGATCCTGCATGGCGCGGATATCCTGACGGGTTACGGTGTTGAAAATCGCCCCAACCTGCCCGTCTTTGATCATCTCGCGGATCGCCTCTTTCGGGTTATCCGGGCCGACGCTGATTAAGCGCAGTTGACCAATCTTCTCATCAACCGTCATTTTCTTGAGCAGTTCGGTGACGAACGCATCACGCGCTTCGGGCGTTAATGGATGGTTACCAAACAAATCATCCGCCAGTGCTGGCTGTAAGGCCAGACTTACCGCGATACCTACTGAACATAGCCATTTCATGTGGATTTTTCTTCCTTTGTTGCCCGATGTGGCAGCGAAAATGGTGCAAAAACCGTAGTTTGCCATAAGCATGATAGAGAGAGAAAAAGAATGCTCAGTTTATTGTCTGAATTTTCAAAATATTCACTCGCTGAATTGTCATACAAGGCGCTATTCTAGTTTGTGATATTTTTTCGCCACCACAAGGAGTGGAAAATGTCTTCCATGACAACAACTGATAATAAAGCCTTTTTGAATGAACTTGCCCGTCTGGTCGGTCATTCACACCTGCTCACCGATCCCGCAAAAACGGCCCGCTATCGCAAGGGCTTCCGTTCTGGTCAGGGCGACGCGCTGGCTGTCGTTTTTCCTGGTTCGTTACTGGAATTGTGGCGGGTGCTGAAAGCCTGCGTCACCGCCGACAAAATTATTCTGATGCAGGCCGCCAATACCGGCCTGACCGAAGGCTCGACGCCAAACGGTAACGACTATGATCGCGATATCGTTATCATCAGCACCCTGCGTCTCGACAAGCTGCACGTTCTCGGCAAGGGCGAACAGGTGCTGGCATATCCTGGCACCACGCTCTATTCGCTGGAAAAAGCTCTCAAACCGCTGGGGCGCGAACCGCACTCGGTGATTGGTTCGTCGTGTATAGGTGCATCGGTCATCGGCGGTATCTGTAATAACTCCGGCGGCTCGCTGGTGCAGCGTGGCCCGGCGTATACCGAAATGTCGTTATTCGCGCGCATAAATGAAGACGGCAAACTGACGCTGGTGAACCATCTGGGGATTGATCTGGGCGAAACACCGGAGCAGATCCTCAGCAAGCTGGATGACGATCGTATCAAAGAAGATGATGTTCGCCACGATGGTCGTCACGCCCACGATTATGATTATGTTCACCGCGTTCGGGATATTGAAGCCGACACACCCGCACGTTATAACGCCGACCCGGATCGCCTGTTTGAATCCTCCGGTTGCGCCGGAAAACTGGCAGTATTCGCGGTACGTCTTGATACCTTCGAAGCGGAAAAAAATCAGCAGGTGTTTTATATAGGCACCAACCAGCCGGAAGTGCTGACTGAAATCCGCCGCCATATTCTGGCTAATTTCGAAAATCTGCCGGTTGCCGGGGAATATATGCATCGGGATATCTACGATATCGCGGAAAAATATGGCAAAGACACCTTCCTGATGATCGATAAACTTGGCACCGACAAGATGCCTCTCTTCTTTAATATCAAAGGACGTACCGATGCGATGCTGGAGAAAGTGAAATTCTTCCGTCCGCATTTTACCGACCGTGCGATGCAAAAATTCGGTCATCTGTTCCCCAGCCATTTACCCCCACGCATGAACAGCTGGCGCGATAAATATGAACATCATCTGCTGTTAAAAATGGCGGGCGATGGCATTGGCGAAGCGAAATCGTGGCTGGTGGATTATTTCAAACAGGCTGAAGGCGATTTCTTTGTCTGTACGCCGGAGGAAGGAAGCAAAGCATTTTTGCACCGTTTCGCCGCTGCGGGCGCAGCAATTCGTTATCAGGCGGTGCATTCCGATGAAGTCGAAGACATTCTGGCGCTGGATATCGCTCTGCGGCGTAACGACACCGAGTGGTATGAACATTTACCGCCGGAGATCGACAGCCAGCTGGTGCACAAGCTCTATTACGGCCATTTTATGTGCTATGTCTTCCATCAGGATTACATCGTTAAAAAAGGCGTGGATGTGCATGCGTTGAAAGAACAGATGCTGGAACTGCTACAGCAGCGCGGCGCGCAATACCCTGCCGAGCATAACGTCGGTCATTTGTATAAAGCGCCGGAGACGCTGCAGAAGTTTTATCGCGAGAACGATCCGACCAACAGTATGAACCCTGGGATCGGTAAGACCAGTAAGCGGAAAAACTGGCAGGAAGCAGAGTAAATACAGCTGGATGCCTGATGCAGATGTAGGCCTGATAAGATGCGTAAGCATCGCATCAGGCACTGGCACCTAATGCCGGATGCGGCGTAAACGCCTGATCCGGCCTACAGGCAAGCAAACTTAATCGTTCTGTGCCGTCTGCCCCGCCGCCGCCATCTGGGCGGCTTTTTGTTTTTTATAGCTCAACGCCGCAGCCGGAACAGGCATCACTTTACCGGTCTCAATCCAGGTACGCAGGCGGCTGGCATCGGCAAAATGGGTATATTTGCCAAATGCATCCATCACCACCAGCGCCACCGGTTTATTATTGATAACCGTGCGCATCACCAGACAATGCCCTGCGGCATTGGTAAAACCGGTTTTGGTTAACTGAATATTCCAGTTATCGCGATAAACCAGATGGTTAGTATTGCGGAACGGCAGGGTGTACGTCGGATTAGAGAAGGTCGCCATATCTTCACGGGTGGTACTCAACTGACCGATCAACGGATATTGTTTGCTGGCAATCAGCAATTTGGTCAGGTCACGGGCAGTCGAAACGTTATGCACCGACAATCCGGTCGGTTCAACAAAGCGCGTGTTGTTCATTCCGAGCGATTTCGCTTTCGCATTCATCGCTTTAATAAAAGCGTTATAACCACCAGGATAATGGTGCGCCAGGCTTGCCGCCGCGCGGTTTTCTGAAGACATCAGCGCCAACAGTAGCATCTCTTTACGGCTGATTTCGCTGTTCAGTCGCACGCGCGAATAGACCCCTTTCATCTCTGGCGTCTGGCTGATATCCACTTTTAGTTTTTCATCCAGCGGCAGTCGTGCGTCAAGCACCACCATTGCGGTCATTAATTTGGTGATTGACGCAATCGGACGCACCAGATCCGGGTGGTTCGAATAGATCACTTTGTTGGTATTCAGATCAACAATCATCGCACTACCGGAAGCGATTTCCGGCTGCGAAGCTGTGGTAGCGGCAGTCGTTTTCGCAACGGCCTGCGGTGCAAAAGGCACAGCCAGCATTAGAGCCAGGCTAAATAAAGAAACTCGAAATTTCGGCATGATGAGCATTCAGATAGTGGTTCACGCGCACGGGTTGCGCACCGCCGGAGTAAGGATTTACTGAGGCTAGCGACGCCATCATAACGAGCAAAAAGTGAGATCGTCAAAGGAGAATCGTGAGGAAATGCTGCATTGCTGACATTTACGCCAGCAATGCAACGCAAAAGAACTTTCTAGAACAGCCGATAACCGTACCCCCACAGAATAACGGTAATAGCGAGCAGCACTTCCAGCACCAGTACGCCAATCGCCAGCGTCGAACTGGAGAAGCTAAGACCTTCCTCTTTGTTGATATTCAGGAAGCTCGGAATACCGAGATAAAGCAGATAACCGGTGTAAAACAGCGCCACCGTACCCACCAGCGCGCACAGCCAGACCAGCGGATAAAGCGCCACCAGGCCGCTTAAAAATAGTGGCGTCGCGACATATCCGGCAAAGACCATACAGTGCGCAAGCGACGGACGTTGCGGATATTTGCGCGCCATCCACCAGATGACTCGCCCCATCACCGCGACCCCAGCCAGCATAACGCCATAAAACAGGACAGCCAGCGCCAGTCCGGTAAACCAGGATAACTTCAGGATAGTGCCATCGCCAAAATTCCAGCCAATTTGCGTGGTGCCAATGAAGGCACAGATCACCGGAATCGCCGCCATCAGCAAAACGTGGTGGGTGTAGTGATGAGAAATCGTTTCGTTTTCACGATTAATCACCTGCATTTCACGATCGGGATGGGAAAACAGTCCCCAGACATGGCTCATACCGCCCCCTTTTTGTGAGTTGCTGAACCTGACAGTTCAAGTATAAGTCAGCTTGTGGTTATTTTTTGCCCTGTTGTGAAATTTGCGTCGCGTGATGAAACGCCTTTTTCTGCGCAAACAATTCACAGGGTGTATGCTTACAGGCAACCAAAGGGAGACAGACTGGCCTATGGATCTCAATACACTCATCTCACAATATGGTTATGCCGCGCTGGTGCTCGGCAGTCTGGCAGAGGGTGAAACCGTGACTTTGCTGGGAGGCGTTGCGGCACATCAGGGATTATTAAAATTCCCGCTAGTGGTTCTTTCTGTGGCGCTTGGCGGCATGATTGGCGACCAGGTGCTTTATCTGTGCGGACGGCGGTTTGGCGGCAAGCTGTTGCGTCGTATCTCAAAGCATCAGGATAAAATTGAGCGGGCGCAGAAACTGATCCAGCGCCATCCGTATCTGTTTGTTATTGGTACGCGTTTTATGTATGGCTTTCGGGTAATTGGCCCGACGCTGATTGGTGCCAGTCAGTTGCCGCCGAAAATCTTTCTGCCGCTGAATATTCTCGGCGCATTTGCCTGGGCGCTGATTTTTACCACTATCGGTTACGCCGGTGGTCAGGTGATTGCGCCGTGGTTGCACAGTCTTGATCAGCATCTGAAACACTGGGTCTGGTTGATTTTGGTCGTGGTTCTGGTGGTTGGCGTGCGCTGGTGGCTGAAACGGCGCGGGAAGAAAAAGCCGGATAATCAGGCGTAAAGCAGTTGCCACAGATAAGTCGTTCGCGCCGCATCCGACATCAGGTGTTCCATGCCTGATGCGACGCTGGCGCGTCTTATCATGCCTACAACATACCCATTGAAATATCCACATATCCCATTGCACTACTCCGGCTTAAACTGCGGATTCGCCAGCATAAAACCACCATCGACAATTAACGACTGCCCGGTGGTGTAATTTGCGCCTTCGGAACATAGCCAGGCTACCAGGCTGGCAATCTCATGCGTTGCGCCGAAACGCCGCAGGGGAATCGATGGCTCTGCGTCGGGCTTCACGTCGCCGTCATCCATGCCGTTCATCGGCGTGGCGATTGCACCTGGCGCGACCGCATTCACCAGAATCTTATGCCTGACCAGTTCCAGCGCCATCGCTTTGGTTAACCCGCCGAGTGCATGTTTAGCGGCGGTGTAGGCGCTGGCATCCGGCAGCGGCGTATGTTCATGTACCGATGTAATGTTGATGATGCGACCACCCTGCCCCTGTTTCACCATCTGGCGGGCAGCAATTTGCGAGCATAAAAATGCACCATCGACATCAACGGTAAAAATCTTGCGCCACTCATCAAAAGCCATATCAAGAAACGGCGCTTTGGTCATCGCCCCCGCGTTATTCACCAGCACATCAATACGCCCCAGTCGTTGAATGAGTCTCTCCAGCGCCTGCGCACCTTCTGGTAGATTGCCGAGATCCAGTTGCACCATCTCCGCACGGACGCCGTGGCTAACTACCTCACGCGCGGTATCTTTTGCCCCTTCTTCATCTGAGTGCCAGGTAATGCCAATATCAAACCCTTGCTGCGCCAGTAATAACGCGCACTCTTTTCCGATCCCCGAATCGGAGGCAGTAATAATCGCGACCTGTGCCATGGAGTTCTCCACTTAACGCTGAATAAACGTTAAGTATAGAAGCCGCATATCATCAGCGTTTATAGCCCCCGCCCAGCGCGCCGGTGAGTTGAATGGAGGCATCCAGCCACTGCCCTTGCAATAACAGGCCATTGGCTCGCTCACGCAGCGCCGGGATTCTGGCTTCGCTGACGCGGGAACCAGCAATGATGCCCGCGTTAAAGCGTGCCTGCGCCAGACCTACCACACGCAGGGCATCGCGCTCAATTTGCGCCTGATGCTGGTTTTTCTCCGCCAGTGTCTGAACCTGACTGGCTGCCCGCGCCACGTCATTCACCGCCTCAACCACCGCTTTGTTGTAGCTGGCGATAGACAAGTTGCTTTCGGCTTTCGCAATATCGAGATTGGCGTTAAGACGACCGCTATCGAAAATGGGTAGCGTCAGGCCTGCCGTAACACCCATTTGCTGCGCGGAATGTCGGAACAGATCGCTTAAGTGCAACGCATCTTGTTGCAGGAAGGCCATCAGGTTTATGTCGGGATAAAAGGCCGCTTTTGCCGCGTCGATGCTACTTAAGGATGATTCAACGTACCAGTGCGCCGCCTGCAAATCGGCACGGCGTGCCAGCAAGGAATAACCCAGTTCATCAGGAAGCTGACTTGTCACTTCAGGCAGCACAACCGGATGCAGCTTTAAACCGCTCGTCTGGCTGTTAGTCAGCGCATTTAACCGCGCCTCAATAATTTTCATTTTTCCCGCCACATCATTGCGCTGTTGCCGGGTTTTACTGGCATTAATATCGGTTTCCACACCTTCAACCGAAGAGGTAATTCCGTTCTGATATAGCTGGCGGTCGGTCGCGATAATGGTGTTCTGCTCTTTTTCGATTTGCTGCAAGACCGTGTTTAACGCCGCCTGGGTTTGCCACTCCCAGTACAGACGAGCCACACTGCCAGCCAGCAATTGGCGGGTTTGCTCGCGTTCCGCCGCCCGTGCTTTAACCGTACCGAGGCGCGCTGTGACTTCAGCCCGATTCTTTCCCCAGATATCCAGATGCCAGCCCGCCGTTAGACCAAAAGTACCGTTGGTATACCACGGCCCGGTAGTACCTGCCGCCGGATCGGTCAGGGCAAACGGCCCCATTAACCCTTCCGCCGACATTTTTTGTCGCTCCATATCCGCAGAAAAATCGATCTGCGGACCATCCTGAGTGGCTACAGCTTTCGCCTGCGCTTCAGCCAGTTGAATGCGCTGTTCAGCCACCTGCATATCCGGTGCGTTCTGTAGTGCGCTATTAATTAAGGAAGTGAGTTGATTATCGTGATATTCCAGCCACCACTGACTGTCTGGCCAACCATTTTTCAGCGCCGTGGGTAATGCGCTGTCAACTTGCGCAGCGGGCGTTTGCTGGCTTAACGCCTGGCGGGTTTCGTGCACAGGCGCACACCCAGCCAGAATGAGGAACAGCGGAAAACAGGCGATAGCTGGATAAAAGGAATCACGATTCATGGGGGAATAATCAGGTAAGAAAAGGTGCGCGGAGATTACCGTGTGTTGCAATGTATTTTTTAGTTTCGCGTGGCAATACATCAGCAGCAATAAAACGACATATTCAGAAAAATATACGGTAAGTGAATGATATCATCTGATTTATCTTAATCGTTTATGGATAACGGCAAAGGGTTTCATTTTTACCTATACTTATTCAGCACTCACAAATAAAGGAACGCCAATGAAAATTATACTCTGGGCAGTATTGATTATTTTCCTGATTGGGCTACTGGTGGTGACTGGCGTATTTAAGATGATATTTTAAAATATCAGATAAACCAGATATGACGGTTAGTTATTAGATGTTTTGTGCACTTGATTTACAAACCGCTCCGGTGTTGGTGGCGTCAAAATCGCCGAGGCGTTCCCTGGAGGCCGGGGCAGCCCACATGGATGTGGGCTGAGGGCGCGTCTTACAGGGATGTTACCTCGCGCCCGACCCGGTAGCCGTAAGGGATAAGCCGAGGGCACCGCGCAGCGGCGATTTTGTTCGCCAGAGCCCGGGGGTGCAGGGGGCGGCGGCGATTGGCCGCCCCCTGCGCGCTCCTTGCGCCAGTTGCGATATATGGCTTAGCACATGAAAGGAGCGCAACAAAATGATGAAGCTGAATAAGCGATTTATTGTCTCTAATATGCTGCGATTCCACTATTATCGCAGCTTATCTATATCAATTGCCTGAATAGCCCTTGCAATATCTGTGGAATTATTCAACACCCGAACATGCTGAAATAATTCCGTTGCTTCATCGTATTCTTTACGCAAATAACTCAACCACTGTTTAATCCGCGCGACGTGATATAGCCCGGTATCGCCCTGCTTTTCCAGACGGGTATATTTTTGCAGCAAAGCAACGACCTCCGGCCACGGCATTCGCGGTTCGTTATATTTAACCACCCGGCTCAGGTTGGGAATATTCAGCGCCCCGCGCCCAATCATCACCGCGTCGCAGCCGCTGATCGCCATACATTGTTGCGCACTCTGCCAGTCCCAGATTTCACCGTTGGCAATCACCGGAATATTCAACCGCTGGCGAATCTCGCCAATCGCCTGCCAGTCAATATGCTCCGCACGGTAGCCCTGCTCTTTTGTCCGCCCATGCACCACCAGTTCCGTGGCTCCGGCCTGTTGAACAGCATCGGCAATTTCAAACTTCTTCTCGCCGCTGTCCCAGCCAAGCCGCACTTTCACACTGACGGGTAAATGCGCCGGTACAGCTTCGCGCATCGCTTTTGCACCCTGGTAGATGAGTTCAGGATCTTTGAGTAACGTCGCCCCACCGCCGCTGCCGTTAACCGTTTTCGATGGGCAGCCGCAATTGAGATCCACGCCCCAGGAACCTAACTCCACCGCACGAGCAGCATTTTCCGCCAGCCACTGTGGGAACTGCCCCAGCAGTTGTACCCGCACCAGCGTACCGGATGGCGTTCGACTGGCATTTTGTAGTTCAGGGCAAATGCGATGAAAGACTTTTACCGGCAGCAGTTGATCGACCACGCGGACAAATTCGGTGATGCACAGATCGTAGTCGTTAACTTCGGTCAACAATTCACGCACCAGAGAGTCAAGCACACCCTCCATCGGCGCCAGTAGTACACGCATATCATCACCCGCAAAAAAATGAGGCGCTATGGTAGCGCCTCCGGTCAGCGGATTAAAGTGCTCAGCGTGGTTGCAGACAGTTATCTTCTTTCCAGCCGTACAGCCACTCCATACCACGATAAAACTCTGCCTGCGATTTCCCTTTCCACAGCAGATTACGCACCTGCCGTTCTACCCCCGCAGCGTGGTATACCCGCCCCATTTCACGTGTCGACCAGACGATACGCGCGGTGCGTGGAATACGTACCGACTCATACAGCGCAAAGGCTTGTGCCGCATCGCCGTCACATTCTGCCAGCGCCTTACCGAGCGTTACCGCGTCTTCCAGTGCCATACAGGCACCCTGCGCCATATATTGCGCCACCGGATGCGCCGCATCGCCCACCAGCGTTATGCGCTTCGTTCCCCACTTCGCCACCGGTTCGCGATCGGCAGTTGACCAGCGTCGCCATGAGGTCGGTTTATCCAGCATCTGGCGCGGGCGTGGATGAATGCCTTCAAAATAGGAAAGCACTTCCTCTTTACTGCCATCCTTCACGCCCCACTCTTCCTGCTGGCGACTGTGGAATGTTACCACCAGGTTATACTGCTTGCCGCCGCGCAAAGGGTAATGCACCAGGTGACAGTGCGGCCCCGCCCACAGTACCGGCGCGTTAATACGCAAATCTTCCGGCATATCGGCACAATCGATAACCGCACGGTAGACCACATGCCCGGTAACGCGCGGCACATCGCCTAATAAGCTCTGACGCACCACTGACTTCACGCCATCACAGCCAATCAGAATATCGCCGCTCCAGCTATTGCCGCGATCGTCGAAAACGGTAACATCGTCCGGCGTCTCGCGAATATCCACGACGTTAGTAGAGGTGTGATATTCGACGTCCGGGTGGGTCAGTACCGCTTCCCACACCGAGGCATGAATATCAACGCGGTGGATCACCGCATAAGGGCCGCCGAAATGGTCACGAAAGGCCTGACCGGTATCAATGCGCACCACTTCTTCGGCGTTTACCGCGTCCATCATAGTGATGTGATCGGTAAACACCGCGCGCTGACGGGCAATTTCGCCGACGCCAAGGCTGTCCAGCGCCGAAAACGCGTTCGGCCCCAGCTGGATGCCCGCGCCAATCTCACCAATCTCATGCGCCTTTTCCAGCAGCACCACTTTGATCCCCTGGCGGGCCAGTGACAGCGCAGTTGCCGCACCGCCGATCCCGCCTCCCACAATTACTGCGCGTGTCACTTTCGTCATTATGGTTCTCCTGGTCAGGCTGAAATTTTATCTTGTTGATTTTCCGGTGCGGCAGCGATGAACGCTGGCAGCTGCGTGCAGGCGTCGTACACTGCTTTACAGCGCGGATATGCATTCAGGTCGCAGTTCATGCGTAACGCATTTGCCCATTGTGGGACAAGGCAGCAGTCTGCCAGCGTCGGCGTCTCGCCCACGCAAAATTGTCCCGACTGGCTCTGGCGCAGCAGTTGTTCCACCGCGCTTAACCCTTGCTGGATCCAGTGCGCATACCAGCGTTTTTTCTCTTCTTCACTGACGTTCAGTTCTTCGGTCAGGTAGCGCAGCACGCGCAGGTTATTCAGAGGATGAATGTCGCAAGCGATGGCATAGACAATTTCCAGCACCTTGTTGCGAGCCGGTTCTTCCTGCGGTAACAGCGGAACTTGCGGGTAATGACGATCCAGCCAGTCAATTATCGCCAGCGATTGACCGAGTGACTCGCCATCATCGGTCAGCAGCGTCGGCACCAGCCCGACCGGATTCATCCGCCGGTAGGCCAGTTCGTTTTGCTGACCAATACGGATATTCACCCCTTCGGTCTGGTAATCAATGCTCTTCAGAGCCAGCGCAATGCGTACCCGGTACGACGCTGAACTATTAAAAAAACTGTACAGCTTCATCTTGCACCTCAGACAATCTTCACCGCGATAGGGGTTAAACCCTCAACGTTGCCCGTGATCACATCACCTTTCACCACCGGGCCAACACCTTCCGGCGTGCCGGTGAAGATCAGATCGCCCGGTTGCAGTTCAAAGAAGCCGGACAGGTAGCTGATGGTTTCATTCACTGACCAGATGAGATGACGAATATCGCTGCGCTGATGATCTTCGCCGTTAACCTGTAACCAGATTGGCGCGTTATCAATACCGCCGGTTTCGCTGGCTTTGTGCAGCGGCGCGATGGGCGCAGAGAGATCAAACGCTTTACCAATTTCCCACGGACGCCCCATCTGGCGCATCTCCATTTGACGATCGCGACGAGTCATATCAAGCCCCGTGGCATAACCCCAGACATATTCATGGGCGTTTTCCAGCGGGATATCGCTGCCCTTTTTACCAATTGCCACTACCAGCTCAATTTCATAATGGTAGTTATCGGTCTGCGCCGGATACGGCAGCGCCAGCATTTCGCCAGCGGCAACCGGAACAACGGCATCCGCTGGTTTGCAGAAGAAGAATGGCGGTTCACGATCCGGATCGAAGCCCATTTCGCGGGCGTGGGCAGCATAGTTACGCCCGACGCAGTAAACGCGGCGCACGGGGAATTGTTCATCACTGCCAACAACCGGTACGGTAACGGGCGCTTGCGGTTCGAATACGTATTGAGTCATTTTTTCTCTCCCAAATTAATAACGCGCTTCGCGGAACAGCCCCAGGGCTTCTTGTACCGGTCTGTCCGAAAAACTAAATAAAACGGTATCTTGCGTGGTCTGGAACGACACGCCGTGCCAGGTCGGCACCACGAAGATATCTTTTGCACTAAAGGTGAAGGTTTCATTGCCGATAGTGACCTGCCCGCCGCCCTCCACCACGTGGTAGATGGTGCTGTCAGTAGTACGCGCCACGCGGGAGGCGAACCCTTTCGGCAACAGTTGCAGGAAAGTGCCCATCGACGGCATCGGATACCCGCCGGTGACCGGGTTGACGTAGCGCATTTTGTAGCCATCCCACTCATCGGCATCGCCCAGGCGGGTTAAATCGTGCAGCACTTCGCGGCTGCGGTCATAACGATAGTTAAAGATCGGCGAAGAGTTCCCCGTCTGATGGCGCAGCGGCAACATATTGGCGGCATAACGCGGCAGGTAATCCCCCTCTTTGCGCGTTACCGGTTGTTGCTCTTCCGGATAATCTTCGGCAAAACCGCAGCCCAGAGTGTTCACTAATGGCAGATCCAGTCCATCGAGCCAGATAACCGGTTCGTCGCCAGGATTACCGTGATCGTGCCAGCGCCACTGCGGGGTCAGGATAAAATCGCCCTCATTCATTGGCGTGCGTTCGCCATCAACGGCGGTAAATGCGCCTTTACCTTCAACAATAAAACGCAGCGCCGACTGGTTATGACGATGGCTTGGTGCCACTTCGCCTGGCATGATCAGTTGCAAACCGGCATACAAGGTGGCGGTAATGGAGGACTGACCGCGCAGCGCCGGGTTTTCCAGCACCAGTACGCGACGCACCGCCTCTTTCGCGCCAATCAGGCTGCCGCTCTCCAGCAACAACGGGCGGATCTCCTGATAATTCCAGTACGCTGGCGCACAATTAGCGTTGGGCGTTTTCGGCACCAGATGGTGCAACGACTCCCACAGCGGGGTCAGGTTTTGCCCGGAAATATGCTGATAAAATTGCTCGCGGCTATTTTGATTGTTATCAGTCATTGAGATGCTCCTTATTCGTTCACAACGCCTGCGCGAGGCAGTGAGTCAGGGACAGAGGTCGACTGGCGAACGACGGTAATCAGCAGCGTTAACATCACCGCACTGATCGCCGCAGGCACAGCGATAATGAAAAACAGAGTGTCGAAAGAGAAATTCATCGCCATCATCACGCCGCCAGAAAGCGAACCGACAATCGCACCGCAGCGGCCGACGGCGTTTGACCAGCTCACGCCCGTGGCGCGGCTTTGCGTTGGGTAGAGCGTGGCGGTCAGCGCGTTCAGCCCCACTTGCGATCCGCTGATGCCAATGCCAGTGCCAAAGACAGCCAGTGCCATCAGCCATAATCCGTCCTGGCTTAGGCCAATCATCACGATGCATACAACGCCTATGGCATAGCTCACAGCCAACACGCGGAAAGGATTGAATTTATCCATCAGTACGCCCAGCGCCAGCGCGCCCAACGTGCCGCCAATCTGGAATGCGGCGGTGACCCAGGACGCATGTTGCAGGTCGATACCACGATGGTTAAGCAGCGTCGGCATCCAGCTTGAGAGCAGGTAAATGATCAGCAAGCTCATAAAGAAAACGACCCACAGCATCAACGTGATGGTTAACTGACGCCCGGCAAACAACTGGCGAATGCTGCCTTTGGCAATAGCTGCTGGTTCATTGAGATAAAAGTGGGTATCGACATAACGCTCGTGAGTCATGGCACTCACGGTTTTTGCAATTACCGCCTGCGGTAACTGGCGGCGCACCTGCCAGCGAGGCGATTCCGGCAAAACCACCAGCAGCGCGACAAATAAAATCAGCGGTAATACGCCTCCCAGCACCAGAATGCCGTGCCAGCCAATCACCGGCACCAGTTGTGCGCTGACAATCCCGCCAAAGGCTGACCCCAGCGTGAAACCGCAAAACATCAGCGTTACCAGCGCGCCGCGACGACGAGCTGGCAGATATTCCGACGTCATGGTGATGGTATTCGGCATTGCGCCGCCAAGCCCTAACCCGGTGAGAAAGCGCAGGATTACCAGTGTTTGCAGATCTGGTGAAAAAGCAGAGGCAAGACTTAGCGCACCAAATAAAAAGACGCACAACTCAATGACCCGTTTGCGCCCAAAGCGATCGGACAACGGGCCGCAAAGCAGTGCGCCTGCGGTTAATCCCAACAGACCCGCACCAAACAGCGGCGCGAGATCGCCTGCGGAGAGTTGCCAGTGAGTACGAATATCGGGAGCGATAAAGCCGATAGCCGCCGTGTCAAAACCATCGAGCATTACCACCAGAAAACAGCAGATGATAACGCGCCACTGCATCTTGCCGACCGGAGCGGCATCGATCAGTGCTTGTAAATCACGTCGTTGAGTCATAGTGAATGCCTCAGTGCAGGTAAGGTAGATGTTTCTATTGTTTTGTATATGTTGCGATATTGTGATTAAAGAGATGAAATGTACAATGGCATTTTCGGCAGAGAGATAACCTGGAGGTTATGGCAAATGGCAAACTGGGCGCAGAAATTAAAACTTCATCACCTGCAAATGCTGGTGGCGCTGGGCGAACAAGGCAATCTGACCCATGTAGCGCGGATGATGAATATCACCCAGCCTGCGCTGTCGAAATGGCTGTCACAACTCGAAGATGAGATCGGCCTCACACTCTTTGAGCGGCACAGCAAAGGGCTACGTCCAACCGAAGGCGGCAAATTGTTACTGCAACATGCTCAACGGTTAATCAACGACATGGAGCGATCGCAGCATGAACTGGCGCGCTTTAAACAAGGCGGACTGGTCGGCAGTCTGAAAATAGGTTGTTCTCCTGTCGCCACTGACTGCGTATCCCAGGCGATTTTGCATTTGCTACAAGAGATGCCGACGCTGCACCTGAATATCGAAGAGAAGGTGATGACGCCATTACTGCAAGACCTGCTGGCAGGTTCTGTGGATGTAGTGGTTGGTCGTATTGGTGGTCGTGCGCTGCAACTGCCGCTGAATTATCAGGTGCTCTACACCGAGCCTGTGTGCTTTGTCGCTCGCCCGAACCATCCACTGGCGAAATATGCCGCTCTTGGCTGGAATGATCTGGCTAACTGGCGCTGGATAGTCTGGCCGACCGGGACACCTATTCGTCTCAGTATTGATAATGCGCTGGTAGAACATGGCGTGATGCTGCCAGAAAACACCATTGAATCGGCGTCAATGAACGTCAGCACCAACCTGCTACAAAGCAGCGACATGATTTCTATACTCTCTTTACGTCTGGCGCAACGCTATGCCAGTCAGGGGCAACTGGTGATCCTGAATCTGCCGAAGATAGAACAGAAAGGCAGCGTCGGCGTGTTCTGGCGTAATAACGAAACGCCCTCCCGTGCGCTAAGTCGGTTTCTGCACTTTTTGAACCAGAATTAGACCTCTGAATTGGGCGCTTGCCCGATCTCCGTCTCCTGTAATTCAACTATGCTCAGATTTCATGATGTGATCGGTAGCACGTTTTACAGATTAATTGTATGATGAATCCATCTCATCTGGGGTGTTGATCATGAGTAAGACACTGAACATTATCTGGCAATATTTACGCGCTTTTGTCCTTATTTATGCCTGCCTGTATGCAGGCATTTTCATTGCTTCCCTGCTACCGGTAACCATTCCGGGCAGCATCATCGGGATGCTGATCCTCTTTGTCCTGCTGGCCTTGCAAATTCTTCCGGCGAAGTGGGTTAATCCGGGGTGCTACGTACTGATTCGCTATATGGCGCTATTGTTTGTGCCGATTGGCGTAGGCGTTATGCAATATTTTGATTTGCTACGCGCACAGTTTGGCCCGGTAGTGGTTTCCTGTGCCATTAGTACGCTGGTGGTTTTTCTGGTGGTGAGCTGGAGTTCGCACCTGGTACACGGTGAACGTAAAGTCATAGGTCAGAAAGGATCAGAGAAATGATGGCGAATATCTGGTGGTCGTTACCGCTGACATTGATTGTCTTTTTTGCCGCCCGCAAACTGGCAGCCCGGTATAAATTTCCATTGCTCAACCCGTTGCTGGTGGCAATGGTGGTGATCATTCCTTTTTTAATGCTGACCGGTATCTCTTACGACAGCTATTTTAAAGGGAGTGAGGTTTTAAACGATCTGCTGCAACCGGCGGTGGTGGCGCTGGCCTATCCTTTATATGAACAGCTGCATCAGATCCGCGCGCGCTGGAAGTCGATCATCACCATTTGCTTTATCGGCAGCGTGGTCGCGATGGTGACAGGCACGTCCGTGGCATTGCTGATGGGCGCTTCACCGGAAATCGCCGCGTCAATCCTGCCGAAATCGGTGACTACGCCAATTGCGATGGCGGTTGGCGGCAGTATTGGCGGTATCCCTGCAATTAGCGCAGTTTGCGTCATTTTCGTCGGTATTCTGGGCGCGGTGTTTGGTCATACATTGCTTAATGCGATGCGTATTCGCACCAAAGCGGCGCGCGGTCTGGCGATGGGGACGGCCTCACACGCCCTCGGTACGGCACGCTGTGCCGAGCTGGATTATCAGGAAGGCGCATTTAGTTCGCTGGCACTGGTGCTGTGCGGGATTATTACCTCGCTGATCGCACCGTTCCTTTTCCCGATAATTCTGGCTGTAATGGGCTAAAATTTTGCGATGCGTCGCGCATTTTTGATGTAAGTTTCACGCGTTGCATAATTAATGAGATTCAGATCACATATAAAGGCATAACGGGTTCGTAAACTGTTATCCCATTACATGATTATGAGGCAACGCCATGCATCCACGTTTTCAAACTGCTTTTGCCCAACTTGCGGATAACTTGCAATCTGCACTGGAACCCATTCTGGCAGACAAGTATTTTCCCGCGTTGTTGACCAAAGAGCAGGTCTCTTCGCTGAAGAGCGCAACGGGGCTGGACGAAGACGCGCTGGCTTTCGCACTGCTGCCGCTGGCGGCGGCCTGTGCCCGCACGCCATTGTCGAATTTTAATGTTGGCGCTATTGCGCGCGGCGTGAGTGGAACCTGGTATTTTGGTGCCAATATGGAATTTATTGGCGCGACAATGCAGCAAACCGTTCATGCTGAACAAAGTGCTATCAGCCACGCCTGGTTGAGCGGTGAGAAAGCACTCGCCGCTATCACCGTTAACTACACGCCTTGCGGTCACTGCCGTCAGTTTATGAATGAACTGAATAGCGGTCTGGATCTGCGTATTCATCTACCGGGTCGCGAAGCGCACGCGCTGCGTGACTATCTGCCGGATGCTTTTGGACCGAAAGATCTGGAGATTAAAACGCTGCTGATGGACGAGCAGGATCACGGCTTTGCACTGACCGGCGATGCGCTTTCTCGGGCGGCAATTGCAGCGGCAAACCGTTCACACATGCCTTACAGCAACTCCCCAAGCGGCGTGGCGCTGGAATGTAAAGACGGTCGTATTTTCAGCGGTAGCTACGCTGAAAACGCGGCGTTTAACCCGACTCTGCCGCCATTACAAGGAGCGTTAATTCTGTTGAATCTCAAGGGTTATGACTACCCGGATATTCAGCGCGCGATTCTGGCAGAAAAAGCCGATGCGCCGTTGATTCAGTGGGATGCAACCTCCGCAACGCTTAAAGCTCTCGGCTGCAACAATATCGACCGCGTTCTTCTCGCTTAAGCCTGGTGCCGGATGCGGCGTGAACGCCTTGTCCGGCCTACAGGTCTGGCACACTGATAAGCGTCGCATCAGGCTTGCCAACTTATCCTGGTGTCGAAAATCCCGGCAAACAGTTTGCCGTTTCTTGCGCAAAGCCCGCAGGTAAAGTAGCCTGATTGAAATTCCCCAAGATCGAGTTTTCTGCATGTTAAAGCGCGTGTTTTACAGCCTGTTAGTCCTGATCGGCTTGCTGCTGTTGACTGTGCTCGGCCTCGATCGCTGGATGAGCTGGAAAACTGCGCCTTATATCTACGACGAGTTACAGGATCTCCCCTACCGCCAGGTCGGCGTGGTACTTGGCACCGCGAAGTATTATCGCACCGGGGTGATTAATCAGTATTACCGCTACCGTATTCAGGGCGCAATAAATGCCTATAACAGCGGTAAGGTGAATTATCTATTACTTAGCGGCGATAACGCGTTGCAGAGTTATAACGAACCGATGACCATGCGCAAAGATTTAATTGCCGCTGGTGTCGATCCGGCTGATATTGTTCTCGACTACGCAGGTTTTCGAACCCTCGACTCTATCGTACGCACGCGCAAAGTGTTCGATACTAACGACTTCATTATTATCACTCAGCGTTTCCACTGTGAGCGGGCATTATTTATCGCTCTGCATATGGGTATTCAGGCGCAGTGTTATGCCGTACCATCACCCAAAGATATGTGGTCGGTACGTATTCGTGAATTTGCCGCTCGTTTCGGCGCTCTGGCTGATCTTTATATCTTTAAACGTGAGCCACGCTTTTTAGGTCCGCTGGTTCCTATTCCGGCAATGCACCAGGTGCCGGAAGATGCGCAGGGGTATCCGGCCGTTACCCCCGAACAATTACTTGAATTAGAAAAGAAACAAGGAAAGTAGTTATGGATGTTCAGCAGTTTTTTGTCATTGCCGTTTTTTTCCTGATCCCTGTATTTTGTTTTCGCGAAGCCTGGAAAGGCTGGCGTGCTGGCGCAATTGATAAACGGGTTAAAAATTCCCTGGAACCAGTGTATGTCTGGCGTGACAAAAATCCCGGACTCTTCTTCGCTTATATAGTGGCATATAGCGGCTTCGGACTTTTATCCATCGGCATGATTATTTATCTTATTTTTTACCGATAATATTATTTCTTCCTCTTGCTAATTATTGAGAATAATTATTAGTTCACCCTCAGGCTGCGGATATAACATTCTGAACCGCAGCTATTTGTGAATCTTTTCACAGTTTAAATTCCCCCACACGCTTAGCCTTAATATTAGTACGTTATATTTACCCAAAATAATTTGAGTTGCAGAAAGGTGCGATGTCGCAGCACATGCCACTTGAAGTATTGCGGGTAAAACAGGCGTTCGCCTTAATTACCCATAGCATTAAGGAAGATCACATGCCGCAACAAAATTATCTGGATGAACTCACTCCGGCTTTTACGCCTTTACTGGCGATTAAAGAAGCCTCCCGCTGTTTATTATGTTACGACGCGCCCTGCAGCCAGGCTTGCCCGGCGCAAACCGATCCGGGGAAATTTATTCGCTCAATCTATTTTCGTAATTTTAAAGGTGCTGCCGAGACAATTCGCGAAAATAATGCGCTCGGTGCCGTTTGCGCCAGAGTGTGCCCTACGGAAAAATTATGCCAGAGCGGTTGTACCCGTGCGGGTGTCGATGACCCCATTGATATTGGTCGCTTACAACGTTTTGTTACTGATTTTGAACAACAAACTGGAATGGAAATTTATCAACCAGGCAGCAAGACGCGCGGTAAAGTCGCGATTATTGGTGCTGGTCCTGCCGGATTACAAGCCAGCGTGACGCTGACCAATCTGGGCTACGACGTCACAATTTATGAAAAAGAAGCGCAGCCCGGTGGCTGGTTGTGTAACGGTATTCCGCAATTTCGTTTACCGCAGTCGGTGCTGGAAGCAGAAATCGCTCGCATCGAAAAAATGGGTGTAGCCATTAAGTGCAACTGTGAAATTGGCAAAACGCTTTCGCTGGAACAACTGAAAGCAGAAAACCGCGCAGTGCTGGTCACCGTGGGGTTATCGAGCGGTTCTCGGCTGCCGCTGTTTGAGCATAGCGACGTTGAGATCGCCGTCGATTTCCTGCAACGCGCGCGTCAGGCACAAGGCGATATCAGCATCCCGCAAAGCGCATTAATTATTGGCGGCGGCGATGTCGCGATGGACGTTGCCAGCACGCTGAAAGTTCTCGGCTGCCAGGCGGTGACCTGTGTAGCGCGCGAAGAGTTAGATGAATTTCCGGCAAGCAAGAAAGAGTTCACCAGCGCCCAGAAATTGGGGGTATCGATTATTGATGGCTTTACGCCAGTGGCGGTAGAGGGCAATAAAGTTACCTTTAAACATGTTCGTTTGCCGGGCGAACTGACAATGGCAGCGGACAAAATTATTCTCGCCGTCGGTCAACATGCCGAACTTACCGCTTTTGCGGCGCTGGAGCCGAAGCGCAACATCATCGAAACGAAAAATTACCAGACTCGCGACCCACAACTGTTTGCCGCTGGCGATATTGTTGAGGGTGACAAAACCGTGGTTTATGCCGTCAAGACCGGGAAAGAAGCCGCCGGGGCGATTCATCACTATTTAGAGGGAGCTTGCTCATGTTAACGAAAGATCTTTCTATTACCTTTTGCGGCGTGAAGTTTCCCAACCCGTTCTGCCTCTCTTCTTCGCCGGTCGGCAACTGCTACGAGATGTGCGCCAAAGCCTACGACACCGGCTGGGGCGGCGTGGTGTTCAAAACGATCGGCTTTTTTATCGCTAACGAAGTTTCGCCTCGTTTTGATCATCTGGTGAAAGAAGATACCGGTTTTATTGGCTTCAAAAACATGGAGCAGATTGCCGAACATCCCCTGGAGGAAAATCTGGCCGCTCTGCGTCGGTTGAAAGAAGATTACCCTGACAAGGTGCTGATCGCCTCGATCATGGGGGAAAATGAGCAACAATGGGAGGATCTGGCGCGCCTGGTACAAGAAGCTGGCGCGGATATGATCGAGTGTAACTTCTCCTGTCCGCAAATGACTTCTCATGCGATGGGTAGCGATGTCGGGCAAAGCCCGGAGCTGGTAGAAAAATATTGTCGGGCAGTGAAACGTGGTTCCACGCTGCCAATGCTGGCGAAGATGACGCCGAATATCGGTGATATGTGCGAAGTGGCGCTGGCGGCGAAGCGTGGCGGCGCAGATGGCATTGCGGCGATTAACACCGTCAAATCCATCACCAATATCGATCTGAATCAGAAAATTGGTATGCCGATCGTCAACGGTAAATCGAGTATTTCCGGTTATTCCGGTAAAGCGGTGAAACCAATCGCCCTGCGCTTTATTCAGCAAATGCGTACCCATCCGGAACTGCGTGATTTCCCGATTAGCGGTATCGGTGGTATTGAGACCTGGGAAGATGCAGCGGAGTTTTTATTACTCGGCGCGGCGACGTTGCAGGTGACCACTGGCATCATGCAATACGGTTATCGCATTGTGGAAGATATGACGAGCGGGTTGTCGCATTATCTTGCCGATCAGGGGTTTGATTCATTGCAGGAGATGGTTGGCCTGGCGAATCATAATATTGTCCCGGCGGAAGATTTAGACCGCAGTTATATCGTCTATCCCCATATTAATCTTGATAAATGTGTCGGCTGTGGGCGCTGTTATATTTCCTGCTACGACGGTGGGCATCAGGCGATGGAATGGGATGAGAAATCGCGCACGCCGCACTGTAATACCGAGAAGTGCGTCGGTTGTCTGCTTTGCGGTCATGTCTGTCCGGTGGGGTGTATTGATCTCGGGGAAGTGAAGTTTAAGAAAGGAGAAAAAGAACACCCGGTAACGTTGTAGAACCAGCGTCGCATCCGGCATTTGGTTCCTGTCGCCGGATGCGGCGTAAACGCCTTATCCGGCCTAAAAAACCACACAGATCATGATGTTATGTGCATTTATGACCGAATGCGAGCCACATTCATATCACTTCTTACGCGCGTATTTCAGTGAATCCAGCGCCACGGCGAAGATAATAATCGCCCCTTTGATGATGTACTGCCAGTATGGGTTTACGCCGATGTACGTCAGGCCATAGTTGATGACCGTAAAGATAATTACCCCGGTCACCACGCCAATCACCGTCCCCACACCGCCGCTGAACGATACGCCGCCCACCACGCACGCCGCGATAGCATCCAGCTCATACATAAAGCCGAGGTTGTTAGTCGCAGAGCCGATACGTCCGGCTTCTAACATTCCGCCGAAGGCATAGAACACACCAGACAGCGCATAAATCATCAGCAGATTCAGGCCGACGTTGACACCAGAAACCTTCGCCGCTTCCGGGTTACCGCCGATAGCAAAAATGTTCTTACCGAAGCGGGTTTTGTTCCACAGTACCCAAACGAACGCCACGGCAATCAGCGCGTAGAAGGTGATGTAAGAGAGCCGGAAACTCCCCAATGCAATAAAGCCCTGGGCAAAGGTGGAGAAACCGCTATCAAAACCGGAAATCGGTGACGCACCCACAAAATCGTAATAGAGCGAGTTAATGCCGTAGACGATAATCATCGTGCCGAGCGTGGTAATGAACGGCGTCACGTTGAGATAAGCGATAATCAGCCCGTTGATTAAACCGATAACCGCACCAATGGCACAGACAATCAGAATAACCAGCGCAATCGGCATCGTCGCCATTTCCGGGAACACTTTGTTGGCGTTTTCCATCGACTGCAATAACGTCGCTGCCACCACCGCTGCCAGCCCTACCTGGCGCCCGGCAGAAAGGTCGGTTCCCTGGGTGACAATTAACCCTGCCACGCCAAGCGCGATAATAATACGTACCGATGACTGGGTAAGAATATTACTTAAGTTCAACAGACTTAAAAAAGTAGGATCCTGGAAAATTATAATCGCCAGCAAAACTAAAAGAACGACGTAAATACCGCCCTCTTTCAGGTAAGTAAGAAAACTTTTCTTATTTAACGCACTCATGGGAAGCCCCTAATCTTAAAGGTGCAAAGACGCAAGACGCAGAATTTCGTTTTGCGTTGTTGTTTTTGTATCGACAATTCCGGAAACGAGACCATTGCTCATCACCAGAATACGGTCTGTTATCCCTAACAACTCTGGCATTTCTGAGGAGATAATAATAATCCCCTTGCCTTTCTTCGCCAGTTCAGCAATTAACTGATAAATTTCAAACTTCGCCCCGACATCAATACCGCGCGTCGGTTCATCGAGCATTAATATTTCTGGTTGCGTTAGCAGCCAGCGACCAATAATCACCTTTTGCTGATTACCGCCGGAGAGCGAACCAATTTGTGTTCGATGCCCCGGCGTTTTTACCCGCATTGAATCAATAACCCACTGGGTATCGCTTTTCATCCGCGAGTTATCCAGTAACCCAACTTTATTTTTGTAGTTGCGAATATTGGAAATTAACGAGTTAAAACCAATATCCAGATAGGCATAAATTCCCGTCGAGCGGCGCTCTTCGGTCACCAGTGCAAATCCGTGGTTAATAGCTTCGTTGGCGTTATGGTTATTGATCTTTTTGCCGTGCAACGTAATGGTGCCAGCCGATTTCTCGCGAATACCAAATAACGTCTCAACGATATCAGTACGTTTCGCTCCCACCAGACCGGCAATACCGAGGATCTCCCCTTTGTGCAGATCAAACGAAACATCGCGGATGGAAGGCTGGCGCAGCGACGTCAGGTTACGCACTTCCAGAATCACTTCGCCTGGCGTGTTTTGTTTGTCCGGGAAACGCTGGTTAAGAGAACGCCCAACCATCATGGCGATGATCTTGTCCATCGTCAGCCCTGCCAGCGGTTCGGTGGCGATCCACTGACCGTCACGCAATACGGTGACTTCATCACATAACTGGAAAATTTCTTCCATTTTATGCGAGATATAAACAATACCGCAGCCGCGCTCTTTTAATTTACGAATAATAGTGAACAGATGATTGACCTCTTTTTCGGTTAACGAAGAAGTCGGCTCATCCATAATCACGATTTTCGCGTTATAGGAAAACGCTTTGGCGATTTCGATCATTTGCATTTGCGAAACAGATAATGTCCCGACCCGCGCACGCGGATCGATATCAATATCCAGTTCATCAAAAATCGCTTTGGTTTCACGGTACATTTTGTCCTGATCGACAAACATGCCTTTGGTGGGATATCGCCCCAGCCACATGTTGTCCATCACCGACCGTTGTAATACCAGATTTAACTCCTGGTGTACCATCGAAATACCATTTTCCAGTGCTTCTTTGGCAGAATGAAAATCGATCTCTTTACCCTGGAATAAAATGGTGCCGGAGTCTTTTTGATAAATACCAAACAGGCATTTTAATAATGTCGATTTTCCTGCGCCGTTTTCTCCCATTAATGCATGGATAGAATGTGGCCGGACTTTTAAATTAACGCTATCAAGTGCCTTAACACCGGGAAAGGACTTGTTGATACCGCTCATTTCCAACAAGTATTCCCCGGAAGACGAAGCCGTTGAGCTGACCATATAATTTTACCTTGTTGGCCATACAATAAGGGCGCAGTAAACGACTGCGCCCAATCAGTCTTATTTCTTGCTGAATTCAGCCAGGTTGTCTTTATCTACGCCAACATAAGGAACGCGGACAACTTTATTGTCGATTTTCCAGTTGGTGCCATCAGCCGCACCTTTGCCATCGGCCAGGTTTTTCGCCAGATCAAAGGTCGCTTTCGCCTGGTTGTTAGCATCGTTCAGCACCGTGCCCGCCAGTGCACCGGATTTCACCAGTGCCAGAGCTTCTGGCAGCGCATCGACGCCAAACACCGGAATGCTGGACTTATTGTGCGCTTTCAGTGCTTCTACCGCGCCCATTGCCATCGCATCGTTGTTAGCAATAACCACTTCGATTTTGTTGGCGTTCGGGCCAGACAGCCAGGCGTCCATCTTATCTTTCGCCTGAGCGGTGTCCCACATAGCAGTATCTAACTGTAACTGTTCCGTTTTGATGCCTTTGTCGTTCAGTTCTTTAATCACGTAAGTGGTACGTGCTTCTGCATCCGGATGGCCCGGTTCACCTTTCAGCAGTACGAACTGAATCTGACCATCTTTGTTGAGATCCCAACCCTGATTCGCCGCCCAGTGTTTAGCAATCAAATCGCCCTGAATAATGCCAGACTCTTTCGAGTCGGTGCCAACGTAGTAGGCTTTGTCGTAGCTATCCAGCGCCTTACGGGAAGGCTCTTTGTTGAAGAAAACGATTGGTACGTTTTGTCCGCGCGCTTTCTCAATCACTGTACCCGCAGCAGCCGGGTCAACCAGGTTGATTGCCAGCGCCTTCACCCCTTTCGCCAACAGCACGTCAATCTGATCGTTCTGCTTGGACTGGTCATTCTGTGAATCATTCATCAGCAACTGGACGTCTGGCGCGGCTTTCGCATCTTGTTCGATAGCCTTACGCACCACGGACATAAAGTTATCGTCATATTTATAAATCGTCACACCAATACGGGTATCAGCAGCGTGTGCAGCGGCACCGAATAACATGCTGGCCATCACAGCAGACAGGGTTAACACCTTCTTATTCATGGTATCTCCGGTTTTTCTTATGCAGGGTAGTGCTTGAGATAAATGCTCGGCGGGGCAGTATAGTTAATGAAGTGTTACTGAACGCCGAAGCTCACGTTTTAAAATTCGTTCTTCCATGCCCGGTAACGCTCCAGAAAACGGCTTTAATTGTTGTTATGACGCTATAGCCTCGATAAAAGTGATTATTCACTGTTACATATAGGTTACAACGTTAAAACGGTGCAATCATAGCTATCGCATTGTTAAGATACTGTGAAATCACTCACAGATTGAAAGCGGTTACATCGCCTGATTTGTTGAGTTAGTGATCGCCGCCGCATTCTGGCGTGTTGCGACAGAATGCCGACGCACTAACGTCGGCATAAAACAGTGGCTGGCTCGCGGATCAATGTTGCCTGCTGCGCCCTGCAAGGCCAGTTCAGTAGCTAATTTTGCCATCGAAGCAATGGGATAACGCACGGTCGTTAATTGCGGATCGGTGTAACGGGCAATGGGGATATCATCAAAACCGATGATGGAGAGATGTAACGGAATTGCAATGCCATTATCTTTTAATGCCGTCAGTGCGCCAGCGGCCATATTGTCGTTATAAGCAAACACAGCAGTAAGTTGCAGATTGCGTCCCAGTAGCTCGACCATTGCCGCCTCACCGCCGGGCATGTCCGGCGTGCCGGTGCCAATCCAGCTTTCCGGCGGAACAATATCCTGCTCTTTCAGCGCACTCATCCAGCCTGCTTTGCGCATTGCGTCATCTTCAATGCCGTGGCTGGAAGAAAGATAACCGATGCGTTGATGCCCGTTATTCAGCAACATGCGCGTCGCCATTCGGGCACCGCTGAGATTATCCAGGCAAACGCAACGATGAGCGTAACCCGGTACAACGCGGTTAATCAGCACCATACCGGGAATGTTGTCCATAAACTGCGCCAGTTCGTCGTCGCTTAACGCTTTTGAATGAACAATCAACGCATTACAACGCTGGCGAATTAACACCTCGATGGCGTGACGCTCTTTTTCCGCTTCATGATAGCTGTTGCCAATCAATACATATTTCTGATGTTGTTGGGCGACGAGATCGACGGCTTTCACCAGTGCGCCGAAAAATGCATCAGAAACGTCCATCACCACCACGCCAACGGTATCGCTCACCTGGGTTGCCAGCGCCTGGGCATTGGCGTTTGGTCGGTAATCCAGTTCACTCACGGCTTTCATTACCGCTTCACGCGTGTCCGCACTCACCAGAGTACTGTTATTTAGCACCCGGGAAACCGTTGCCACAGAGACGCCAGCCTGACGCGCTACATCACGAATGGTGATCATATTCACTACCTGTTGTGAGATTGCAGTAGGTTACTGCTTGCTGGCGGCTATTTTGTCAGCACTGAATACAGGACTTCGTGAATCGAGTCACAGCAATGGAAACGGTTACAGCCGTTTTGTTAATGAATGTGATCGAGATCGTTATCTTGATGTTTTAGACAATGCAGATCCGGCAGCACGGAGGGTTAGCTGACGCCAGAGCCATTCTACCGGCCCCTGGCGGAAGTAACGTAGCCAGATAACAGAGAAGAGGATATTCGCCAGCCATACCGGAATAACAAACGCCAGCAATTCCAGACGGTCAAACTGCATAAACAAACCGAGATGATAAAACAGCGTGGTACAAATTAGCGTTTGTAACAGGTAGTTGGTCAGCGCCATCCGTCCGACGCAGGCGATCGCCAGCACCAGCTTAAAACGGCTTAATTGTGGCCAGTAGCCGAACAGCAACGACGCATAACCCATCGCCTGAAATGGCGCACTCAGTTCACGCGGCATCTGAAGTAAGAAGGCGCACCAGCGATACGCCCAGTCCAGCCGCCATTGTAGTGCGATAGCAGGAAGGTTAATCATCAGCCCAATCGCCACCAGCACAAAACCGGTACGGCGATAGTGGCGCAAGCTGTACTGCCCTTTCAGCCAACCGCTACGCATCAATGCCGCGCCAATTAGCATCATCCCCGCCAGTTGCCAGCCATACTGCGCACCCAGTGCCAGTAAACTGTTCCCTACTCCATCGGCTCGGTTACTGATGGCTTCCACGCCGCCGTGAAGTTTCCAGTATTTTTCATACAAAATGGCGGACGCATCCGGCGTCCAGGCGCGACTAGTCTGGCTGTCAGAAATCAACCCCAGCAGCAGCAAAACGCCAAGCCCTACCAGATACAACATGACGCCGGTATTAAACAGGCTTTTTACCGATGGCGCATCGCGCACCAGCCGCCAGCTGATTAAGCCCACCAGCCCGTAAGCCAGCAGAATATCGCCGTCCCAGAATAACAATCCGTGAATAAAGCCCAACAAGACTAACAGGGTGAGCCGCGACTGGATCCAGCGTCTGCCACGCGGCAGCAACATTTGCAGTCCCGCACCAAACAGCAGCGCAAAAAGCGTGAGGAATTTCACCTGGCCGATGAGATCGAGAAATGCCCATGTCCAGGCATCTTGCGACGTAATAGCGCCGTACCAGGCGGGATTGAGATAAGCCGCCTTTGGGAGTCCAAAGGCGCTGATGTTTAATAGCAGGATCCCCAGAATGGCGACGCCGCGAACAAAATCGAGCGTGACGTTGCGCTCCATGGTTCCTGCCTTTTAATCAGTTGTGATGACGCACGGCGCGCAGAAACTCGTGGCGCGTATTCTGACTGGATTTGAACAAACCACCGAGGGAGGTCGTTGTCGTGGCGCTGGTTGCATCGCGGATGCCACGCGCTTTCACGCAGTAATGCACCGCATCGATGGAGACCGCCACATTATTGGTGCCCAGCAGCGTTTGTAGCGCAATGAGAATTTGCTGGGTCAGACGTTCCTGCACCTGCGGACGCTGGGCAAAAAACTGCACAATGCGGTTAATTTTTGACAGACCGATCACCGAATCTTTCGGGATATAGGCCACCGTCGCTTTGCCATCAATAGTGACAAAATGGTGTTCACAGGTGCTGGTCAGGGTGATATCGCGCACGGTGACCATTTCATCGACCTTCATTTTATTTTCAATGAGGGTGATTTTCGGGAAGTTGGCGTAATCCAGACCGGAGAAAATTTCATCGACATACATTTTGGCGATGCGATGCGGTGTTTCCATCAAACTGTCATCAGCCAGGTCGAGATTCAGCAGCTGCATGATTTCGGTCATATGACCGGCAATAAGGCTTTTGCGCGTTTCGTTATCCATTTCATGCACGGGCGGGCGTAGCGGTGTTTCCAGTCCTCGCGCAACCAACGCTTCATGAACCAGGGCCGCTTCTTTACTGAGTGATGGCATTTATATTTTCTCCTGCAGGTGTGACGCCTCCGCCCTGCGTGGGGGCAAAGTTATTAAGCTGATTAGCAGCCTGATTATTGTGCGTGAGGTGACGCACATAATCCAGTATTCACAGCGATAATTATTGTAATTGCCGCTGCCTTTCAGCCGTAGATGTTAAAACATCGTTATGCATATGCGGAAGTGAAAGTTACTCACAACACACTGAATAAACGGTATGATGAAAAAATTGCAAACAACATAACAAGGAGCCACGCATGGAAATGCTCGAAGAGCACCGCTGTTTTGAAGGCTGGCAGCAACGCTGGCGGCACGACTCCAGTACCTTAAACTGTCCGATGACGTTCAGCATCTTTCTCCCGCCTCCCCGCGATAACGCCCCGCCGCCAGTGCTGTACTGGCTTTCGGGATTAACCTGTAATGACGAAAATTTCACCACCAAAGCGGGTGCCCAGCGCGTGGCGGCGGAACTGGGGATTGTACTGGTAATGCCAGACACCAGCCCGCGCGGCGAACAGGTTGCCAATGATGACGGCTACGATTTAGGCCAGGGCGCAGGTTTTTATCTTAACGCTACGCAATCGCCATGGGCGGCGCATTACCGGATGTATGATTATCTGCGCGATGAATTACCGGCGCTGATTCAGTCGCAATTTAACGTCAGCGATCGCTGCGCCATTAGCGGTCATTCGATGGGAGGTCACGGCGCATTGATTATGGCGCTGAAAAACCCTGGCAAATACACCAGCGTTTCCGCCTTTGCGCCAATTGTGAATCCGTGCAGCGTCCCGTGGGGAATCAAAGCGTTTAGCGCCTATCTGGGCGAGGATAAAAATGACTGGGAGGAATGGGACAGTTGCGCGTTGATGTACGCCAGTAATGCGCAGGATGCGATCCCGACGCTTATTGATCAGGGCGATAGCGATCAGTTTCTTGCCGACCAACTCCAGCCTGCGGTGCTGGCAGAGGCCGCTCGTCAGAAAGCGTGGCCAATGACGTTACGTATTCAGCCGGGTTATGACCACAGTTACTACTTCATCGCCTCTTTTATAGAGGATCATCTGCGCTTCCATGCGCAGCATTTACTGAAGTAAAACTTAGCCCGGTTCGCCGGGCACCTTCTCATCAGAAGCGATAATCCACCGCCATAAAGTAACGACGTCCGTCTTCGTTATAGCTGTAGTCGTCACGACTGAGATCTTTATCAGTCAGGTTCAGCACGCCCGCACGCAGTTTGACGTCTTTGGTCACCTGCCAGGCCGCGCCGGTATTCCAGATCGTATAGCCACCAGGCGTTTTGGCCGTATCACTGTCGGCACGTTTCTGTCCGGTATAGTGACCAGAAACATAGAATGACCAGTCTTCCAGCATCAGCGGTTTCCAGTCCAGCGTACCGTTAGCAGTATGGAACGGCAGGTCGGAAAGCGGTTTGTTTTCGCCATTGCTGACATCACGACCATCGTTGTAGGTGTAGTTGAGTGACAGCTTCCATTCGTCATTGAACGGAATTTTCAACTCAGTCTCCACGCCCTGAATTCGCGCTTTGTTAACGTTGTAGTAGCTGAATACCGGTATCCGTCGTCCGTTAGCGCCCGTTTCAAAACCGACAAAGTTCTGGTAACCCGGTGCAGCGTTAACGTCAGACGTGCGGCTGATGCTAATACGATCTTTCACATCGTTGCGGAAAACAGTCACGCTGGATTCAACCCCTTCCAGCCAGCCATCTTCACCCATGTAGTAAAGCCCCAGTTCCCAACTTTCGCTGGTTTCTGGTTTCAGATCCGGGCTGCCGACAATTTTACATGCACCACGGCAGGAATTTGTCGTCCAGTCAGGGCTAAGCTGCAACAAAGAAGGCGCTTTAAAAGCCGTTGCCCAGCCACCTTTCACGGTAACGGTGTCGGTAGCGTTATAGACCAGATAGGCACGCGGGCTCCAGTGATCGCCGTAGGTTTCATGATCATCCATACGCACGCCGGTCGTCAGCGCCAGTGGTTCAAAGATCCGCCATTCATCTTCCACAAACAGCGCGTACTGGCTGGCAGACGTTTTGGTGCTGGTGCCACCGGTCAGGTTTACTGCATCACTAAGTTTATCGTGACGCCATTCACCGCCAACCGTGACAAACTGATTAATCGCCGTCAGCGGCAGCGTGTATTTGCCATCAACGGTATTGCTTTCAGAGGTAATTGGGCTGCTGTTGCCAGGGTTTTTGTTTTCGACTTTCTCGCCGTAATATTTCAGTTCGCTGGTGCCGTAATCCCAGCGACCATTATGGCTGACAGAGTAGTTCTGGCGTTCCAGGCGGTTTTTGTCCAGCGAGTCGGAATCACGATCCTGACGGTCGAAACCGTAACCGGCGGTAAAATCGTGATTTTGATTCGGCGTCCAGGCAAATTCGACATTGCCGTCGCGGCTGGAGAATCCTTCAATACGCGGTGTTTCTCCGGTATCGGTGGTGGTTGAGTTTTGCGGGTCATCCTTTTCACGTTTCGCCAGGCTGCCGTAGGCTTTCATTCCCAGCACACCGTCAATTAATGGCCCGCTGGTGAAGAACTGACCGTTGTACGTGTCACCACGATCGCGATGTTCCTGAATGGTGGTATCGACCGTAACAGTGCCCGTCCATTTTTGACCGATTTTTTTGGTGATGATATTGACCACGCCGCCAAGCGCATCAGAACCGTACAACGAGGACATCGGGCCACGTACCACTTCAATACGTTCGATGGAATCAACCGGGATCCAGTTCAGATCAAAGTCATTGTGGCGAAAGACAGCATTGCGGGAGTTAACGCGTTTACCATCGACAAGAATCAGCGTGTAACTGCTGTCCAGCCCACGAATACTGACGCCCTTGCGGTTATCCCCTTCGTTAGTCAGTTGTACGCCCGGCACTTCTTTGAGGACATCTTTCAGGTTCTGTACTGGTTTACGCTGCAGGTCTTCCTGGGTAATGACGCTGATACTGGCAGGTGCGTCTTTAAGGTTTTGTTCAACGGAAGATGCGGTGACAACCATCGTCTCGCCATCATCATCAACCGCCAACACAGGCCATGCACAAGAAATTGCGGACAAACACAGCCCGACCCGTACGAAAGGGTTCAACCTAAACATTCCATATCTCCATGAGGTAACTACGAAAATAAAATGGGTTATCGCTCACATCTTCTTCACGTCCCCTTGCGTACGGCAGCATCGCGGTGGACTTTTTATAGGCAGGAGATCACTCCAGAAAGCCTGAACAGCCTCTGATTTGTCAGCCTTTTTTGATTTCCGCGTAACAATAATGCAAACGATAACAATTATCAATTCAATTGTTAAATTTTATATCCGCATGAATATCAAGGAAAAGAAAAAGCCCTCTCGGTTGAGAGGGCTTTATAAGGAAGGAGTAAAACTTATTTCTTATCGTTCTGCGGGAACTTCATTTCGCTGTAACGCACGAAGTGGGTTCCTTTAATCAACTTGTAACCAAACCAGATGGCCAGGAACAGCGGGATACCAATATAGGTTGCCGCTACGCCGCCCCAGTCGATGGTATCTTTCAGGAACGCCTCGTAGTTCTGGCCCAGGGTAATAATCAGACACAGAATGAAAGCGAAGATCGGTCCCAACGGGAAGAAGCCCGAACGGTACGGCAGGTCGTTAATGTCGTGTCCCTGCAATACATAGCCGCGACGGAAACGATAGTGGCTGATAGCAATCCCCAGCCAGGCGATAAAGCCTGTCATCCCGGAGGTGTTCAGCAGCCACAAATACACCGTCTGGTTACCAAACATGGAGGTCAGGAAACACAGACCGGCAATCACCGTCGTGGCATACAGCGCGTTACGCGGTACACCGCCACGTGACAGTTTGGCGAAAATACGCGGCGCTTTTCCGTCACACGCCAGGGTGTAAAGCATACGGGTAGATGCGTACATACCGGAGTTACCCGCCGACAGTACTGCAGTCAGAATGACCGCGTTCATCACCGCCGCCGCAGAAAGCAGCCCCGCGTGCTGGAACACCAGCGTGAACGGGCTGACGCTGATGTCTTTCACATCGTTACGCAGCAAGCTTGGATCGGTGTACGGAATGATCAGGCTGATGATCAGAATCGCAAACACATAGAACAGCAGGATTCGCCAGAATACCTGACGCACCGCACGCGGAATATTTTTCCCAGGATCTTCAGATTCGCCCGCAGCAATACCAATCAGTTCGGTTCCCTGGAAAGAGAAGCCGACAATCATTGCCACACCGATCATCGCCGCAAAACCACCGGCAAACGGTGCTTCACCTATCGTCCAGTTGCTCCAGCCCACAGGCTGCGCGCCTTTGAAGATACCGATAATCATCATCACGCCGACGACGATAAAGATAATCACTGTTGTGACTTTGATCAGTGAGAACCAGTACTCCGCTTCACCAAAGCCTCTGACCGAAATGTAGTTCAGCAGGAAAATGACGCCAAGGAACAGCGCACTCCAGATCCAACCGGGAACATCCGGGAACCACCAGCTCATGACTAACTGCGCAGCCACCAGGTCAACGGCGATAGTCACCGCCCAGTTGTACCAGTAGTTCCAGCCCAGCGCGAAGCCAAAGCCCTCTTCCACATAGTTCTGACCGTAAGTCGCAAACGAACCAGAAACCGGCATATACGCCGCCAGTTCGCCAAGACTGGTCATCAGGAAGTAGACCATCAGGCCAATCAAAATATACGAGAGCAGCGCCCCGCCCGGACCTGCCTGAGAAATCGTTGCGCCAGAGGCAACAAAAAGACCCGTACCGATGGAGCCGCCAATGGCAATCATCGTCAGGTGACGCGCCTTTAATTCACGGCGTAAGCCCGGCGCTTCTGTTGTTTTAGTTTCGGAAACCATACAAAAATGCTATCCATCTTAAAAATGAGGCGCGATTGTAGCAGACGATTTGCAATCCTTCCGGTAGAAATGCGCTTTTATAAGAGACCTTCATGATCGCCCAGGAATTATAAGTAAAGCAGCCAATCTCTTTTCTGGCGAATGCATGACGCTGGCGCTGCGTCACGAAATCGACACAGCACCAGCATGTTCCTGTATCGCGACTTAACGCGGCACATTAGCGGGATCGCAATAGTCCAGAAAGCGCCGTAGCGCGTTGGAAAGGTGTTTTTGCCGATGATGAATACGCCACAACGTACGCATCAGGCGCGGTAGAGGGACAGCAACTTCACTTAATGTGCCAGCCTGTAATTGATCTTCTATTACCCGTCGCGACAGGCAGCTAATTCCCAACCCATGACGCACCGCGTGTTTGATAGCTTCGGAGTTACCTAATTCCATCGCCATCTCAAATTTCGGTAAATGCGACAGTAACAGATAATCGACAATCTCCCGCGTGCCGGAACCACGTTCGCGCAGGATCCACGGCGCAGCGGCCAGTTGTTCTAAGGTGACCGGACCACGAGCCAACGGCGAAGTCGGCGCGGCGAAAACCACCAGCTCGTCTTCCAGCCACGGCTCAGAAATGATTTCAGTGCTGTGGCATGGTCCTTCAATAAAGCCAATATCAACGCGGAAATCCAGCACCGCCTGCATCACGTCCTGGCTGTTACCAACGCTAAGTTCAATCGGCAACTGCGGGTAATCATGGCGATAACGGGCGATAACTGCGGGCAGGATGTAATTACCAATGGTGCTACTGGCGTAGACACGAATCGCGCCGTTGTCTTCGCGAAACAGTTGTTCGATTTCGACGGCCTGTTCCAGCAACGCCAGCGCACGCGGGTAAAGCAGCCGTCCGTGCTCATTGACCACCAGTCTTTTACCCACGCGATCAAACAGTTGCACGCCTAGCTGCCCTTCCAGATCGGTCAACGCCGCGCTCACTGCTGATTGCGACAACGCCAGCATCACCGACGCCTGGGTGGTGGATCCACTTTTCAATACTTCTGCAAAAACTTCCAACTGTCGAAGGGTGATGTGCATAGTCGCTTACCACTTATAAAGATTAATTATAAATATATAATCAATTTTATTTTTAAACCAGTTAGTCGTAACCTTATGCCCGGATAAAGGAGAGGGTTATGACGAATATCACCTTACAGAAACAACATCGTACACTGTGGCATTTCATTCCGGGGTTAGCCCTGAGTGCAGTTATCACCGGGGTCGCCCTGTGGGGTGGTTCCATTCCCGCTGTTGCGGGTGCCGGGTTTAGTGCCCTCACTCTCGCAATCTTGTTGGGGATGGTTTTAGGTAACACAGTATATCCGCATATCTGGAAAAGCTGTGACGGCGGTGTGCTGTTTGCCAAGCAACATTTACTACGTCTGGGTATTATTCTTTACGGTTTCCGTTTGACGTTTTCACAAATTGCCGATGTCGGTATCAGTGGGATCATCATTGACGTGTTGACACTGTCCAGCACCTTCCTGCTGGCCTGCTTCCTGGGGCAGAAAGTGTTTGGCCTGGATAAGCACACCAGCTGGTTGATCGGTGCCGGTAGCAGTATTTGTGGTGCTGCAGCGGTACTGGCGACTGAGCCGGTAGTGAAAGCGGAAGCCAGTAAAGTGACCGTGGCTGTTGCAACCGTCGTTATCTTCGGGACCGTCGCGATTTTCCTCTACCCGGCGATATATCCGCTGATGTCTCAATGGTTTAGTCCGGAAACTTTCGGTATCTACATTGGTTCTACTGTGCACGAAGTGGCGCAGGTGGTGGCGGCAGGTCATGCCATCAGCCCGGATGCAGAAAACGCAGCAGTTATTTCCAAAATGCTGCGCGTGATGATGCTGGCTCCGTTCCTCATCCTGCTGGCGGCACGTGTTAAACAGCTGTCTGGGGCTAATGGCGGCGAGAAAAGCAAAATCACCATTCCGTGGTTTGCCATCTTGTTCATCGTAGTTGCCATCTTTAACTCGTTCCACCTGTTACCGCAGAGCGTGGTGAACATGCTGGTAACGCTGGATACCTTCCTGCTGGCAATGGCGATGGCGGCGCTGGGTCTGACCACTCACGTCAGCGCGCTGAAAAAAGCCGGGGCGAAACCTCTGCTGATGGCACTGGTACTGTTTGCCTGGCTGATTGTTGGTGGTGCTGCGATTAACTATGTAATTCAAAGCGTCATCGCATAAACCACTACATCTTGCTCCTGTTAACCCGCTATCATTACCGTTTTCCTCCAGCGGGTTTAACAGGAGTCCTCGCATGAAATACATTGGAGCGCACGTTAGTGCTGCTGGCGGTCTGGCAAATGCCGCAATTCGCGCCGCCGAAATCGACGCAACCGCGTTTGCCTTGTTCACCAAAAACCAACGTCAGTGGCGTGCCGCACCGCTCACGACGCAAACCATCGATGAATTCAAAGCCGCCTGTGAAAAATATCACTACACATCGGCGCAAATTCTTCCCCACGACAGTTATCTGATTAACCTCGGACATCCGGTCACTGAAGCTCTGGAAAAATCGCGCGATGCCTTTATAGATGAAATGCAGCGTTGCGAACAACTGGGGCTTTCTTTGCTCAACTTCCACCCTGGCAGCCATCTGATGCAGATTTCAGAAGAGGATTGCCTTGCGCGTATTGCCGAATCCATCAACATTGCGCTGGATAAAACTCAAGGTGTAACAGCGGTGATTGAAAACACCGCCGGTCAGGGCAGCAATTTAGGGTTTAAATTCGAACATCTCGCGGCGATTATCGATGGCGTGGAAGATAAATCCCGCGTCGGCGTCTGCATTGATACCTGCCATGCTTTCGCTGCCGGGTATGATTTGCGTACTCCAGCCGAATGCGAGAAAACGTTCGCGGATTTTGCCCGTATTGTTGGCTTTAAATATCTGCGTGGGATGCACCTTAACGATGCGAAAAGCACCTTTGGCAGCCGCGTTGACCGCCATCATAGCCTCGGTGAAGGCAATATCGGTCATGATGCGTTCCGCTGGATCATGCAGAACGACCGCTTCGACGGCATTCCGCTGATCCTTGAAACCATCAACCCGGATATCTGGGCAGAAGAGATCGCCTGGCTAAAAGCGCAACAAACTGAAAAAGCGGTAGCCTGAAGATGAATAACCGGGAAAAGGAGATCCTTGCAATTTTACGGCGTAACCCGCTGATTCAGCAGAATGAAATTGCTGACATGCTGCAAATCAGCCGTTCGCGCGTTGCGGCGCATATTATGGATTTAATGCGCAAAGGGCGGATTAAAGGCAAAGGTTACATTCTCACTGAGCAGGAATACTGCGTAGTGGTGGGGACAATCAATATGGATATTCGCGGGATGGCGGATATCCGTTACCCGCAAGCAGCTTCTCATCCCGGTACGATTCATTGTTCGGCAGGCGGCGTTGGGCGCAATATCGCCCACAATCTGGCATTGTTAGGCCGCGACGTCCATTTACTCTCGGTGATTGGCGATGATTTTTATGGCGAGATGCTCTTAGAAGAGACGCGCCGTGCTGGAGTGAATGTCTCTGGCTGCGTTCGTTTACATGGTCAAAGCACATCGACGTATCTGGCAATTGCCAATCAAGACGAACAAACCGTACTGGCGATTAATGATACCCATCTGCTGGAACAGTTAACGCCGCAATTATTGAACGGATCACGTGATTTACTTCGTCATGCGGGCGTGGTACTGGCAGATTGCAACCTGACTGCCGAGGCGCTGGAGTGGGTCTTTACCCTCGCCGATGAAATCCCGGTATTTGTCGATACCGTTTCAGAATTCAAAGCGGGCAAAATCAAACACTGGCTGGCGCATATTCACACCCTGAAACCCACTTTGCAGGAACTGGAAATTTTATGGGGAAAGGCGATCACCAGCGATGCTGACCGTAATGCCGCAGTGAATGCGTTGCATCAGCAAGGTGTTCAGCAACTGTTTGTTTATTTGCCCGATGAATCCGTTTATTGCAGCGAAAAGGATGGCGAGCAATTTTTGCTGACTGCGCCAACGCATACGACGGTGGACAGTTTTGGTGCCGACGATGGTTTTATGGCAGGCCTGGTGTATAGCTTTCTGGAAGGAAACAGTTTCCTTGACAGCGCCCGTTTTGCGATGGCCTGCGCGGCAATTTCGCGCGCCAGCGGCAGCATAAATAACCCTACCCTGTCTGCCGATAACGCGCTTTCATTAGTGCCGATGGTGTAACAATGCTGCCGGATGCGACGCTTGACGCATCTTATCCGGCCTTGTTATCAACACTTAGTGGGTTTTGATGTAGCCGCGCACGCACTCTTCGACTAAGCCCCAGAACCAGTCGGTATCAATAGTGATGCCGACTTTGGTATTAGCGGGCTTGCCAAGAACGCCCAGCTCGTCGCAGACGGTACGCCCGTAGCAAGGGCCGCTGTTGACGTCCACTTCGACGTACATCTCCTGGGTTTTAATGCCATCAGGGTTAATCAGATAACCGATACAGGTGGCGTCATGCACCGGACCGCCAGCCAGGCCATAGTTTTCGAACTGCGTTTTGAGAGTGAAGTTCATGATGTCGCTGAACAGCTCGCCAGCAGGGCCGCCCGCCCTTTCCATCCGCGCAATCACATCCGGGGTACACACGGTCTGGTTAGTGAGATCGAGGCCCATCATCACCAACGGAACGCCGGAGGTGAACACCACGCGTGCGGCTTCCGGGTCGGCAAAGATGTTGAACTCGGCAGACGGCGTGAAGTTACCTGTTCCGTAAGCGCCACCCATCAGCACAATTTCACGGATTTTTGGCAGGATCGCCGGTTGCATACGCATCGCCACGGCGATGTTTGAAAGCGGCCCTACCGGCACCAGAGTGATATCGCCTTCACTTGCCATCAGGGTATCGATGATATATTTCACCGCATGAGTGCTTTCTGCCTGGCGGGTCAGCGGCTCGAATACCGGGCCATCCAGTCCGGTTTCACCGTGAATATTATCGGCAACGATTTGTTTGCGCATAATTGGCTGCGGCATTCCCGCATAAACCGGAACATTAATCTCCAGTTTCTGACAAACATTCAGGCCATTAATTAATGTTTTATCAAGCGTCTGATTACCCGCCACAATGGTAATACCTAATAAATCAATCGCCGGATGTTTCGCGGCCATCATTATGGCAATAGCATCATCATGACCCGGATCACAATCCAGAATAATTTTTCTCTTTTCCATTGTTTATTTCCCCTGTTTCAAGTTGCGTTATTTTTTCTACAGCAAAGAAAATTCGACCGGCCGATGATTGAATCTTAACAACAGCGTACGTATGCTAAATATGAGAAATCTCATAGCGGATAAACATCGTGAAAGAAATCCACAATAATGAACTTAAACAGCAACTGATTGGTGAGTCCGCATTTAATGAGTGCTTTTCAACGGATGTTTCAGCCGATACGCGGCTGTTTCATTTTTTAGCGCGTGACTACATTGTGCAGGAAGGGCAACAGCCGTCCTGGCTGTTTTATCTGACGCGAGGCCGCGCCAGGCTTTACGCCACGCTTGCCAATGGACGCGTGTCGCTGATTGATTTCTTTGCCGCGCCCTGTTTTATTGGCGAGATTGAGTTAATCGATAAAGACCATGAACCGCGTGCGGTGCAGGCTATTGAAGAGTGTTGGTGTATTGCGCTCCCCATGAAACACTACCGCCCGCTATTATTAAACGACACGCTATTTTTACGAAAACTCTGCGTCACCTTAAGTCATAAAAATTATCGCAATATTATTTCTTTAACTCAGAATCAATCATTTCCGTTAGTGAATCGCCTGGCAGCATTTATATTACTCTCGCAGGAAGGTGATCTTTATCACGAAAAGCATACGCAAGCGGCAGAGTATTTAGGCGTTTCTTACCGACACCTTTTATATGTTCTGGCACAATTCATTCACGACGGTTTATTAATTAAAAACAAGAAAGGGTATCTGATTAAAAACAGAAAGCAGTTGTTAGGACTGGCGCTGGAGATGGACCCGGAGAATAAATTCTCCGGGATGATGCAGTAAAAATTATTTGCAATAGCGCGATAGCCGGATGCGGCGCTTGACGCGTCTTATCCGGCTTACAAATCGAGCATTACGCCAGCCCAATAAAGAACCCGGCAATGGTCGCACTCATCAGGTTGGAGAGCGTAGCCGCTGCCAGCGCACGTAATCCAAGCTGGGCGATTTCCGGCGCGCGTTTTGGCGAAATAGCCGAGAACGCCCCAACGACAACACCAATAGAACCAAAGTTAGCGAAACCACAAAGCGCAAAGGAGATAATGGCAACTGTTTTCACGTCCAGCGTGCCGCCCGTTTGCAGATATGGCGAGAAACTCAGGTAAGCGACAAATTCGTTAATCGCCAGTTTCTGACCAATCAGGCTACCCGCAAGATTGGCATCACTCCAGTCCACGCCCATGATCCACGCCAGCGGTGCCAGCACATAGCCAAAAATACTTTCGAGAGAGGCATTGGCAAAACCAAACCAGCCGCCAATTCCACCGATAATGCCGTTGATCAGCGCAATAATCGCCACAAACGCCATCACCACCGTCGCCACACCTGCGGCAATTTTCAGTCCGGTCATCGCACCGCTTGCCGCTGCTTCGATAAAACTTTTTGGCGGCGTTTCGCTGAACGACAGGTTTTCAAATGTCACCTGCGAAGGCTCGGTCGCCGGGCTAAGAATACGCGCAAACAAAATACCGCCGGGGATCGCCATCAGCGATGCCGCTAACAGATAGTCAATCGGCACACCCATTCCGGCATAACCAATCATCATCGAACCGGCAATAGATGCCATGCCGCTACAAATTGCGGTAAACAACTCGTTGCGATTCATGCGATCAATAAACGGTTTAACGATCGCCGGGATCTCGTTTTGCCCAAGGAAAATGGTGGTGACCGCGACAAAAGATTCTATTTTGCTGATGTTGAGAGCTTTCTGGAAAATACTGCCAAGAATGCGGATCAGCAGTCCCATCACGCCAATGTAGTACAGCAGACTGATGAGCGCAGTAACGAAAATAATCGCCGGAAGTACGCGAAAGGCGAAGATAAAGCCCGCGCCATCAAACAGGACATCCATTTTCGGCCCCACCAGCGAACCAAAAATAAAGGCGCTACCCGCATCGCTGTAGGACATGACTTTATGGACGCCCAATGCTGCCTGTTCTACCGCCCATTTTCCCGGTGGGAAGTAGAGCATAATGCCGCCAATGGCGATTTGCAGCAGCAGCGCGGCTCCAACCGTGCGCAAACTGATGCTCTTTTTATTCACTGACAACACAAACGCTATTGCCAGTAACACCACCATCCCCACAACACTTCTCATTATATCCATAATGATTTCCCTTCATGCCCGTAAACCCGGCGCCAGCGCCAGGTTTCGGTATGTATGATGAGTACGGGCGACGGCTTTCTGCCCGTCAGAAATTAACCCGCGAGACGCTGGTATTCTTTGGCAATTTCGCTCGCCAGAATGGCGTTGTTAAACACCAACTGGATGTTGGATTTCAGGCTATCGCCACCGGTCAGTTCCGCAACGCGTGCCAGCAGGAACGGCGTACTTTCTTTACCGATCACACCTTGCTCTTCAGCTTCGGCAACTGCCTGATCAATTGCAGCGTTAATACTTTCTTCCGGCATCGCAAACTGTTCCGGAATTGGGTTTGCCACTACCAGGCCACCGTTCAGACCGCTTTGCCATTTCACCGCCATCGCACGGGCAATTTCGCTGGCGCTGTCGAGGCGGATACTGACTTCAAACGGGCTAGTGCGGCAGAAAAACGCTGGCAATGCTTTGGTCTGATAACCAATCAATGGCACACCGAAAGTTTCTAAATATTCGGTGGTTAAGCCTAAATCGAGAATAGATTTTGCTCCGGCACAAACTACGGTGACATTAGTGTGTGCCAGTTCCTGTAAATCGGCGGAAATATCGAAAGTATTTTCCGCCCCGCGATGAACACCGCCAATACCGCCGGTGGCAAATACTTTAATTCCGGCAAGCGCCGCAATAATCATGGTAGAAGCAACGGTGGTTGCACCATTTTTTCCGGCAGCAACAACAAAAGGTAAATCGCGACGGCTAACTTTCGTTACGTTATGTCCTTCACGACCCAGCAATTCAATTTCTTCTTTGCTTAAGCCCACTTTCATCACGCCGCCAATAATAGCGATAGTGGCTGGTACAGCGCCCTGTTGACGAATAGTTTCTTCTACTTCAATTGCGGTCTGGGCGTTTTGCGGGAACGGCATCCCGTGAGAGATAATGGTCGATTCCAGCGCCACAACCGGTTTTTTGTTTTTTAAAGCGTCCTGCACTTCCGGGGAAATTTGTAATAATTCAGGGGAAATTTTTAATTCAGACATTCTGCGTTCTCCACTAACGATATAACGTTGGCAATCGATAAATCGGGGTTATTGGTGTATTCACAGGAGAGCGCCATTGACGAACATCCCTGTGCAAAACGAACAGATTCGGCAAACGGCATCCCGTCTACCCAACACGAAGCAAGTCCCGCCATCATGGCATCGCCCGCTCCGGTAACATTAATGACATTGGTTTTAATCGGTGCAGACCAGCCGTTTTCGCCGCTGATATCACTGTAATAAACACCATCGCCACCCATGCTCAGAACCAATCGGTTCAGGCCATGTTGATGGAACCAGGCGGCAACCTTTGCCACATCTTCACTTCCGGAAAGCGCAATCCCGCTCAGGGTTTCTGCTTCCAGACGGTTTGGCTTCAGGGTGTGAATTTGACTTAATCGCTCACGTACTTTGACGCATTTCCAGGCCGAAACCGGATCGACAAATACCGGTACGTCGGCGGCATTATCCAGAATCCAGACCAATGCCTCTTCACTGATATTACAGTCTGCGACAATGACCTTAGCCCCCTGAATAAATTCACGGTGCTGTGCGAGATATTCCGCTGAAATACAGTTGCTAATATTCATGTCATTTATAGCAACCAGCATTTCACCGGTATTATCGAGTAATGATAAATAGCTCGACGTATTTTCCCCTGGCACAATCAGACATTTATCGACATAAACGCCGGATTGATTGGTTTGCGTTAGCAGCGATTGACCATAAAAATCACTGCCTACGGCGCTCAGTAGCCAGGCTTTATTCCCCAGCAACGCGAGGTTTTGTGCGATATTGCGCCCTACTCCACCGGGAGTAAATTTTATTTTCCCTGGATTTGAATCCGCATAGTTTAATGATTCATGTGAATATCCGGCGACATCAATATTCGCCGAGCCTATAATTACGACATAATCCTTTTCGCGCATAGCACGTCCCCTGGTAAAAAATTACCAACTCTGTCAATCCACAAGAATATAGGTACTGCAAAGACGGTTTAAACATGTGTTCATATTTAAACATGTGCTCATAGTATGCATGTTTTACTTAAAGTAAATTACCGCCAGAGGGGCAAAATGAGCAGATTTGAACAGGCTCACAAAACGCTATTATTGGCGGTTTTAGAAAAAGCGAAGAAATTGTGAAGTGATGCACAGAACGGAAACAATAAAAAAGGGCAGAAATTAATCTGCCCTTGAGGAAATGACGTTACTTTTTGATGAGAGTGTCAGCTTTCTATTGGAAAATAAAACCATTCAAAATCATAGAATTGCCGTCAACAATTTATCACTCATCTTGCACTCATCAAATGATACAGGGCAGAAAATTTCTGCCCTGTAGTTCACGTTTTATTATGCTGCTTTCGCCACAACGTCCGCTTCCGGACGTTTCAGGAAGGCATAGGCCAGACCCGCCACCAGCGTACCGGCAATAATTGCTACCAGGTAACCCAGTACCGGCGTAATAGCGCCAGGGATCAGTAGAACAAACAGACCACCGTGTGGTGCCATCAGTTTCGCACCAATCGCCATTGAGATTGCGCCAGTCAGCGCCCCACCCACGATACAGCACGGCAGCACACGCATCGGATCACGAGCAGCAAACGGAATTGCACCTTCCGAAATAAAGCACAGGCCAAGTACCAGAGCCGCTTTGCCGCCTTCCTGCTGCGCTTTGTCGAATTTGCGACGCGCCACCATTGTTGCCAGACCCATTGCCAGCGGTGGTACCATACCTGCCGCCATAATCGCCGCCATCGGGCCATAGGTTTGGGTACTCAGCAGACCAACACCAAACGCGTACGCCGCTTTGTTTACCGGACCGCCCATGTCAGTACACATCATGCCACCGAGGATCGCGCCCAGCAGAACCGCATTCGCAGTACCCATGGTTTGCAGCCAGTGAGTCAGACTTTCGAGGATGCCAGCAACCGGTTTACCGATCAGGTAGATCATCGCCAGACCGACCACCAGACTGGAAATCAGCGGAATGATCAGAATCGGTTTCAACGCCTCCATACTCTGTGGCAGTTTCAGTTGCGTACTGATTAACTTCGCGATGTAACCCGCCAGGAAGCCCGCAATAATCCCGCCAATGAAGCCAGAACCTGTGCTGACCGCCAGCATACCTCCAATCAGACCCGGCGTGAGACCCGGACGATCGGCAATGGAGAAGGCAATGTAACCCGCCAGTACCGGCACCATCAGCGCAAAGGCTGAACCACCGCCAATCTGCATCAGCGCCGCCGCCAGCGTCCCTTGCTCTTTAAACGCTTCGATACCAAAAGCAAAGGAAAGCGCGATACACAGACCACCCGCAACCACCATTGGCAGCATGTAGGAAACGCCCGTCAGCAGGTGACGGTACGCGCCTGCACTCTCTTTCTTACCTTCAGTAGTTGCCGTTTGAGCTTTGCCCGCCGGTTCGTAAGGCGTCGCTTCAGCAACCGCTTTATCCAGCTCCTGCGCCGTTTTCTTCAGCGCCAGACCGGTAGAAGTGCGATACATCGGTTTACCGGCAAATTTTGCCAGATCCACTTCGATATCTGCTGCCACAATCACCAGATCCGCTGCTGCCACTTCTTCAGGCGTGATCGCGTTACCCGCACCAACGGAGCCACGGGTTTCAACTTTCACCCACCAGCCACGTTTTTTCGCTTCGGTTTCAATGGCTTCAGCAGCCATAAAGGTATGTGCTACGCCAGTTGGGCAAGCAGTCACCGCAACCACGCGTTTCGGGCCGCTGGCGGCAATCGGTGCTGTCGCAACGACCGGCGCAGTGTAAGGCTTCGCATGACCTTTGGCTTCACTCAGGAACAGCTCAGGGTGCGCGACTGCGCGGGAAATATCGCCCAGCCAGACATTTTTACCGTTCAGCGCGCTGTCGTTCGGGATGGAATCACCCAGAACAATCGCCATTTCAGCGTCGTTCGGATTGTCGATGATTTCCAGTTTTGCTTTTCGCGCCGCCGCGCCCAGCAGGGTCTTCGCCATATAGGCGCGTGCCTGACCGAGATTAGCGTCAATAATCAGCAGCGTTTTCATTATGCCTCTCCTGCTGTCAGTTAAAAGGTTGTAAGTCGACGCGCGCCATCATTGCGGCCAACTGCGGACGATCGGTAATACCCACATTGCTTTGACTGACCGCCAGGGCTGCAACAGCCGTTGCCAGACGCAGTGTGTGTTCACTGGATTCACGCATCAGCAAGCCATAAATGAGGCCGCCAACCATGGAATCCCCTGCGCCAACAGTGCTTACGACATCGACTGACGGTGGTTTGGCGATCCATTCGCCGGAGGCATTAACCCAAAGCGCGCCTTCGGCACCCAGTGAAATTACGACATGCGCGATACCTTGTTCACGTAGCGCATGTGCAGCTTCAATGACATCTTTCATTTCAGGCAGTTTACGGCCTGCCCAGATTTCCAGCTCGCGACGGTTAGGTTTCACCAGCCACGGTGCCGCTTTCAAACCTGCCACTAATGCTTCGCGGCTACTATCAAAGATAATGCAAGGACACTGACTACGCAGGCGAGTCATCCAGTCGGTGAATGCTTCCGGGCTGACGCCTGACGGTAAGCTGCCGCTGACACAGACCATATCGAACTGACCGAGCCAGCTCAGAGAATCAGTCACAAAGCGTTCCCAGTCGGCAGGAGTGACTTCAAACCCCGAGAAATTGAGGTCAGTGACTTCGCCGTCTTTTTCCGTCAGCTTAACGTTAATGCGGGTACGCCCCTGAACAACCTGGAAACGGTTGGCAATGCCCAGCTCGCTGAACAGTTGCTGAAATCCGTCCTGATTGTCTTTACCCAGGAAGCCGCCAACGGTGACATCAATACCCAGATCTTTCAGAACTTTGGCAACATTGATACCTTTACCCGCCGCATGAAGACCGGTAGTTTTCACCAGGTTCACTTCGCCGCGCTCAATTTCCGGGCAGAAACCAACAAGGTCATACGCCGGATTGAGGGTGATCGTAGCAACACGTCTGCTCATTACGCGCCCTCCCCAAGACCTGCGGCGATGGCGTCGCCAATTGCCTTCAGTGCCTGTTCAGCATCCGCCCCCTGGGCGGTAAAGCGCAGGCGATGACCTTTCTTAACGCCAAGTGCCACAACTTTCATCAGACTACGTCCGTTTGCCGGTTTGCCGGTGCCATCAAGGTTTGTCACGGTAATATCACTGTTAAATTGTTTAATGGTATTGACCAGCATGGTGCCTGGACGAGCATGCAGGCCGTGTTCGTTGCGCACCACAAACTCCGCGCTTAACACGTCGTCAGTCGGCGCATCATCGCTGGTCAGCAGTGCCAGCAATGTTGCCGCATCTGCTTTCAGCAAACGGTCAGCTTTATTGTCGAGTAACAGATCGGCGAGACGCTTAAGAACCGCGACGGGCTGATCGTCATTCATTGCCACACTCACCAGCATGGCTGCCGTTTCGCCGTCCACATCAAAAGCATTTGCCGCACGGCTTACCGCAATCGCGCTACGCAGGTTGCCTTCGGCGCTATCGCTCAGCCAGATGCCCTGTCCGAGATTCAGCGGCTGTTCATTGATGGCTTTGGTGACGAAGGTGGCGTCAACGGCCCCCGCTTCTTTCAGACGCGCAGCGTTCAGCGCCTGAAGAGTCAGCAGATCGCTGGCAACGATATCCAGCGTCAGCATTTCGTTGTCGAGTTTCAGCTGCTCACTCTGCTTTTCGCCCATCAGCAATGCGCGAAGTTCTTCTGCTGTGGTGGCTGACTTCAATTGTTCAGCAACGGAATCATCGCTCAGTACGTGGGTCAACTGGCGCAGCAGGCCCAGATGTTCGTCCGAGCTGGCGGCAATACCGATCGCCACGTACGCCACCTGACCGTCACCCCAGGTGACGCCTTCCGGGAACTGAAACACCTGAACGCCGGTTTTAAGCACCTGATCGCGGGTGTCGGTGGTGCCGTGGGGAATGGCAATACCATTGCCGAGGAACGTTGAGGTTTGCTGCTCGCGCGCCAGCATGCCATTGACGTAGCCTTCAGCTACATTACCGGCCTGCACCAGCGCCGCAGCGACCTGGCGAATCGCCTCTTCTTTGTCTCCGGCCTTTTCGCCCGGATGGATGTCCTGTACGGATAACTGGAACATAGTTCTCCTCTCTTGCTGAATTGAAACGATTCAGCCTCTATGAGAAAAAAAGCGCCAACCTGGCTTAGGGTTAAAGACAAGATCGCGCTGAAACGTTTCAAGAAAGCATAATACTTCTGTTTCAGCACGCAAGGGAAGCTGTAAACTTATGACCAAAAGTTTGATGTGCTGCACAATTTTTTGTCATTTTTCCTAATTGCTGACGGGAGAAATCCGTTGTCAGCAATTTCATTTCAGCAGCGTCAGCAGACAATCAACAAGAGTGAAATGGCATTTTGATTATTCGTGGCGAGTTTGATTTCACTGACTGTTTATTTTCTGACAAGCAGCGTAAACTCCGCGTCTCCATCTTTCAGTGATCGACCAGCATGCATAACTCCCCCGCAGTCTCCAGCGCGAAATCGTTTGACCTGACATCGACGGCGTTTTTAATCGTTGCCTTTCTCACCGGTATTGCGGGCGCTCTGCAAACCCCAACGCTCAGTATATTCCTTACCGATGAAGTGCACGCCCGTCCGGCGATGGTGGGATTCTTCTTTACCGGCAGTGCTGTCATCGGGATTCTGGTGAGTCAGTTTCTCGCCGGACGCTCTGATAAGCGCGGCGATCGTAAATCACTGATTGTCTTTTGCTGCCTGTTAGGCGTGCTGGCCTGCACCCTTTTTGCCTGGAACCGCAACTACTTTGTTTTGCTGTTCGTTGGTGTCTTTCTTAGTAGCTTTGGCTCTACCGCCAACCCGCAAATGTTTGCTCTTGCCCGTGAGCACGCTGACAAAACCGGGCGTGAAGCGGTGATGTTCAGCTCTTTTTTACGTGCTCAGGTTTCGTTGGCATGGGTCATTGGTCCGCCGCTGGCTTATGCTCTGGCGATGGGGTTCAGCTTTACGGTGATGTATCTCAGCGCAGCAGTGGCGTTTATTATCTGCGGCGTGATGGTGTGGCTATTTTTACCATCGATGCAAAAAGAGGTTCCGCTGGCGACCGGCACGGTTGAAGCGCCGCGCCGTAATCGTCGCGATACGCTACTGCTGTTTGTCATTTGTACGTTGATGTGGGGGTCAAATAGCCTGTACATCATCAACATGCCACTGTTTATTATCAACGAATTACATCTTCCTGAGAAACTGGCGGGCGTGATGATGGGAACCGCCGCAGGCCTGGAAATCCCGACCATGTTGATTGCGGGTTATTTTGCCAAACGTCTGGGTAAGCGTTTCTTAATGCGCGTTGCCGCCGTGGGTGGCGTCTGTTTTTACGCAGGTATGTTGATGGCGCATTCACCTGTCATTCTGTTGGGTTTGCAGCTACTGAATGCTATTTTTATTGGCATTCTGGGTGGCATCGGGATGCTCTATTTTCAGGATCTGATGCCTGGTCAGGCGGGTTCAGCAACCACGCTCTATACCAATACGTCTCGTGTGGGCTGGATCATCGCGGGGTCAGTGGCGGGCATAGTCGCCGAAATCTGGAATTATCACGCCGTGTTCTGGTTTGCGATGGTGATGATTATCGCCACTCTGTTCTGCTTACTGCGGATTAAAGATGTTTAAGGCGTGGTCAGTATTTCCAGATCGATAAGCCAGGTCATCGCCTGCTGACGCGTATTGCCGCACATTTCAGCACTGGCTTGTAAACCTGCGCAAACTTTCGGACGTAGCGGTGATGTAAAAATTTTACAACGTTGTTGTTCATCAAGCTGAATGCAGGGCGTATTGGCGGGCTTGCCATCTGGCATACCGGGTATAGGACTGGAAATTGAAGGGGCTGTGCAACACGCCCCGCAATCCGGACGGCATTCCATACGTTGTTCTCTTAAGGTTAACCACCGGATTGATGAGCGCGCACAGTACCACCTTTTTTGCACCAGCAAAAGTGCGAATACCACTTGCCTGAAAGGCTCGTCGCGAGTAGTTTGACGCGATATTTTTGACATTTTCGATAACAGGAATTTTTCGATGCCAAGAGCGAACGAAATTAAAAAGGGTATGGTACTGAATTACAACGGCAAATTGCTGCTGGTTAAGGATATTGATATTCAGTCGCCAACCGCCCGTGGTGCCGCTACGCTGTACAAAATGCGTTTTTCTGATGTCCGTACCGGGCTGAAAGTGGAAGAACGCTTCAAAGGCGATGATATCGTTGACACCGTAACGCTGACCCGTCGTTACGTTGACTTCTCCTACGTCGATGGCAACGAATATGTCTTTATGGATAAAGAAGACTATACCCCGTATACCTTCACAAAAGATCAGATCGAAGAAGAACTGATGTTTATGCCAGAAGGCGGTATGCCGGATATGCAGGTTCTGACCTGGGACGGTCAACTGCTGGCACTTGAACTGCCGCAAACCGTTGATCTGGAAATCGTTGAAACCGCACCGGGCATCAAAGGCGCGTCTGCCAGCGCCCGTAACAAACCGGCGACATTGAGCACCGGTCTGGTCATTCAAGTACCAGAATATTTAAGCCCGGGCGAAAAAATTCGTATCCATATCGAAGAACGCCGTTATATGGGACGTGCTGACTAATTTCAGCCACATTCAGAAAAGGGATAGCTCAGGCTGTCCCTTTTTTAATTTATTATACCAATCTTTTATTTTGCGCTTCCTGAACATCGCTCTCCCGCAATATTCACCAGTACATTGATCGCCCTCACACTTCACTGCATTAACAATCCAGACCAATTTCAATTGCTGTCATATAACTTTACACTGTCGTTGTTAATTAATCGTTACTAAGACGTGACTCCTATGAATACAATCGCCTCCGTTACACTCCCGCAGCACGTACACTCGCCCCGCTACGATCGGCAACAATTGAAATCCCGTATCGTTCATTTTGGGTTTGGAGCCTTCCACCGTGCGCATCAGGCACTATTAACCGATCGTGTGCTGAGTGCGTTGGGTGGTGACTGGGGAATTTGTGAAATCAGCCTGTTCAGTGGTGATCAGCTGATGAGCCAGCTTCGCGCGCAGGATCATTTATACACCGTGTTAGAGAAAGGCGCAGACGGTAACCAGGCGATTATTATTGGAGCCGTTCGCGAGTGCCTGAATGCAAAACTGGATTCATTAGCGGCAATTATTGAGAAGTTTTGCGAGCCGCAGGTGGCAATTGTTTCCCTGACGATTACCGAAAAAGGCTATTGCATTGACCCGGCGACCGGTGCACTCGACACCAGCAATTCGCGGATTATTCACGATCTACAAAACCCTGAAGAGCCTCACTCCGCGCCAGGCATTCTCGTCGAAGCACTGAAACGCCGCCGTGAACGCGGCCTTGCACCGTTTACCGTGCTCTCCTGCGACAACATTCCCGATAATGGCCATGTGGTGAAAAACGCGGTGCTGGGGATGGCGGAAAAACGTTCGCCAGAACTTGCGGAATGGATAAAAGATCACGTCAGCTTTCCGGGAACCATGGTAGACCGCATTGTCCCGGCAGCAACCGACGAATCACTGGAGGAAATTAGCCAACATCTGGGCGTGAATGATCCCTGTGCGATTAGCTGCGAGCCGTTTATCCAATGGGTGGTTGAAGATAACTTTGTCGCGGGGCGCCCTGCCTGGGAAGTCGCTGGCGTGCAGATGGTCAATGATGTCCTGCCGTGGGAGGAGATGAAACTGCGTATGCTTAATGGTAGTCACTCTTTTCTCGCTTATCTGGGTTATCTCGCAGGATTCGCCCACATCAGTGATTGTATGCAGGATCGCGCATTTCGCCGTGCCGCCAGAACGTTAATGCTGGATGAGCAGGCGCCGACGCTGCGGATCAAAGATGTCGATTTAACACAATATGCGGATAAGTTAATTGCACGTTTTGCTAACCCGTCGCTGAAACATAAGACCTGGCAAATCGCGATGGATGGCAGCCAGAAATTACCGCAGCGTATGCTGGCAGGCATTCGCATCCATCTGGCGCGCGGAACAGACTGGTCATTGTTGGCATTAGGCGTTGCAGGCTGGATGCGGTATGTGTGCGGTGTTGATGATGCCGGAAATGCTATTGATGTTCGCGATCCGCTTAGCGATAAAATTCGCGACCTGGTTGCGAGCAGCAGCAGTGAACAACGCGTAATCGCCCTGCTTTCTCTGCGTGAAGTTTTCGGTGATGACCTGCCAAATAACCCGCATTTTGTTCAGGCTATCGAACAAGCCTGGCAACAAATCGCGCAGTTTGGGGCGCATCAGGCGCTATTAAACACTCTCAAAATTTAACGATTTCTGCGGTTAAAGCGGATGAAGCCCGCCTTCGTCCGCTCTCCCCTTCTCTTTTCAGCCTTTTTTAGCCAGGATTAACGCACAGTTAACTTATCAGAGTATTGCGGAGCCGCTGTGACCAGGACCAACCTCATCACCGGTTTTCTCGGCAGCGGGAAAACCACGTCGATTCTTCATCTGCTAGCCCATAAAGATCCAAACGAAAAATGGGCGGTACTGGTTAATGAATTTGGGGAAGTCGGAATTGATGGCGCTTTGCTCGCCGATAGCGGCGCATTGCTGAAAGAGATCCCCGGCGGCTGCATGTGCTGCGTTAATGGTTTACCCATGCAGGTAGGGTTGAATACTTTGCTGCGCCAGGGAAAACCAGACCGCTTGTTGATAGAGCCAACCGGGCTGGGCCATCCGAAACAGATCCTCGATCTATTAACCGCACCAGTCTATGAACCCTGGATCGACTTGCGCGCCACGTTGTGTATTCTCGACCCACGCCTGCTGCTGGACGAAAAAAGCGTCAAAAATGAAAACTTCCGTGACCAGTTGGCTGCCGCAGACATCATTGTTGCCAATAAATCCGACCGCACGACGCCCGAAAGCGAGCAAGCGTTGCAACGCTGGTGGCAACAAAATGGTGGCGATCGGCAATTAATTCACTGCGAACATGGGCAAATTGAAGGTCATCTTCTGGATTTACCCCGTCGCAATTTAACCGAGTTGCCTGCCAGCGCCGCCCATTCACATCAGCATACCGTGAAAAAAGGGTTAGCGGCTTTAAGTCTGCCAGAACATCAACGCTGGCGTCGCAGTCTGAACAGCGGACAAGGACATCAGGCCTGCGGCTGGATTTTTGACGCCGACACGGTGTTCGACACCATTGGCATTCTGGAATGGGCACGACTTGCACCGGTGGAACGCGTAAAAGGCGTAATGCGCATTCCAGAAGGGCTGGTGCGAATCAACCGTCAGGGCGATGACCTGCACATTGAAACGCAAAACGTTGCACCGCCGGATAGCCGTATTGAGCTGATCTCCAGCGGCGAAACTGACTGGAACGCCTTACAAAGCGCGCTGTTGAAGCTTCGTTTAGCGACCAGCGCGTAAGGTTGCCTGCGTTTTTCAGTAAGATAATTAGAGAAAATATGATTAAAAATTTGCCGCAAATAGTGTTGTTGAACGTTGTCGGCCTCGTGCTGTTTCTTTCCTGGTACATACCCGTTAATCATGGATTCTGGTTACCGATTGATGCGGATATTTTTTATTTTTTTAATCATAAACTGGTCGAAAGTAAGGCCTTTTTATGGCTGGTTGCATTGACCAATAATCGTGCATTCGACGGTTGTTCACTGCTGGCAATGGGAATGCTGATGCTGAGTTTCTGGCTGAAAGAAAACGCCTCCGGAAGACGGCGTATCGTAATTATTGGTCTGGTCATGCTGTTAACCGCAGTGGTATTAAACCAGTTGGGCCAGGCATTAATTCCTGTCAAACGGGCCAGTCCGACATTAACCTTTACAGATATTAACCGCGTCAGCGAACTGCTACCTGTACCCACGAAAGATGCATCACGAGATAGCTTTCCCGGCGATCACGGCATGATGCTACTTATTTTTTCCGCCTTTATGTGGCGTTATTTCGGAAAAGTCGCAGGTCTTATCGGCATTATTATTTTTGTGGTTTTTGCATTTCCCAGAGTAATGATTGGCGCACACTGGTTTACCGATATCATTGTCGGCTCCATGACCGTGATATTGATCGGTTTACCCTGGGTGCTGTTGACGCCATTAAGTGATCGATTAATCACCTTTTTTGACAAATCACTACCGGGAAAAAGTAAACATTTCCAAAACAAATAACTCACAGTAATTAACATCATCAGGTTTATTTTTATAGTGAGGATAATCCTGATGATACGCACCATTGCTTTCATTCATCGAACACAGTGCTCATTCTTTAAGTAAATGAATGGATTGCATGTTTTTCGCACAATTGTTCTTTAATTGACCAATCCCACTTATTAACTTTCTGTATCACTTTTTCTTATAAAAAATCATGTAAAACCGCTCGCCAAGACCGCGCCAATCGGGTAATCTCGAACTCGTTTTGCCTCGGCGTTAAATTATCCTCACAGCATATAATTTTGTGCGTTAGTCCACAGATTTGGCCTTAAGGAATTGTTTCAACATGCCCAGGTAATTAGTCTCGTGTCGCTTGGCATTTTTTTATAACGATATTTATCGTTAAGGACTTCAAGGGAAAACAAACAACATGGTCAAATCTCAACCGATTTTGAGATATATCTTGCGCGGCATTCCCGCGATTGCAGTAGCGGTTCTGCTTTCTGCATGTAGTGCAAACAACACCGCAAAGAATATACATCCTGAGACACGTGCAGTGGGTAATGAAACATCATCACTGCAAGCTTCTCAGGATGAATTTGAAAACCTGGTTCGTAATGTCGACGTGAAATCTCGAATTATGGATCAGTATGCTGACTGGAAAGGCGTTCGTTATCGTCTGGGCGGCAGCACCAAAAAAGGTATCGATTGTTCTGGTTTTGTACAACGTACCTTCCGTGAGCAATTTGGCTTAGAACTTCCGCGTTCAACGTATGAACAGCAGGAAATGGGGAAATCAGTTTCCCGTAGTAATTTGCGTACAGGCGACTTAGTCCTGTTCCGCGCGGGTTCAACCGGACGCCATGTCGGTATTTATATCGGTAATAATCAGTTTGTTCACGCATCCACCAGCAGTGGTGTAATTATTTCCAGCATGAATGAGCCGTACTGGAAGAAGCGTTACAACGAAGCACGTCGGGTTCTCAGCCGTAGCTAATAAATCGTTTGGATGCAATCCCTTGGCTATCCTGACGAGTTAACGGAAAGCACTGCTTAGGCAGTGCTTTTTGGTTTTTCTCATCCGAGAAAATGATGTTTCCACATCTTGAACCAGGCTATAGTCCCGTCATTCTTTCCTTTTAGTGTTGTCGTATTTTCAGGATATTATCGGAACCATGTTCATACGAGCTCCCTCTTCTGGACGTAAGATCCTGCTCACCTGCATTATTGCGGGCGTGATGATTGCGATACTGGTCAGCTGTCTTCAGTTTTTAGTGGCCTGGCATAAACACGAAGTCAAATACGACACCTTGATTAACGACGTACAAAAATATCTCAATACCTATTTTGCCGACCTGAAATCCACCACTGACAGGCTCCAGCCGCTTACCTTAGATACCTGCCAGCAAGCAAACCCGGAGCTGACTGCACGCGCAGCATTTAGCATGAATGTGCGAACGTTTGTGCTGGTAAAGGATAAAAAAAGCTTCTGCTCATCTGCGACTGGTGAGATGGACATCCCACTCAGTGAACTGATCCCGGCACTAAATATCGGCAAAGATATTGATATGGCAATATTGCCAGGCACACCGATGGTGCCCAATAAACCAACGATCGTCATCTGGTATCGTAACCCTTTATTAAAAAATAGCGGCGTTTTTGCGGCATTGAATCTGAACCTGACGCCTTATATTTTCTATAGCTATCACCAGCAAGATTTCAACGGTATCGCACTCATTATTGGTGATACTGCGCTATCGACCTTTACGTCGCATTTGATGAACGTCCGTGAGTTAACCGGCACGCCTGTACGCGAAACCAAAATTGCAGGCCTTCCGCTGACCGTTCGGCTTTATGCTGATGACTGGACATGGAACGATGTGTGGTACGCGTTTTTACTCGGAGGCATGAGTGGAACTGTCGTTGGCCTGCTCTGCTATTACCTGATGAGCGTGCGTATGCGCCCTGGCAGAGAAATTATGATGGCCATCAAACGTGAGCAATTTTACGTGGTGTATCAACCGGTGGTTGATGCACAAACGCTGCGGGTAACCGGCCTGGAAGTACTGCTACGCTGGCGTCACCCGGTAGTGGGTGAAATTCCCCCGGATGCCTTCATTCACTATGCCGAATCGCAAAAGATGATTGTGCCTCTCACCCAGCATCTGTTTGAGCTGATTGCGCGTGATGCCGCAAAATTAGAAAACGTACTGCCGGTGGGCGTGAAATTTGGCATTAACATCGCGCCGGATCATCTGCACAGCGAGAGCTTTAAAGCCGATATACACCGGCTGATTGCCTCCCTGCCTGCGCACCATTTCCAGATTGTACTGGAAATTACCGAACGCGATATGCTGAAAGAGCATGAAGCATCACAGCTTTTCGCATGGCTGCATTCTGTCGGCGTAGAAATTGCCATTGATGACTTCGGCACCGGACACAGTGCGCTTATCTATCTGGAACGCTTCACACTCGATTATCTGAAAATTGACCGTGGCTTTATCAACGCCATAGGTACGGAAACGGTCACCTCACCGGTACTTGACGCGGTGCTGACACTGGCGAAACGCCTCAATATGCTGACAGTTGCTGAAGGGGTCGAAACACCGGAACAGGCGCGCTGGCTGCGCGAACGTGGCGTTAATTTCCTGCAAGGTTACTGGATTAGCCGCCCCCTGCCGCTGGATGATTTTATCCGCTGGCTGGAGAAACCTCATACGCCACAGTGGTAAGGTGTGCGTGCGTCCCTTATTATTCATAGTGAAAGTATGCCGGATTGCGGCTAATGATGAGTAAAAGGAAATCCGTTGCAGATGATTGTGCGCATACTGCTGCTGTTTATCGCTCTGTTCACCTTTTGTGCGCAGGCGCAGGCTATCAAGGAAAGCTATGCCTTTGCGGTGCTGGGAGAACCCCGGTACGCGTTTAATTTCAACCATTTTGATTATGTGAACCCCGCCGCGCCAAAAGGTGGGCAAATAACGTTATCCTCCATTGGAACCTTCGATAATTTCAACCGCTATGCACTGCGCGGTAACCCTGGCGCACGTACCGAGCAGCTGTACGACACGCTATTTACCACCTCCGATGACGAGCCAGGCAGTTATTACCCGCTGATTGCCGAAAGCGCGCGCTATGCTGACGATTATTCCTGGGTGGAGGTCGCAATTAATCCGCGCGCCCGTTTTCATGATGGTTCGCCCATTACTGCCCGCGATGTTGAATTCACTTTTCAAAAATTTATGACCGAAGGCGTACCGCAATTTCGTCTGGTTTATAAAGGCACTACCGTTAAAGCCATTGCGCCTTTAACCGTGCGCATTGAATTAGCCAAACCCGGTAAAGAAGATATGCTTAGTCTGTTTTCGCTGCCGGTGTTTCCAGAAAAGTACTGGAAAGATCACAAACTTAGCGACCCGCTCGCCACGCCTCCGCTTGCCAGTGGTCCGTACCGAATTACGTCCTGGAAAATGGGGCAGAATATTGTTTATTCCCGCGTGAAAGATTACTGGGCGGCAAACTTACCGGTAAACCGTGGGCGCTGGAATTTCGACACCATTCGCTACGATTATTACCTCGACGATAATGTCGCCTTTGAAGCATTTAAAGCCGGCGCTTTTGATTTGCGTATGGAAAACGACGCCAAAAACTGGGCCACGCGCTATACCGGTAAAAATTTCGACAAAAAATACATTATCAAAGACGAGCAAAAGAACGAATCAGCACAGGATACGCGCTGGCTGGCGTTTAACATCCAGCGTCCGGTATTCAGCGATCGCCGGATCCGGGAAGCCATCACTCTCGCCTTTGACTTTGAATGGATGAACAAGGCGTTGTTTTACAATGCCTGGAGTCGCACTAACAGTTATTTTCAGAATACAGAATACGCTGCCAGAAATTACCCCGACGCTGCGGAACTGGTGCTTCTGGCGCCGATGAAAAAAGAGTTACCGCCAGAAGTCTTCACGCAAATCTACCAGCCGCCGGTATCCAAAGGCGATGGCTACGATCGTGACAACCTGTTAAAAGCCGACAAACTTCTCAACGAAGCAGGCTGGGTTCTGAAAGGTCAGCAACGCGTAAATACCACAACGGGTCAGCCGCTCAGCTTTGAGTTATTGCTGCCTTCGAGCAGCAATAGTCAGTGGGTATTACCGTTCCAGCACAGCCTGCAACGGCTGGGCATCAATATGGACATTCGCAAGGTGGATAACTCGCAAATCACCAACCGAATGCGCAGTCGCGACTATGACATGATGCCGCGCGTGTGGCGAGCAATGCCGTGGCCCAGTTCCGATTTACAGATTTCCTGGTCATCGGAATATATCAACTCCACTTATAATGCCCCCGGCGTGCAAAGTCCGGTTATCGACTCGCTGATCAACCAGATTATTGCCGCGCAGGGAAATAAAGAAAAATTACTGCCGTTGGGGCGCGCACTGGATCGCGTGTTAACGTGGAATTATTACATGCTGCCGATGTGGTACATGGCGGAAGACCGTCTTGCCTGGTGGGATAAATTCTCTCACCCAGCAGTGCGCCCCATTTACAGCCTCGGTATCGATACCTGGTGGTATGACGTCAATAAAGCGGGCAAACTGCCGTCAGCCAGACAACAGGGAGAGTAGATGGGCGCTTATCTGATTCGCCGTCTGTTGCTGGTGATCCCAACGTTATGGGCGATTATCACCATCAACTTTTTCATCGTGCAAATTGCGCCTGGCGGTCCGGTCGATCAGGCTATCGCCGCCATTGAGTTTGGTAATGCCGGAGTATTACCCGGCGCAGGCGGCGAAGGTGTTCGTGCCAGCCATGCGCAAACGGGCGTCGGCAATATCAGCGACAGTAATTACCGTGGCGGACGCGGATTAGATCCAGAAGTGATCGCCGAGATCACTCATCGCTACGGTTTCGATAAGCCGATCCACGAACGTTACTTCAAAATGCTCTGGGACTACATCCGCTTTGATTTCGGCGACAGCCTGTTTCGCAGCGCCTCGGTACTGACGCTAATTAAAGACAGTCTGCCGGTTTCCATCACCCTCGGATTATGGAGCACGCTGATTATCTATCTGGTGTCGATTCCGTTAGGCATTCGCAAAGCCGTTTATAACGGTAGCCGCTTTGACGTCTGGAGTAGCGCATTTATCATCATCGGTTACGCCATTCCGGCCTTTTTATTTGCCATCTTGCTGATTGTCTTCTTCGCAGGGGGCAGCTATTTCGACCTGTTCCCTCTGCGCGGCCTGGTATCCGCTAATTTTGATTCGCTGCCGTGGTATCAGAAAATCACCGATTATCTGTGGCATATCACGCTACCCGTGCTGGCGACAGTGATTGGCGGCTTTGCGGCACTCACGATGCTGACCAAAAACTCATTCCTTGATGAAGTGCGCAAACAATACGTGGTGACCGCGCGTGCGAAAGGGGTCAGTGAGAAAAATATTCTCTGGAAACATGTGTTTCGTAACGCCATGCTGCTGGTGATTGCCGGTTTTCCGGCGACGTTTATCAGCATGTTTTTCACCGGTTCACTGCTGATTGAGGTGATGTTTTCGCTCAATGGCCTTGGCTTACTGGGCTACGAAGCGACCGTCTCACGCGATTATCCGGTGATGTTTGGCACGCTGTATATTTTCACCCTGATTGGCCTGCTGCTGAATATCGTCAGTGATATCAGCTATACGCTGGTCGATCCGCGTATTGATTTTGAGGGACGCTAATGTCGCGACTCAGCCCCGTCAATCAGGCCCGTTGGGCACGTTTTCGTCATAACCGTCGCGGCTACTGGTCGTTATGGATTTTTCTCGTCTTGTTTGGTTTGAGTTTGTGTTCTGAACTGATCGCCAACGATAAACCGTTGCTGGTGCGTTATGACGGCAGCTGGTATTTCCCGTTGCTGAAAAACTACAGTGAAAGCGATTTTGGCGGCCCGCTGGCAAGCCAGGCTGATTATCAGGACCCGTGGCTGAAACAACGGCTGGAGGATAATGGCTGGGTACTGTGGGCGCCGATTCGCTTTGGTGCTACCAGTATCAACTTTTCCACCGATAAGCCTTTCCCTTCCCCGCCATCCCGACAAAACTGGCTGGGAACCGATGCCAACGGCGGTGATGTGCTGGCGCGCATTCTGTATGGTACGCGGATCTCGGTTCTGTTTGGTTTGATGTTGACACTCTGTTCCAGCGTGATGGGCGTGCTGGCGGGGGCGCTACAAGGCTATTACGGCGGTAAAGTCGATCTCTGGGGACAACGCTTTATTGAAGTATGGTCGGGAATGCCAACGCTGTTTTTAATTATTCTGCTCTCCAGTGTCGTGCAGCCTAACTTCTGGTGGCTGCTGGCAATTACCGTTTTGTTTGGCTGGATGAGTCTGGTCGGCGTGGTGCGCGCAGAGTTTTTACGTACCCGCAATTTCGACTACATCCGTGCAGCTCAGGCGCTTGGCGTCAGCGATCGCAGTATAATTCTGCGTCATATGTTGCCAAATGCCATGGTCGCTACCCTTACCTTTTTACCGTTTATTTTATGCAGTTCAATAACTACCCTGACCTCGCTCGATTTCCTCGGTTTCGGTCTGCCGCTCGGTTCACCGTCGCTCGGCGAACTGCTGTTACAAGGAAAAAATAACCTCCAGGCACCGTGGCTTGGGATCACCGCCTTCTTGTCGGTGGCGATATTGTTGTCTTTGCTGATCTTTATTGGTGAAGCAGTCCGCGACGCATTTGATCCTAATAAGGCGGTGTAGCATGACGCAAACTCTGTTAGCGATTGAAAACTTGTCGGTGGGTTTTCGCCATCAGCAAACTGTTCGTACCGTAGTGAATGATGTTTCACTACAGATTGAGGCTGGCGAAACGCTGGCACTGGTAGGCGAGTCAGGTTCCGGCAAGAGCGTTACCGCACTGTCTATTTTACGTCTGCTCCCTTCCCCACCGGTTGAATATCTTGCTGGAGATATTCGTTTTCATGGCGAATCGCTGCTTCATGCCAGCGAGCAAACGTTGCGTGGCGTACGCGGTAATAAGATAGCCATGATCTTCCAGGAGCCAATGGTGTCGTTAAATCCATTGCATACCCTGGAAAAACAGCTTTATGAAGTGCTTTCACTCCATCGCGGGATGCGACGAGAAGCGGCACGTGGCGAGATATTAAATTGCCTTGATCGCGTAGGTATCCGTCAGGCAGCAAAACGACTGACAGATTACCCGCATCAGCTCTCTGGCGGCGAACGCCAGCGGGTGATGATTGCGATGGCGCTATTAACACGACCGGAATTATTAATTGCCGATGAACCGACCACCGCGCTGGACGTCTCTGTCCAGGCGCAGATTTTGCAACTGTTGCGCGAACTGCAACATGAACTGAATATGGGTATGCTGTTTATTACTCATAACCTCAGCATTGTCAGAAAACTGGCTCATCGCGTGGCAGTGATGCAAAACGGTCGCTGCGTGGAGCAAAATAACGCCACTGCGCTATTTGCCTCCCCTGCTCATTCTTACACGCAAAAGCTACTCAACAGCGAGCCGTCAGGCGACCCGGTGCCGTTGCCAGAGCCTGCCTCAACGTTGCTTGATGTTGAACAGCTTCAGGTTGCCTTCCCCATTCGCAAGGGGATTTTAAAACGCGTTGTCGATCATAACGTGGTGGTGAAAAGTGTCAGTTTTACGCTACGGGCAGGTGAAACGCTGGGTTTAGTGGGCGAGTCCGGTTCCGGTAAAAGCACTACGGGACTGGCGCTACTGCGACTGATTAACTCTCAGGGCAGCATCGTCTTTGACGGTCAGCCATTGCAAAATTTAAATCGCCGCCAGCTATTGCCGATTCGCCATCGCATTCAGGTGGTATTTCAGGATCCAAACTCCTCGCTCAATCCACGACTCAACGTATTGCAGATTATTGAGGAGGGATTACGGGTTCACCAGCCGACGCTTTCTGCCGCACAACGCGAAGAACAAGTGAAAGCGGTGATGCATGAAGTGGGATTAGATCCTGAAACGCGCCATCGTTATCCGGCAGAGTTTTCCGGGGGGCAACGACAACGCATAGCGATTGCCAGGGCGTTGATTCTTAAGCCTTCACTGATCATTCTTGATGAACCAACATCGTCGCTCGACAAAACGGTACAGGCGCAAATATTGACGCTATTGAAATCATTGCAACAAAAGCATCAACTGGCCTATTTGTTTATCAGCCACGATTTACACGTCGTCCGCGCGTTATGTCATCAGGTTATCGTACTGCGACAAGGGGAAGTGGTGGAACAAGGGCCGTGCGCGCGCGTATTTGCCGCACCGCAGCAGGAGTATACGCGTCAGCTACTGGCGTTAAGCTGACGCTTAAAAAGGATTGTAATTTGAGAAGGGCTCGGCAATTGCCACACCAAAATTTTTCAGTCGGCATGTCGCAGCAAACTCATCATGGCGATTTACAAACAGGCACGGTTCACCTTCACACTCCAGTACCGAGCATGGAACTTCGATGTCGCTTAACGCCTGACTTAGTTTATACATCACCGACCATGCATTATCACCATCCGGGCTAAGCAATTTAAGCGCCACCAGGCTGTTGTCACCGCACGGTCCATTTTGCGGAATCGGTTCAACCTTCGAACCTGCGAAACCAGCAGACCAGCGATAGTTCTGCGGCAGTCGATGGACGATTGAGAGTTGTAATGAAGTCACTTATTTTCCCCGGAAGCACATTTACTTCACAATTTGTTTACATCAATTTTAACACATCATCAACAACCCGTCTTTAAACAGATCGTAAAGATTGATGCCTCGCCTGCGTGGCCTCTATGGCTCTGATTTAAATAATATCTGCGGGCGTGGTCACGTTTGCGGGGCTATATGTACCCGTTTCTGCGATCTAACTCAACCTTTTTAACTACAATGATGTGACTTTTTACATAAATTGATTTTACATAAAATAAACAAATGACGGGAGATTGATAGATTTGCGGTTGATATGCATCAACAAAGGAAGCCTTTTAGCTTCCCCGTTGTGCAATAGATCACCGTTTTTTCGGCCGACTGGCGTACAGACAGAAGAGAATGGAGCAGGTCGCACAGAACGCAATCGACCAGATCATCGGCCATGCGGAGTTAAAGGTCGCAAGGGAGAGCAATGCACCGACAATGGCGCCAATACCAAAGCGGAAGGTTCCTGCCAGCGATGATGCCGTTCCCGCCATATGCGGAAACTCATCCAGAATCACTGCCATCGCATTGGATGACACCATCGACACGCAACCCACAAACGCCGCCACACCAACCACCAGCGACCAGAACCCTAGTCCCAGCAGCGCACTGATGACCATCCACGCCGCCATAATAAATTGTATCCACAGCCCCGATCGGAACATATTCAGCGCGCCAATGCGGCGAACAAAGCGACTGTTAAAGATGGTCATCACGAACAAGAAAACAATATTCAGCGCAAAGTAATAACCAAAGTTTTCCGGCGCGACGTGGTTAATTTCAATGTAGACAAACGGTCCGGCGCTTAAGAACGAGAACATCCCGGCAAAGCTAAAACCGCTGGCCAGCATATAACTCAGGACACGCTTATGACGGAACAGCGCAGCGAAGTTACCAATAGTGGTACGGATGTGAAACGGCTGACGACGCTCCGGCGGTAACGTTTCTTTGATCAGGAAGAAGATCATCGCCGAAGCCAGAATCGCCGCCACGGCGAGGATCCAGAAAATGTAATGCCAGCTCAGCCACACCAGCACCCAACCGCCAACAATCGGTGCCATCAGCGGTGCGATGGTCGTTACCAGCATGACAAACGACATCATCCGCGAGAACTCTTCTTTCGGGTAGATATCGCGCATCAGGGCGTTGATGACCACGCTGGCCGCTGCTGCCGCCAGCCCGTGGAAGAAACGCATCACAATCAGCTGATCGATAGTTTGCGCCAGTGCACACGCCACCGCCGCCGCAGCAAATACCAGAGTGCCGCCGAGAACCACCGGCTTACGCCCGAAGCTATCCGCCATCGGCCCGTAGATTAACTGCCCCAACGCAAAGCCCAGAATATAAGTACTCAGGGTCATCTGCGTACTGCCCGCCGGCACACCAAACTGCGCAGAAATCACTGGCAGCGCGGGCAGATACATATCAATCGACAGCGGCATCAACATGGCCAGCAGGCCAAGGATAAAGACAATAGCAAACGATGAATGCTGTCGCGTGGTCACAACGGGCTCCTGAATATAATGAAAGTGTTAACTAACGCTGGCGATTTCTTCTGCAGTTAATGGACGATATTCACCGGGTGCTAAATCAGCATCCAGCGTAATGCCGCCAATACGTTCACGATGCAGCTCAACCACGTGGTTACCCACGGCGGCGAACATGCGTTTCACCTGATGATAACGTCCTTCGCTGATGGTCAGACGTACCTGCGTCGGAGTAATCACTTCCAGCACCGCCGGCTTAGTGAGATCTTTTTCGTTATGTAACTGCACGCCTTTAGCAAACTGCTCTGCCGTATCGGCTGCCACCGGGGACTCCAGCGTCACCAGGTAGGTTTTCTCACAATGATGACGCGGAGAAGTAATGCGGTGCGACCACTGACCGTCATCGGTCATCAGCACCAGACCGGTGGTGTCGATATCCAGCCGCCCTGCTGCGTGTAGTTTCCACGCCACAGGTTCATCCAGAAAATAGAGCACCGTTGGGTGATCCGGATCGTCAGTAGAACAAACATAGCCCTGAGGCTTATTGAGCATGAAGTAACGTGGTCCGTGTTGCTGTGCCAGCGGGTTTCCATCGTAAGCCACACTGTGTTCAGGGAGCAGTTTAAACGCTGCATTGCGGACGATTTCGCCATCGACGGTGACACGAGTGGCACGGATTTCACGCCCGGCAATAGCACGGCTAACGCCGAGTTGCTGTGCGATAAATTTATCAAGTCGCATGTGTGTGATTTTGCCTGTAAAAAACGGAGGTCGGGTAATGACCCGAAAATCTGAACTGTTGTTCGCCCAGTATAGCGGTCTAATAACTTCCCTCAAGAGAAAAAGATCCGTGGCATACTATTAGCAGAATAATCTACCTACGCGAGACCATGATTTTTACACTCCGTCCATATCAGCAAGAAGCCGTGGATGCCACGCTCAACCATTTTCGTCGTCATAAAACTCCTGCCGTTATCGTGCTGCCTACTGGTGCAGGTAAAAGCCTGGTGATAGCGGAACTGGCACGGCTGGCGCGTGGTCGCGTGCTGGTGCTGGCGCACGTCAAAGAGCTGGTGGCGCAAAACCATGCAAAATATCAGGCGCTGGGGCTGGAAGCCGATATTTTTGCCGCCGGGCTGAAGCGTAAAGAGAGCCACGGCAAAGTGGTGTTTGGCAGCGTACAGTCGGTCGCACGCAATCTCGATGCCTTTCAGGGTGAATTTTCGCTGTTGATTGTCGATGAATGCCACCGTATTGGCGACGACGAAGAGAGCCAGTATCAGCAAATCCTTACTCACCTGACCAAAGTGAATCCCCACTTACGCCTGCTGGGGCTGACTGCCACGCCTTTTCGACTGGGCAAAGGCTGGATCTACCAGTTCCATTATCACGGCATGGTACGCGGCGATGAGAAAGCCCTTTTCCGTGACTGCATTTATGAGCTGCCGCTGCGTTATATGATTAAACACGGTTATCTGACGCCACCAGAACGGCTGGATATGCCGGTAGTGCAATACGATTTCAGCCGCTTACAGGCACAGAGCAATGGGCTGTTCAGCGAAGCAGATCTCAATCGCGAGCTGAAAAAACAACAACGTATTACGCCGCACATCATCAGCCAGATCATGGAGTTCGCCGCAACGCGCAAAGGGGTGATGATTTTCGCCGCGACGGTTGAACACGCAAAAGAGATTGTGGGATTGCTGCCCGCCGAAGATGCAGCACTCATTACCGGTGACACACCCGGCGCTGAACGTGATGTATTAATTGAAGATTTTAAAACCCAGCGTTTTCGCTATCTGGTCAACGTTGCGGTACTGACCACCGGATTTGACGCCCCGCACGTCGATCTTATCGCCATTCTGCGTCCTACTGAATCAGTGAGTCTTTACCAACAAATTGTCGGGCGCGGTCTGCGTCTGGCTCCCGGCAAGACTGATTGCTTAATTCTTGATTATGCGGGTAATCCTCACGATCTCTACGCGCCAGAAGTTGGCACCCCAAAAGGCAAAAGTGACAACGTTCCGGTACAGGTTTTCTGCCCTGCCTGCGGTTTTGCCAACACCTTCTGGGGCAAAACGACCGCCGACGGGACATTGATTGAACACTTTGGTCGTCGCTGTCAGGGATGGTTTGAAGATGACGACGGTCATCGCGAACAGTGTGACTTCCGTTTCCGTTTTAAAAATTGCCCGCAATGTAACGCGGAAAATGATATTGCCGCCCGACGCTGCCGCGAATGTGACACGGTACTGGTTGATCCAGACGACATGTTAAAAGCGGCGCTACGACTGAAAGATGCTCTGGTATTACGCTGTAGCGGCATGTCTTTGCAGCATGGACACGACGAGAAAGGCGAATGGTTGAAAATCACCTATTACGATGAAGACGGCGCGGATGTGAGTGAGCGTTTCCGTCTGCAAACGCCCGCCCAGCGTACCGCCTTCGAGCAGCTTTTTATCCGCCCGCATACGCGCACACCGGGCATCCCTCTGCGCTGGATCACCGCTGCCGATATCCTCGCTCAGCAAGCGTTACTGCGCCATCCGGATTTTGTTGTTGCGCGAATGAAAGGCCAGTATTGGCAAGTGCGTGAAAAAGTGTTCGATTACGAAGGTCGTTTTCGTCGGGCGCATGAATTACGCGGTTAATAGTAGTTTTGATTGATGTATAAGGCGATTGAGTATAGAATCTCGCCCGCTTTTGCATACGCAAAGCAGATCACTTACCTGTTGCTGGGTCGCCTGTAGCAGGATTAATTTAAGAGAGAAAGAAATGTTTACTATCAACGCAGAAGTACGTAAAGAGCAGGGTAAGGGTGCGAGCCGCCGCCTGCGTGCCGCTAACAAATTCCCGGCAATCATCTACGGTGGCAAAGAAGCGCCGCTGGCTATCGAGCTGGATCACGACAAAGTCATGAACATGCAAGCTAAAGCTGAATTCTACAGCGAAGTTCTGACCATCGTTGTTGACGGTAAAGAAATCAAAGTTAAAGCTCAGGATGTACAGCGTCACCCGTACAAACCGAAGCTGCAGCACATCGACTTCGTTCGCGCTTAATCGCTGAATAAGTTGTAAAAAACCCCGCTCCGGCGGGGTTTTTTGTATCTGCAGATTATGCCTGATGCGACGCAGTGCGTCTTATCAGGCATACAGGTATTACCGTTATTTGCAGGCCAGAGAAGGCGTCACGCCGCATCTGGCATTCATTACGTAAAACCGATTAATTACCGCCAGACGTCCGGCGCTGAAGCTGATCGCGCAAGTTCGGCGGCGTGCCCTTAATGGTCAGGGTATCGGTCGCCGGGTCCCAGAAAATCCGTTCGCCTAACAGCATTGCATCAAAGTTGATGGTTAAGCCACCACCACTACCGGCAAACTTAGTCAACTGACGCAGCGTGCTACGATCTGCCGGGAAGCTCTCTTCCAGTTCATAGCCTTTTTCAGCCGCAAATTCCGTGAAGCTCACTTCGCTGACGCCCGCCAGTTCTTTCGACAGCGACTCCAGCTCGATCTCTTCGCCCGCCTGCAATTGCTCATTACAGTAGCTATAAACCTGCTGGCGAACGTTCTGCCGTTCTGCTTTATCCAGTTGCGCTTCGGCGGTAAAGTCATCGACCGCCTGTAACAGACCACGGTTTTGCGCTTTCGCATTCAATCCTTCGCTGGCACCGAGGAAGTCCATAAAGAAATCAGCCACTTTGCGCCCTACTCGCCCTTTCAGGAAAGTAAGATAACGGGTCGATTCTGGATTGGTTTCCCATTCGGTTAAATCGATACGCGCAACAATATCCGCATGATTAATATCGAGATAATGGGTCGGGTTGATGTCGAGGTTTTCGTTAACGCGCATACTGCTTAAATTGTTCAGTACGCAAATCAGCAAATACTCAACCGCCAGATAGCGATAGTGACAAAACAGCACGAAGCCGCCGTCAGCAAAAGGATATTTCGCCAGTTCGTCACGCAGGCGACCAGTTGCTGCCCGACTAAATGCCAGAAAGTCTTCTTCGCCCTGACGCTGTAAGCGCAGCGTCTGCGCCAGCTCACTCTCCTCGCTAAACAAACCGTAGGCTTTGTTCTTGGCGCTATAGACACGATGCAGCTCTGCCACCATCTCAACGACGGTTTCCGTCGGTTCCAGCAATGAATCGCGCAGCACCAGCTCAAGGTTCTGCTCATCACGCTTGATAAGCTGGTGCAGAGCAATCTGGTTGATATCCAGACTCATGATAAACTCTCCTTTAAGACCGGGCGGTATTCAACCACCGCCGGTTAAGCGACGCAATAAAAGATGGCGGTCATTTTACAGAAGGTGGCGTAACGCGAATGATTTAAAGTATAAAAAAGCAGAAAAAAAACCGTTGCTACGGTAATATGTTGCCCTTTCATCAACTAACTGATTTCGATTTATGCCACAAATTTCCCGCTACAGTGATGAACAGGTTGAACAATTGCTCGCAGAGCTGCTCAACGTACTGGAAAAACATAAGGCTCCGACCGACCTTTCCCTGATGGTGTTAGGCAATATGGTCACCAACCTTATCAACACCAGCATTGCCCCGGCTCAGCGCCAGGCGATTGCCAACTCTTTTGCCCGCGCCTTACAGTCCTCTATCAACGAAGACAAAGCGCACTAAGGGAAACAGATAACAGGTTATGGTAACTCATCGTCAGCGCTACCGTGAAAAAGTCTCCCAGATGGTCAGTTGGGGGCACTGGTTTGCACTGTTCAATATTCTGCTTTCGCTCGTCATTGGCAGCCGTTACCTGTTTATCGCCGACTGGCCGACAACGCTTGCGGGTCGTATTTATTCCTACGTAAGCATTATCGGTCATTTCAGCTTCCTGGTGTTCGCCACCTATTTGCTGATCCTCTTCCCGCTGACCTTTATTGTCGGCTCCCAGAGGCTGATGAGGTTTTTGTCCGTCATTCTGGCAACGGCGGGAATGACGCTATTACTGATCGATAGCGAAGTCTTTACCCGTTTCCATCTCCATCTTAATCCCATCGTCTGGCAGCTGGTTATCAACCCGGACGAAAATGAGATGGCGCGCGACTGGCAACTGATGTTCATCAGTGTGCCGGTAATATTATTGCTTGAACTGGTGTTTGCGACGTGGAGCTGGCAAAAGCTGCGCAGCCTGACGCGCCGTCGACGCTTCGCCCGCCCGTTGGCCGCATTCTTATTCATCGCCTTTATCGCCTCGCATGTGGTGTATATCTGGGCCGATGCTAACTTCTATCGCCCAATCACCATGCAGCGCGCCAACCTGCCGCTTTCGTATCCAATGACGGCGCGACGTTTTCTTGAGAAGCATGGTCTGCTTGATGCGCAAGAGTATCAACGTCGTCTTATTGAGCAAGGCAATCCAGATGCCGTTTCCGTACAGTATCCGTTAAGCGAGCTGCGCTACCGCGATATGGGCACCGGGCAAAACGTCTTGCTGATTACTGTCGATGGCCTGAACTACTCACGCTTTGAGAAGCAGATGCCTGCGCTGGCCGGTTTTGCTGAGCAAAATATTTCGTTCACGCGCCATATGAGTTCCGGCAACACGACAGACAACGGCATCTTTGGCCTGTTCTATGGCATATCGCCAAGTTATATGGACGGCATTCTGTCGACCCGTACGCCTGCGGCATTAATTACCGCGCTTAACCAGCAAGGCTATCAACTGGGATTATTCTCATCCGATGGCTTTACCAGCCCGTTGTATCGTCAGGCATTGTTGTCAGACTTCTCAATGCCGAGCGTTCGCACGCAATCCGATGAGCAGACAGCCACACAGTGGATCAACTGGCTGAGCCGCTACGCGCAAGAAGATAATCGCTGGTTCTCATGGGTATCTTTCAATGGCACCAACATTGACGACAGCAACCAGCAAGCATTTACACGGAAATATAGCCGCGCGGCAGGTAATGTCGATGACCAGATTAACCGCGTGCTTGATGCGCTGAAAGCGTCCGGCAAGCTGGACAATACGGTGGTGATTATTACTGCCGGTCGGGGTATTCCGCTGAGCGAAGAGGAAGAAACCTTTGACTGGTCCCACGGTCATCTTCAGGTGCCGTTAGTGATTCACTGGCCAGGCACACCGGCACAGCGAATTAATACCCTGACCGACCATACCGATCTGATGACCACGCTGATGCAACGTCTGCTACACGTCAGCACACCGGCGAGCGAATATTCGCAAGGTCAGGATTTGTTCAACCCTGAGCGCCGTCATTACTGGGTTACAGCTGCGGATAACGATACGCTGGCAATTACCACCCCGAAAATGACGCTGGTATTGAACAATAACGGTAAATACCGCACTTACAACTTACGTGGCGAAAGAGTGAAAGACGAAAAACCACAGTTAAGTTTGTTATTGCAAGTGCTGACAGACGAGAAGCGTTTCATCGCTAACTGATTAATTATAAATCAGTTAGCAAAATATCTTACTTGCAATCGTTGTGGAAAACGGTAGTATAAGCAGCCACGAGTCGGCACGTAGCGCAGCCTGGTAGCGCACCGTCATGGGGTGTCGGGGGTCGGAGGTTCAAATCCTCTCGTGCCGACCAAAAATCCCAAGAAAACCAACCTTTACGGTTGGTTTTTTTATATCCATAGCATTGTCTTGCTACCCTCACTTGCAGTTTTACTACATGCCCATACATAAAATGGGGTAACATTCACGCGCCTGGTAGCGTTACCAACGCTACGCTCAAACATAATGATTCTAATAAAACCTCAGGAGACTACTATGCCTGAAGCAACGCCTTTTCAGGTGATGATTGTGGATGATCATCCACTTATGCGACGCGGTGTTCGTCAGTTACTGGAGCTTGATCCTGGTTTTGAAGTGGTCGCCGAAGCAGGCGACGGCGCTAGTGCTATCGATCTGGCTAATCGACTGGATATCGACGTTATCTTGCTGGATCTCAATATGAAAGGTATGAGTGGCCTGGATACCCTCAATGCCTTGCGCAGGGATGGCGTTACCGCGCAAATTATTATCCTGACCGTATCAGATGCCTCCAGCGATATCTTTGCACTGATAGACGCAGGCGCAGACGGCTATCTGCTAAAAGACAGCGACCCGGAAGTATTACTGGAAGCAATTCGCGCCGGAGCAAAAGGCAGCAAAGTCTTTAGCGAACGCGTCAATCAGTACTTACGCGAGCGTGAAATGTTCGGTGCGGAAGAAGATCCCTTCAGCGTGCTGACGGAGCGTGAGCTGGATGTTCTGCACGAACTGGCGCAAGGGCTGTCGAATAAGCAAATTGCCTCGGTGTTGAATATTTCTGAGCAGACGGTAAAAGTGCACATTCGCAATCTGCTGCGTAAACTCAATGTCCGCTCACGCGTGGCGGCCACCATTCTGTTCCTGCAACAACGCGGGACACAATAAAAAAATAGCCCGATGGATTTATCATCGGGCTGAGATTGATGACAAACGCAAAACTGCCTGATGCGCTATGCTTATCAGGCCTACGCAGATCGAGCAATGTATTGAATTTGCACGATTTTGTAGGCCGGATGAGGCGCTCACGCCGCATCCGGCATAAACATAGCGCACGTTGTCATCCGCCTGGCTCCGATGGCGTCACCATCGGGCTTCTTCTTATTTACTCTCCTGCGGCGACAAATGCTGCATCGCCTGCGCGATACTGCGCTCAATCACCGCACGGCGAGTATCGTTGGCAGGCAAGAGTTTCAACATCATTTCCCACGCAGCAACGGCTTCGCCAAATCGCTGCTGCTCAAAGGCATTAAACGCATACATGCTCAGCACGCGAATATTGCTATGGTCGCTTCTCACCAGTTGACGCAACAACTCGCCGCCCAGGCGGTTATCGTTGGGGTCAGAAGAACGTGTTAACGCCTCCGCGTAACCCAGCGCAGCATCGCTGTTTTTCGGATCGAGGCGATACGCTGTGGCATATGCATCAGTCGCGATACTGGCGTTACCCAGCGCCATGCCAACGCGGCCCAACATAATCCAGCCTTCTATATCTCCCGGATTTTTTTGCAGTTGAGTACGCATCCCCAGCGCAAGACGTGACATCTCTTCTTCATTGAGCGGATCGGCTTTCGGATCCAGCGCCCTGTCCAGCAATGCCGGAGCCTGCGCTGTGGCCTGCTGCCAGACTTTTACCTGCTGATAATTGCCAGTCTGGTAGTAGCTGATACCTGCCACAATTAACGCCACCATAATACCCGGCAGATAAACAACATATCCGGCACGCTTACCTTCTGGCACGCTTTGTTCAGGAAACTCCTCCTGCACCACGCGTACCCGACGCCGCGAGCGGGCGTAAATGACCCAGCCGCCAATACCAATAGCGACAACTGGCAGCACCCACAGTAGCACGGTCAGCGGTGTTAATGGCGGATCGTAAGTGACGAAGTTGCCGTAACGCGCCACCATATAATCAACTATCTCTTTCTTGCTTTTACCTTCCTGCATCAGTTCATACACTTTCTGGCGCAGGTCGGTGGCAATCATCGAGTTGGAATCGGCAATGCTGTTGTTCTGGCATTTCGGACAGCGCAGTTCTTCCGTGAGCTGGCGGAACTGCTGTTCCTGTGCTTCATCCTTAAACTGCAACACGTCGATGGTTGCCAGCGCCGAGCCGGAGATCATCAGCATCAGCACGCCCAATAAAAACCTCATTGTGCGGCCTCCTTACTGTATTTCTCCCACAGCGGCTTGATCTCTTCTTCCCAGACGCGAGGATTGAGATCGCCCGCATGGCGATAGCGAATGATGCCGTTACCATCGATGAGGAACGTTTCTGGCGCGCCATACACGCCGAGATCCAGCCCTAACATGCCGTCGCCATCAAACAGGCTTAGCGCGTAAGGATTCCCCAGCTCTTTCAGCCAGCTGATTGCCTTCTGGCGATCGTCTTTATAGTTCATACCCACCACGCGGATGCCCTGCGCAGAAAGCTGATTCAGATATTGATGTTCCGCACGGCAGGTCGGGCACCAGGTCGCCCAGACGTTGAGCAGCACCGGTTTGCCCTGGGTCAGCACGTCCGCCTGATAAAACTGACCGGGATTATCCAGTGATTCGAGGCGAAACGTCGGCACCGGCTTGCCAATGAGCGCCGATTCCAGATTGGTCGGATCATCCCCTTCGGCATTACGCGCCAACTGCCACAGCAACGCTGCGGCAATCGCCAGGAAGATAATCAAAGGAATTAACAATACTTTGCGCTTCATACAGCCTCCGGCGCAGTTTTTTGCGGGTTCACGCGCTTGCGATAGCGAGGATCAAACAGGCATAACAGCCCGCCCAACGCCATCATCAGCCCGCCCGCCCAGATCCAGCGAACAAACGGTTTGTAGTAAAGACGAACTGCCCACGCGCCGTTTTCCAGCTCTTCGCCGAGCGCCGCGTACAGGTCACGGGTAATACCGCCGTCAATTGCCGCTTCGGTCATCATCGAACCAGCAGTGTTGTAATAACGTTTTTCCGCATACAGCACCGTTTCCGGTTTGCCGTCACGCGTCACGCCGATAGTCGCCACACCGCCGCGCCAGTTTGGGCCAGCAACCTCTTTTACATCACGGAAGGTGAAGCGATATTCATGGATATCGACGCTATCGCCGGACTTCATACGTACATCACGCTCAACGCTGTAGTTCTGGCTGAAGGCAATGCCAACAATTGTCACCGCCAGTCCCAGATGAGCCGCCACCATCCCCCAATAACTGAAGGTGGTTTTCGTGCCGCGTGAAATACGCAGCGCCGCTTCCGCAATCGCCAGCACCGCAATCCAGCAGGCCATTGCCAGACCGAGTACCATCATCGCCACAACTTTGCTTTCGAACAGCCACGGCAACAGCAGCGACAGCACCAGCGTAGAGATGAAGGCGATAATCAATAAGTTGCGGATTTTACGTGGGCGATCGCGCCCCCAGCGCACCAGAGGGCCGACACCTAGCAGTAGCGCAAACGGCACCATCAGCCAGGTAAACATGGTGTTGAAAAACGGTTCGCCAATCGAAATGCTGCCCAGCCCGAGTTGTTTATGCACCAGCGGCAGCAGCGTCCCCAGCAACACCACCAGCATCGCGGCGACCAGCAAAACGTTGTTCGCTAACAACAGAGATTCCCGCGACCACAGCGCATTGTTTACGCGTGAGCGAACTTTGTGTCCACGCGCAGCAAACAGCAGCAGTGAACCACCAATCACCAGCACCATAAAGGCGAGGATAAACATACCGCGCGCAGGATCAGACGCAAACGCATGTACCGATACCAGCACACCGGAACGCACGAGGAAAGTGCCCAGCAGACACAGCGAGAAGGCACTAATTGCCAGCAGTAGTGTCCACGCTTTGAAGCTGGCGCGTTGTTCAGTGACCGCCAGCGAGTGCATCAGCGCAGTGCCCACCAGCCACGGCATAAACGAGGCGTTTTCAACCGGATCCCAGAACCACCAGCCGCCCCAGCCGAGTTCGTAATAGGCCCATGCGGAACCGAGCACAATGCCGAGCGTCAGGAAGATCCACGCCGCCAGCGTCCACGGGCGGGTAAAACGTGCGTAGGTGCTATCCAGACGCCCACTCAGCAAAGAAGCAATGGCAAAAGCAAACGCCACCGAGAAACCGACGTAGCCCATATAGAGCAAAGGCGGATGGAAGATCAGCCCCGGATCCTGCAACAACGGGTTAAGATCGCGCCCTTCAATCGGGAAGTTCGGCAACGTGCGTGAAAACGGGTTAGAGGTAAAGAGAATGAACAGCAAAAAGCCGACGCTAACCATCCCCATTATCGCCAGTACGCGCGCCACAATATCCAGTGGAATACGCTGGCTAAAAATCGCCACCGCAAACGTCCAGCCGCTCATCAGCAGCACCCACAGCAGTAGCGAGCCTTCATGCGCACCCCAGGTCGCCGCCACGCGATACCACACCGGAAGCTGGGTATTGGAGTTGCTGGCAACATAGGTGATGGTAAAGTCGTTGACCACGAAAGCATTGACCAGCACCAGAAATGCGCCAGCCACAGACATAAACAGCAGCCAGGCAAACAAGCGGGAAGACGCCATCATGCGCGCGTCCCCGCGCGCCACGCCCCATAGCGGATACACGGACAGCAGCAGCGCAATCCCCAGCGCCAGGCACAGCAGTCCGTTACCAATTTCCGGCATCATGATGCTGGGTCCTCATAAACACTCGCCGGGCGACGGTGGTTAGCTTCCATCGCTTTCTCAACTTCTGGCGGCGTATAGTTTTCATCGTGTTTCGCCAGCACTTCTTTCGCGAGGATATGATTGCCTTTTTCCAGTTCGCCCTGCACCACAACGCCCTGCCCTTCACGGAACAGATCCGGCAAAATGCCTTCGTAAGAGACATCGACCGAACCTTCAGCGTCGTAAATGGTGAACGTTACTTTCAGCGAATTGGGATCGCGCTGCACGCTACCCGGCATCACCATTCCACCGACGCGCAGACGCTGACCGACTTCCGGCATCTGCTGAGTTTCACGTTTGCCGTAGAGAATCTCCCCCGGCGTATAAAAAAGATCGATATTCGAGCGCAGCGCATACAGCACCAGACCAATCGTCAGCGCCAGCCCCGCCAGCACAGCACAGGCAATCCACAACCGATTTTTACGGCGAATATTCATGCAGCCTCCTGCTGTTGCGCAGCACGTAAACGCGCCTCACGCGCCCGCTGTTGCGCCACGCCACGCAGAATTGCGCGATGCTGCATCACCGAGTGCACGACCAAAACCACCAGCGGAATAACTGTCATCACCACCGCCAGCCAGACAAAAAAGGCGTAACCGCCCATTGCGAAAAATTCATTCCAGGAAGCAAATGCAGGGGTCATTTACGGCCTCTTTTCAGTATCAGTTCACTCACCCACGGACGGCGTTTTTCCATCAGCAAAATCAAATTACGCATCCGCATCAGCGTCAGCGTGGCGGACAGCAGCAGGAAGCCAAAAATCGACCAGCGTAGCGGCGAACGCATCGCCGGATCGATACTTTGCTGCATCCGCGTTGATCCCTGATGTAGGGTGTTCCACCACTCCACGGAGTAATGAATAATCGGCAGATTCACCACGCCAATCAGCACCAGAATACCTGCCGCACGGCCTGCCAGACGGCGGTCGTCGAAGGCGTGCCACAGGGCAATCACACCCACATACAGAAACAGCAGCACCAGTTCAGAAGTCAGGCGTGCGTCCCATACCCACCAGGTGCCCCACATCGGTTTCCCCCATGCGGAGCCGGTGACCAGGGCAATAAAGGTAAACACGGCACCAATGGGCGCCATCGCCGCCACCGCCAGGTTGGCCATTTTCATCTGCCAGACAAGGCCGATAAACGCCGCCACCGCCATTGAGGCATAAATGCCCATCGACCAGATCGCCGCAGGTACATGCAGATAGATAATGCGGTAGCTATTTCCCTGCTGATAATCAGCGGGGGCAAAGCCGAATCCCCAGATCCAGCCGACGGTAAGCACAACCACACTGGCGATTGCCAGCCACGGTATAAACCAGCCACAGATTTGGTACAGCCGTGGTGGGATCGCCAGTTGATGCAGTGTTTTCCACATAGTTTCGATACCAGACTTGAACAAAAATCAGTAATCCAGCGTTATTGAATGCTGATTCGTAACGCTGCCGCCGTCGCAAAAGGGCTTAATGTCGCGGTGCCTGCCAGCAACGCACCTAAAATTGCCAGATACCCGTCAACGGGCAAATGCATCGAAGCCGCGTCCATCGCGGCGGTGGCAAAGATGAGTAATGGGATAGTCAGCGGTAACACCAGAATGCTCAATAGCACGCCGCCGCGCTTAAGCCCCACCGTCAGCGCCACGCCCGGTGCGCCGAGAAAGCCAAGCGTAGGGGTTCCCAGCAGCAGCGTCAGCGCCATCACTTGCCAGCCATAAACGTCCATTCCCAGTAGCAATGCCACCAGAGGCGAGAGGATGAGTAACGGCAGACCGGTTACCATCCAGTGCGCCATCACCTTCGCCAGCACAACGGCGGGCAAGGGTAACGGCAACAACATCAATTGTTCAAGACTGCCGTCCTGCAAATCGTCACGGAACAGCCGCTCCAGCGCCAGCAGTGAAGAAAGCAGCGCCGCAACCCAGATAATTCCCGGTGCAATGCGCGCCAGCAGCTGCGGCTCCGGGCCAATACTGAGCGGAAAAAGGGTAATTACAATCAGGAAGAACCACAGCGGATTAGCGATTTCGGCGCTATGGCGAAACGCCACGCGCAGCTCAAGACGGAAAATGCGCCAGAACATCATGCGCCCCTCGTTTGCATCAGCGAAATGCGGCGGATTTTACTTTCAGCAACGTTGAGCGGCTGGTGGGTGGTCAGAATAACAATCCCCCCCTGCTCCGTATGCTGCGCCATTCGCTGGGTCAGACGATCGACGCCGTTAACGTCAATCGCGGTAAAAGGTTCGTCGAGGATCCACAACGTGGCACGGGTCAGCCACAGACGCGCCAGCGCCACGCGGCGTTGTTGCCCGGCAGAGAGTTGATTAACGGGAATATCTTCGAATCCGGCAAGCCCGGCCTGCGCCAGGGCTTTCAGACATTGTGCGGTATCGCCATCGCGATGATAAAAGTGCAGATTTTCTAACGCCGTCAGCCGGGTTTTGATCCCCGGCTGATGGCCTATCCATAACAGATTTTGATGGTAGCTGTCGCGTACCTGATGCAAGGGCTGCCCTTGCCAGAGAACGTCACCCGCATCAGGGCGAGACAATCCCGTCAGCAAACGGAGAAGCGTTGTCTTCCCCGCACCGTTGCTGCCGGTAATTTGTACCCACTCTCCTGCATTCAGCGTAAACGACAAACCACTAAATAAGATTCGTTCATCCCGCTCGCAAAGTAATTCTCTGGCTTCAAGCATACCCACGCAATAACCCTGTTAAAAACCTGTCTCGACTTCGCGCATATCGGGCAGCTTGTGCGCTATCCCTTTATGGCAATCAATACAGGTTTGCCCATCTTTCACCGCCTGGTCGTGCATCTTAGCGGCAACAGATTTCTGGGCGGTTGTATCCATATACTCGAAGTTGTGACAGTTACGGCACTCCTGCGAGTTATTGTCCTTCATGCGCCGCCACTCATTCTGTGCCATCGTCAGGCGATGAGCTTCAAATTTCTGCGGCGTGTCAATAACACCAAAAATTTTACCATACAGCTCTTTACTTGCTTTGAGCTTGCGTATCATCTTTGGCACAAACTCGTGCGGAACGTGACAATCCGGGCAGGTCGCACGCACGCCGCTACGGTTGTTGTAGTGCACGGAATCCATGTATTCCTGATACACCGTGTTACGCATTTCGTGGCAGCTAATGCAGAACTCTTCGGTATTGGCTTTTTCCATCCCGGTGTTAAAGCCGCCCCAGAAGACGATGCCGCCGACAAAACCGATCAACAGCAGCGTCCCCAGCGCCAGACGGCTGGGGGTACGCCACCATTTCCACAGGCGCTTAATCAGACCAGGCTTACGGTCAGAATTTCCCATAATAACCTCTTATTTCCCGTAACCTTTTGATGGGGTAAAGGTATTCCCCACGATTGGCGCGGTATCGGCCTGCGGTACGTGACATTGCAGACAGAAATAACGACGCGGAGCCACTTCCGCGCCCACTTTGCCGTCGCTGTCCATAAAGTGAGTAGGACTGATACGCGGCGCGCCAGTGGTGCGATAGCTTTCAACACCGTGGCACTGCAAGCAGCGGTTGGTATTGGTCGTTACCTGATAACCTTCAACGCTATGCGGGATCATTGGCGGTTGATTCACATAGTTCAGCGGCATTCGTTCCTGCTCTTTTGGCATCCGAATGGCCCCTTCCTGCGTCCCGGATACTTCCGGCGACTGGCTAAAATCGACGCCATTAGCCGCCCAAACTGCGCCGCTCACCACCAGGGCCAGCATCGCCGTCCATTGACACAGCGCCTTCTTCAGGTCATGGCTTTTCATGATTTCGCTCCCGAACTCCATCGTGTAGTTATTGTAAATACATCCTCAGAACAGACATCCACGCAGCGACCGCACGTCATGCAATCGCGGCTGGTGACCTGCACCGGGCTTTGTTCATCCAGCACCGGGGCACGTAGCACATGCGGTTCCGGGCAAACATGAAAACAATCCATACAGCGGTTACATTTCTGCCGATCGGTTGCCGCAACGGTGATAGCGCCTTTGCTACCCAGCACGCCATACAGCGCGCCAACCGGACAAATGTGCCCGCACCAGCCGTGTTCAACGACCAGTAGATCAAATAAAAACAGTGCGAGAATAAGCAGCGCGCCGCTGCCGAATCCCATTACCAGGCTGCGCCCCATCAAGGAAACGGGGTTGATCCATTCCCAGATGAGCGTGCCAGTTAAGGCCGATCCCACCAGAATGATCACCAACAGCACGTAGCGAATGTGGCGAGGGATCGTCGCAGACTGATTGAGGTCAAATCGTCTGCGTAACCAGTTCGCTAAATCGGTAATTGGGTTCAGCGGGCAGACCCAGCTGCAAAATAATCGCTTTCCTGCCAGGGCGTAGAGCACGGTGATAATCACCGCACCGGTCAGCGCCACCGTGGCAGGCAGATGACCGCTGGCAAGGCTTTGCAGCGTCATCAGTGGATCGGTCAGCGGAACGGTGTCGAATAACAGGCTACTGCTGTAGTTGCCGTGCAAGATCCACACACCAAACCACGGACCACTCAAAAACATCCCCAGCACGAAGAACTGACAAAGGCGACGCAACACCAGCCAACGGTGACTGCGCCACCAGCCTTTTTTCGCCAGCGCCTCGCGCCCGGCGTCACGTTTACGATTTGCCATTGTTCCCCTCCAGCCAGCCGAAGCGGTAATGGTGACCTAACTCCCCTTTCGCCAGTGACAGCGGTAACACCTTGATTGCCGGTTGTTCCAGCACGCACACTTTTTCGCACTTACCGCAGCCGGTACAGGCGTCGCTGTGAACCGTCGGCAGAAAGCGGGCGTGCTTACCGGTACGCGTGTTGCGCTCCAGCTCCAGGGTGATGGCCTCATCAATTTTCGGGCATTCGCGATAGCAAACATCGCAGCGCAGCCCCTGAAAGTTGAGGCAGTTCTCCTGATCCACCAGCACCGCCAGCCCCATCCGCGCGTCGTCGATCGATTCGATCTCACGATCCAGCGCACCGCTCGGGCACACTTTGGCGCACGGAATGTCCTCACACATTTCGCAAGGAATATCACGCGCGACAAAATATGGCGTGCCCGCCGACAGGCCAGAAGCCAGCGTCGCCAGTTTTAAGGTGTCATAAGGGCAAGCCTGAACACACTGACCGCAACGCACACAGGCACTGGCAAAGGCGTTCTCGTTTATGGCTCCGGGCGGGCGTAACCGCACGCCAGATGCGCGTGCGGTTTGCTGTTGTAACCCCAGCGCCACACCCACGGCAGCCAGCCCGCCTGCTGTGCGAACAACATCGCGCAGAAAGCGGCGGCGACCATTTTGAGGTTTCGCTGACCGGGACATAATGGCTTACACCTTCTCCAGTTTGACCGCGCACTTCTTGAAGTCCGTCTCTTTCGAGAGCGGATCGGTCGCATCCAGCGTCAGTTTGTTTACCAGCTGTGCGGCGTCAAAGAACGGCATATACACCAGCCCCTGCGGCGGACGGTTACGACCGCGCGTTTCGACAATCGAGATCACTTCGCCACGGCGAGAAACCACTTTCACTTTGTCGCCACGACGCAGATCGCGCGCTTTCGCATCCAGCGGGTGAATAAACAGTACCGCTTCCGGGAAGGCGCGGTGCAGTTCCGGTACACGGCGAGTCATACTGCCGGTGTGCCAGTGCTCCAGTACGCGTCCGGTAGAGAGCCACAGATCGTACTCTTCATCCGGTGCTTCCGCCGCCGGTTCGAACGGCAGTGCGAAGATCACCGCTTTGCCATCCGGTTTACCGTAGAACTTATAGCCTTCGCCCGCTTTCACGTACGGGTCGTTACCTTCGCTGTAACGCCACTGCGTTTCTTTACCGTTCACCACCGGCCAGCGCAGACCGCGCGCTTTGTGGTAGTCATCGAACGGCGCGAGATCGTGACCGTGACCGCGACCAAACCATGCGTACTCTTCGAACAGCCCTTTTTGCAGATAGAAGCCCAGCTCGCGGGATTCATCGTTCAGCTGATCTTCCGCCAGTTCAGATACCGGGAATTTGCTCACTTCCGGGGTGGCATACAGCACTTCGTACAGCGTTTTGCCGCGCAGTTCCGGTTTCTTCGCCAGCAGCTCTTCCGGCCACACTTCTTCGGTTTTGAAGCGGCGGGAGAACTGAACTAACTGCCAGAGATCCGATTTTGCTTCGCCCGGTGCCTGTACCTGCTGACGCCAGAACTGAGTACGGCGTTCGGCGTTACCGTAAGCGCCCTCTTTTTCTACCCACATTGCTGTCGGCAGGATCAAGTCGGCTGCCAGCGCACTGACTGTCGGATATGGATCGGAGACGATGATAAAGTTGCGCGGGTCGCGCCAGCCCGGCATACGCTCTTCATTAATGTTCGGCCCGGCCTGCATGTTGTTGGTACACATGGTCCAGTAAACATTCAGCTTGCCGTCCTTCAGCGCACGGTCTTGCGCCACCGCGTGCAGACCGATTTTTGCCGGAATAGTGCCGCTCGGGATATTCCACTTCTTCTCGCAGATATCACGGTGCTTCTCGTTGGTCACCACCATGTCCGCAGGCAGACGGTGAGCAAAGGTGCCCACTTCACGCGCAGTACCACACGCGGAAGGCTGCCCGGTCAGGGAGAACGGACCGCAACCCGGTTGGGAAATTTTGCCGGTCAGCAGGTGCAGGTTGTAGACCAGGTTGTTGGCCCACACGCCACGGGTATGCTGGTTGAAACCCATCGTCCAGTAGGAGATGACTTTCTTGTTCGGATCGGCATACAGCTGCGCCAGTTGTTCTAACTGGTCTTTCGGCACGCCGGTCATTTCGGCAGTTTTTTCCAGCGTATACTCAGCAACGAAGGCTTTGTAATCTTCAAAGCTCATCGGTTCAGAGGCGTCAGAACCTGGATTCTTCGCTGCTTTTTCCAGCGGATGGGTCGGACGTAAACCGTAGCCGATGTCCGTCGCCCCTTTACGCAGATTAACGTGTTTGCTGAAGAAGTCCTGATTTATCGCATTGTTTTGAATGATATAGTTGGCGATATAGTTCAGGATCACCAGGTCAGACTGTGGCGTAAAGATGATGCCGTTATCCGCCAGCTCGAAGCTACGATGCTGGTAGGTAGAAAGCACCGCCACGGTGACGTTCTGGTTAGAGAGACGACGGTTGGTGATGCGCGACCAGAGGATCGGGTGCATCTCCGCCATGTTTGCGCCCCACAGCACAAACGCGTCAGCCTGCTCGATGTCGTCATAGCAGCCCATCGGCTCATCCATACCAAAGGTACGCATAAAGCCAACTACTGCCGACGCCATACAGTGACGCGCGTTCGGGTCGATGTTGTTCGAACGGAAGCCCGCTTTAAACAGCTTGGAGGCGGCATAACCTTCCCAGATAGTCCACTGACCAGAACCGAACATACCGATCGATTCCGGCCCTTTTTCTTTCAGGGCGGTTTTGAATTTCTCTTCCATCACATCGAAAGCCTGATCCCAAGTGATTGGGGTAAATTCGCCTTCTTTGTCATATTTACCGTTTTTCATACGCAGCAGCGGCTGCGTCAAACGGTCTTTACCGTACATGATTTTGGGCAGGAAATAGCCCTTAATGCAGTTCAGGCCACGGTTAACCGGTGCGTCTGGGTCGCCCTGACAGGCCACCACACGCCCCTGCTGCGTTCCGACCAGAACGCCGCAACCAGTACCGCAGAAACGGCACGGCGCTTTATCCCATTTAATGGCTTCCTGCTGACCAACAACGGCGCGGGCAACGCCCGGCACGCTGAGACCGGCAGCCGCCGCAGCGGCCGCAACGGCGTTAGCTTTCATAAAGCTACGACGACTGAGTTTCATGGTGTTTCCTCACCTTGCTCTTCCTGCTGGTGATAAACCAGCGACACCGCCAGCACGCCTTCTACGTTGCGTACTGACTCAATGGTTTGGATCAGCGTTTCGCTGTCTTCTGCTTCCACCACCACAATCAACTGACCGCTCGGCGCGTCGCTGACAGCGACTTCACAGCCGGGAAAGGCGTTCAGTTGGGTGCTGATGTCTGAAATTCGTTCGCTTTTGGCCTGCACGACCAGGCTGCAAACTTGCCAGTTAGTGTGCATGGAGATACTCCGCAGTTATGGCTGATACCGGACAGCTGGCTGCACATGCTCCACATCCGTTGCAAAGTTGGCTATTAAGTTGCGGCTGGTAGATCCCGGAGAGCGTCGGGCGAAAGATAATTGCCATTGGCTCGCAGCTATCCTGACAGCGGCGGCATTCAACTGTTTGATACGCCAGGCACGCCTCCCCGATGGTGAACAGCAAATCCCAGGCCCTGGTGTGGCGCGGAGAAAATAGCGATTCGGGGCAAGCCTGCGCGCAGGCGTAACAGAAGCTGCACTCGTTATTTTTGAAATTAACGCTCGGATAACCACCCGCGCCGCGTTCAAGAATGTTGTTTTCACAAGCATTAATACAGGCGTCGCAGCGGGTGCAATGGTTAAGAAAATGAGATTCATCACCGGACCAGGGCGGACGGATACCGTTACTGGCTTTACGCCAGCGACCAGTCAGTATGCCCCGACGGGATGCATCAATCTTCACATTGACCTTCCATCATTAACGCGCTCTGAAAACTGAGAGCGACCAAATAAACCGCATAATTAATAAGCCATTTTTATAGCCGCTAAGATATTAAAGGATGTGTCAAAGATGCATACCCCGATCGGGGTAAAACCTGTAGCAGGATCAAAAGAGTGGTGGGAAGAGTGGCAAAAACGAGCTTTTGCTCACATTTCAAATGGTTATAAACACATTTATATAGCGATTAATTCACCAGAGATATTTCAGCTGGTTTGTTCTCTCATTAGCATTTAACACTAAAAGAGCAGGTAAAATTGTCTGAATGTTCTTTCAGTTATTCATAAAGCAAATTAATAAATCTGATGAATATGTTAACCTTCAGCGACATCCTCGGTGAAAACCTATAAATGAAGAAGGAAAACAAATGAAGACCATTCTACCTGCAGTGCTGTTTGCCGCTTTCGCCGCAACCTCAGCCTGGGCGGCAGACAGCGTCCAGCCACTGGAAAAAATCGCCCCTTATCCGCAAGCTGAAAAAGGCATGAAGCGTCAGGTGATTCAGTTAACCCCGCAAGAAGATGAATCTACCCTGAAAGTAGAACTGTTGATCGGTCAGACGCTGGAAGTCGATTGCAACCTGCATCGTCTCGGCGGAAAGCTGGAAAGCAAAACGCTGGAAGGCTGGGGCTATGATTATTATGTCTTTGATAAAGTAAGCTCGCCGGTTTCCACGATGATGGCCTGCCCGGATGGCAAGAAAGAGAAGAAATTTGTCACCGCGTATCTGGGCGATGCCGGAATGCTGCGTTACAACAGCAAGCTGCCGATCGTGGTATATACGCCAGACAATGTGGATGTGAAATACCGTATCTGGAAGGCGGAAGAGAAAATTGACAACGCGGTAGTCCGCTAAACTGCGGTGAAGTGCTGCACTCCGTATGTCGGATAAGGTGGTTACGCCGCATCCGACACTCAATGCCGGATGCGGCACACCATTACAACGCAATATCCGCGACTTCTTTTTGAACGGGTTGCGGTTTCAACTGCGGTTTCGGCGTACTATCTGCTGCTTGCGGTTTGTCGTATTTCAGCCCCAGCACTTCGCTGGTGTACTGCAACTCGCGTTCTGTTGCCGCTACATCACCGTTCAGCTTGCGTCCATAAGACGGAACGATCGCTTTCAACGTTGCCTGCCATTGCGGGCTGGAAACGCGATCGCCAAATACTTTTTCCAGCAGATTCAACATAATCGGCGCGGCGGTTGACGCCCCTGGCGATGCCCCCAAGAGCGCGGCAATGGTTCCTTGCTGGTCACTGACCACTTCGGTACCCAGACGCAGTACACCACCTTTCTCGGCATCACGCTTGATAATCTGCACACGCTGCCCCGCTTGCCACAAACGCCAGTCCTCTTTTTTCGCTTGCGGATAGTACTCTTTCAACGCTTCAAAACGATCCTCTTCACTCAACATCACCTGACTTACCAGATATTTCACCAGATCGAAATTATCCAGCCCAACGTGCATCATCGGCATCACGTTAGAGGTGGTGGTGGAACTCATCAGATCCCACAATGAACCGTTTTTGAGGAATTTGGTTGAGAAGGTGGCAAATGGCCCAAACAGCACTACGCGTTTACCGTCCAGAACACGGGTATCGATATGCGGAACCGACATCGGTGGTGCGCCAACGGATGCTTTACCGTAAACTTTCGCCAGATGGTGATTAACCACGTCCGGGTTTTCCGAAACAAGGAACTGTCCGCCCACCGGGAAACCGGCGTAGTCTTTCGCTTCCGGAATCCCCGATTCCTGTAACAGCTTCAGCGCCGCACCGCCCGCGCCGATAAAGACAAATTTGGCACGAATGTTCTGTGCAGTGCCGTTTTTCAGATCGGCAACGGTGACGGTCCAGGTGCTATCGTCATTACGTTTGAGAGCGCGGACTTCACTGCTGAGTTGCAGCGAGAAGTTAGACTTCTTCTGCAAGGAAGCTATTAACTGGCGGGTGATCTCGCCGTAGTTCACATCAGTGCCGATTTCTGTACGTGTAGCCGCCACTTTCTGCTGTGGATCGCGCCCTTCCATCACTAACGGTGCCCACTCTTTGATCTGCGCGTGATCTTCAGAGTAACGCATACCGCGAAACAGCGAACTTTGTTGCAATGCCGCATAACGGGCGCGCAGGAAATTGACGTTATCCTCACCCCAGACAAAGCTCATGTGCGGAACGGTATTGATAAATGAACGCGGAGTACGCAGCACGCCGCGCTCGACCTGGTGCGCCCAGAACTGGCGGGAAATCTGAAATGCTTCGTTAATGGCGACTGCTTTTTCAATACTGATGCTGCCATCGGCGTTTTGCGGGGTGTAATTGAGTTCCATCAGCGCAGAATGCCCGGTTCCGGCGTTGTTCCAGCCGTTCGAACTCTCCTGCGCAACCCCCTCCAGGCGCTCTACCATGGTCATCGACCACTCTGGCTCCAGCTCGCGTAAATAAGTCCCCAACGTGGCGCTCATAATGCCGCCGCCAATCAACAGTACATCAGTTTCCTGCTCCTCGGACGCTTTCGCTTTTGCCGCCATCGAAACGGCATTAAGCCCCACGGCCATCGAGAAGAGCATGGCAGTCACTTTTTTCATCTTGTTAATGCCTTACTTTTAGTCGCTTTATTGCAGGTGAGATTTGCGCGGCATCAACGGTAACACTTAAGTAACAACATTTAAATAATGTTTATAAATTATATTCTAATTTTAGAAACATTGTAATTTCGTTGATTAATTATAGGGTTATTAGAAATGAAGGGATTTTTAGAATATTTACCTGGCGGCAGAAATCCGCCAGGTCAGCGTCAAAATATTATGCCGTCCGGGCAACGGCATCACGCGAAGCAGCATCGCGCTCTTCGCCAGTCAGCTCGCTAAGTTGCCCGTTGCGCATCTCCAGCAGGCGGTCGGCGTGGATAAAGTAATGGTCATCATGGCTGATGGCGAAAATAGTTTTCCCCATCTCCTGCATCAGCGGCAGCAGCACCTGATAAAACTCACGGCGGAAGTGTGGGTCCTGATCCGCCGCCCATTCATCCAGCAGGATAATATCGCGTTCTTCTGCCAGCGCCAGCAACAGCGCCACGCGTTTTTTCTGCCCTTTTGATAACTTCAGGTTAACAATACGCCCGTTACTTAACTCCAGCTTATGAGCCATTTTCAACTGCGCCAGCCACTTCTCAACCAGTTGCGGATTAGCAGGTTTTCCCTCTGGCCCCAGCAGTTGATCAAACAGCCAGACATCGGTAAACACGGCGGAAAACAACTTGCGATAATCCTCCGGTTTTTCGCCGCTGATGGGTTTACCATCCAGCAAAATTTCACCGCTTTGCGGCTGATACAACCCCGTCAGCAACATCGCCAGCGTCGATTTTCCACTACCGTTGCCACCAATCAGAAACAACAGTTCGCCACGTTTAATGGTGAGGTTGAGTGGGCCAACGGAAAACGCGTTGTCCTGATAACTAAACGTCACGTTACGTAGCTCCAGCGTTTGCCAGTCAGGAAACGCCTGCGGGCGTGGAAACTCCGCTTTGAAAGGCGCGAGCGCGAATTTGTTCAGCTTGTTAAACGCCACCTGCGCCGTCAGCAGCGTCGGCAATGCGCCAACCGCAGAAAGCAGCGGCGTGCGCAGGAATAACAGCGTCAGCGAATAGGTCGCGGCAACGTTGGTATCAGCCCAACCGAGACTGTTCGCCATCCAGAACACCAGGCCGATAGCACCCAGCATCATGATGTTTGACCAGTTCACAGCACTAAGATGGAAGGTGTCAGCACGGATAATATGATGGCGATATTCTTGCGCATCAGGAATGTAGAGGTTGTTAAACACATACTCGGCGCGTTCCCGGTTCAGAGTCAGCTCTTTGCGCCCTTCGAGTACAGTTTGAAAATCCGTGTACAGCTTGTCTTCGGTTTCACGCAGGGTCGCCATATGTTTGTACACCCGCGCCACCAGTACAAAACCACCCCAGATGGTGACTGCCATCCAGATAGCCGTTACCAGCAACATTTTGCCCGACAGCATCCACAGATACGCCGCTGAACCGATAGTGAGAATGATCCCCTGCACCAGTTCCGGCAGACGCACAAAAGCAATGGTGATATTGCGCACATCGCTGGTTAACCCCGCCAACAACGAGGCGCTACCAAGTTGTTCAATGCGCTCGACGTGAGTATCGAGAATCCGCTTGATAAATTCACTACGCAGTCGGTAAACGAAGTGATGACCCAAAGTGGTGAGCGCCAGTTGCGATCCGAGAGTGACTGCCATCAACAGCAGCAATAATCCCAGAAACTCCGGCAACACCAGCAGACTGGTATCCGCCGTTTCGATAAGGCGCTGATTGATAAAAGCAATTAAGCCAATGCCTAATGCCGCACTGGCGAGGCTTAGCGCCATCACACTGATAAATGGCCAGCGATACTGCCGCCAGACAAGTACAAGAAGTTCCATGCAGAAAACCCGGACAATGAATTACAGCCCGCAGTTTAAACATCTTCGCGCGCACAGCAATAATAATTCTTATTTTTATTCTTTTTTACCTGCCTGACGAAAAGTCAGGTTGTAGCGGCAGTCGGCGGTGAGTGGATGAAACCCTGCTTTCAGCGGTTGAATGCCGTGATAAAACAGCCGCGACTCACCGCCCCACACCACCACGTCGCCATGCTCCAGCAACAGTCGTTTTAGCGGATCATTACGTTTCAGGCCACCAAATTGAAAAATCGCGGGTAAGCCCAGAGAAACAGAAACAATCGGTGCGCGCAGATCCGGTTCGTCTTTATCCTGATGTAACGACAGTTTCGCGCCAGGGGCATAGCGGTTGATCAAACAGGCATCTGGCTGGAAATCTGGATAGCCCGCCGCCGTGGCTGCACGCTGACATAAATCATGAAAACTTTGCGGCATCGCAGGCCACGGGTTATTTGTTTGCGGATCAATGGGCGAATAGAGATAACCCTGCCGATTGGTGGTCCAGCCCAGACGCCCGCAGTTGGTCATCGCCACCGACATGGTATATCCGCCGGGTGTGATCATCTGGCGAAACGGCGACTGGCGGGCGACATTGCTGATTCCCTGCATCAGTTGCTCCGCAGTATTAAAGGCAAAACGGCGCAGGATCACCGCGCCAGGTGCCAGGGGTTCTTGCCACGGTTCAGCATCAGCAAACAGATCCAACATTATTTCTCCTCGTTTTCAGCTTCACGACGTAGCAACTGTGCTTTACGCGAAACACCCCAGCGGTAACCGGAAAGTGTGCCATCACCACGTACCACCCGATGACAAGGTATAACGATCGCTAACTTATTGGCGGCGCAGGCACTTGCCACGGCACGTACCGCTTTCGGTTTGCCGATGGTGTTTGCCAGTTGCTGATAACTCACAGTTTCACCGCAAGGAATGGTACGCAGCGCCTGCCAGACTTGCTGCTGAAAAGCGGTGCCGCGAATATCCAGCGGCAACGTCAGCGGCGTATCCCGGTTATTGAGGCTGGCGATCACTTCACGCACATGTTGCTGAAACGTCGGGTCAGCGGGTGCGTTGTCGGCAGCGGGAAACATCTGCCGCAGTTCACTGATTAATGTCGCGTCATCATCACCCAGTAATATCGCGCAAATCCCCCGCTCGCTTTCTGCCACCAGGCAACGACCCAGCTCACAATCAGCCAGTGCATAACGCACAGCCAGGTTTTCGCCACCGTGACGAAACTGTTTAGCCGTCATGCCCAGCGTTTCATCGGCTTTACGGTAGTAACTGCTGCCGTCGGGGAATCCGGCATTGAGAATAGCCTGGGTCACGCTCTCCCCTTTCACTAACGATTCCCGCAATCGGCGAGCGCGCCAGGCCTGCTGCCAGACTTTCGGTGTCATTCCGGTAGTCGCTTTAAACAATCTATGCAGATGGAACGGACTCATCGCCACCTGGTCGGCTAAGGCTTCCAGCGTTACAGGCGTTTCCTGTTCCAGCAGTCGGCAGGCGTGGGTAATTTTATCAAGGCGATGTTGTTGGGGATTGGCTTTGTCTGGCTGACAACGTTTGCAGGGGCGAAAGCCAGCGGCAAGCGCCTCGCTGGCATCAGAAAAGAAGGAGACGTTTTCCCGCAGAGCGTGTTTAGCCCGACAAGACGGACGACAAAAGATGCCCGTGGTGCGCACGGCGAAGACAAATTCGCCGTCGGCGTTTGGGTCGCGGGCTAAGACAGATTGCCAGCGTTGATCGTCAGTTAAGCGTGTGGCGTTGTTCATAATCAGCTCCCTGGTTAAGGATAGCCTTTAGTCTGCCCGGTCACCATTGCGCAAAAACCAACAATCTTGCGCTTTAATTTTTTTCGCTGATAAGGAAGCTTTTAAACTGCGGCGACATCCAGGTTTTAAAGCTATCGCCCTCTTTGGTGATCATATAGACCGCCAGCCCTTCCCGGCGAACGACTTCTTTGGCTTTATCCGGCCCGAGCACCATTAAGCCAGTATCCCAGGCGTCGGCTTCCAGCGCCGTCGGGGCAATCACCGTCACGGATACCAGATTGTGTTCAATGGGACGCCCGGTTTGCGGATCAATAACATGGGAAAGGCGTTTGCCGTCCAGCTCGTAATAGTTGCGATAGCTGCCAGAAGTGCTGATACCGTGACCATTGATGTCAACCACGGCCTGAACCGCGTTTTCTTTATCGGTCGGTTTTTGGATCGCCACCCGCCACGGCTGCCCTTCGCCGTTCATGCCACGGCTGTTCAGCGCGCCGCCCACCGACACCAGATAGCGGGAAAGCCCTTCCTGCTCCATTAAGCGTGCCAGATGATCTGCCGCATAACCTTCGCCAACGGTAGAGAGATCGACATATAAATCCGGCAGATCTTTTTGCAGATATTGTTGATGTGACTGATTAATGACCGTCAGATGCTGTAAACCCGTTTTGGCTTTCATCGCGTCGATCTGTTCCTGGTTCGGGATTTGTACCGGCTGTTGTTCCGGGCCAAAGCCCCACAGATTCACCAGCGGCCCGACAGTAATATCCATCGCGCCATCGGTTTTGGCGCCAATGCGCAGCGAGGTGGTGATGATATCGGCCATCGCTTCACTTACCGGCCACGGCGACAAACTTTTCGAGTCGTTAAAGCGCATCAGCGCGGAGTCTTTTTTATAGGTCGAAAGCAGCTGATCGTCGGCGTCCAGCTGGGTCTGAATCTTCTCTTTAAGTTCAGCACTGCGTTTGGCGTCAAGGCCAGGGATGCTGGCACGCCAGAAGGTTCCCATCGTTTTGCCTTCAAGAACGGTAACTTCAGTAGCGTGGGATTTGGCGGGTTGTGTTTTTTGATCGCAACCAACAAAGAAGAGCGCGGCAGCCAGCAATGCCACGCGGGTAAAGCTTATTTCCATACGTGATTATCCTCATGCGAACGGTCGCAAGAGTACACCAAAAAACTGCGTTTGTACGCTGAAAACAATGAAAAAAGGGCCCGCAGGCCCTTTGTTCGATATAAATCGAGATTAGAACTGGTAAACCAGACCCAGAGCTACGATGTCATCAGTGTTGATGCCAGCAGCGCGGGTGAACTGGTTGTCGTCCAGCAGGTTGATTTTGTAGTCAACGTAGGTGGACATGTTTTTGTTGAAGTAGTAGGTAGCACCAACATCAACATATTTCAGGATATCTTCGTCGTCGTAGTTACGACCAGCAACGACACCCAGGTTTTTACCTTTAGACTGCAGGTATGCTACAGACGGACGCAGACCGAAGTCGAACTGGTACTGAGCAACAGCTTCGAAGTTCTGTGCTTTGTTCGCCCAACCCAGAGAACCTACGCGAGTTGCGTTGTAGGTCTGGGTGTACTGAGCAGCCAGGTAGATGTTGTTAGCGTCGTATTTCAGACCACCAGTGTAGGTTTCAGCACGGTCGCCAGTACCGATGAAGCCTTGGTTGTTCTGATCCCAGGTACGTTTGGAGCTGGATACTGCAGCACCGATACCAAAGCCTTCGTAATCATAAGTGATAGAACCGCCAACGCCGTCGCCGTTCTGACGCAGAGCACCACGACCGTTGTTGGTCATGCCTTCGCCGCTTACGCTACCGTTTTTACCCTGGTACTGAACAGCAAAGTTCAGACCGTCAACCAGACCGAAGAAGTCGGTGTTACGGTAGGTCGCGAAGCCGTTACCACGCTGCTGCATGAAGTTGTCAGAACCGTAAGTGTCGCCACCGAATTCTGGCAGTACGTCGGTCCAGGAAGTTACGTCGTAAACAACGCCGTAGTTACGACCGTAGTCGAAAGAACCAACGTCCTGGAATTTCAGACCAGCGAATGCCACACGGGTCCAGGAGTTTTCTTTGTTGTCTTCAGAGGTATTGCCCTGGATCTGATATTCCCACTGGCCGTAACCGGTCAGCTGGTCAGTAACCTGAGTTTCGCCTTTGAAACCAAGACGTACATAGGTCTGGTCGCCGTCTTCTGACTTGTTGTCAGAGAAATAGTGCAGGCCGTCTACTTTACCGTACAGATCTAATTTGTTGCCGTCTTTGTTGTAAACTTCAGCAGCGTTTGCTGCGCCTGCTACCAGCAGAGCTGGGACCAGGAGGGACAGTACTTTAACTTTCATGTTATTAACCCTCTGTTATATGCCTTTATTTGCTTTTTTATGCCACTGCATACTGATTAACCCTCATTAATCAGTCGGCAAGTCCATTCTCCCCAAAAATGCAGAATAATCCAACACGAATATGATACTAAAACTTTTAAGATGTTTCATTTATCGCTATAGATGTTTCAAAATGTAAATATGATGGAACTTTTTAAGATTCTTGATGATTGGCGAAATAAGCACCTAACATCAAGCAATAATAATTCAAAGGTAAAATCAATAACTTATTCTTAAGTACTTGATAGCACTGAATGCCAAAACAAAATCTTCACTCGCAACTAAAATATGTCTCGCTATCATCATTAACTTTATTTATTACCGTCATTCATTTCTGAATGTCTGTTTACCCCTATTTCAACCGGATGCCTCGCATCCGGTTTTTTTTACCCTTCTTTACACAACTTTTATTTTTTTGTACTACCGCTAGAAAATTATAACGCTTGTTAATAATTTCACAAAAATTTAACAAGATATAATTCCCGCCATCTTTTCTTTATCCGTAATTAATTTCGCTCTTCTTTTTGCAGATTATTTGTACAGCAGAATGCGGTGTGTACATCTATTTCCCATCGGGCAGAACGAGACATATCGTTGAGGAATAGAGAATCATCTATCGGGTAATAGTCTGGAATTTCGCACTGTACCCTTTATACTGCCCTATCACTTCGCGAAGTTTTAACAGGTCATAAACACGAATGCGTCAGAAAGAGACAACGGCCACGACCCGCTTTTCACTCCTACCGGGGAGCATTACCCGCTTCTTTTTACTGTTGATCATTGTGTTGCTGGTGATGATGGGTGTAATGGTACAAAGCGCAGTCAACGCCTGGCTGAAAGATAAAAGCTACCAGATTGTCGACATTACTCATGCTATACAAAAGCGCGTCGATACCTGGCGTTACGTGACCTGGCAGATCTACGACAACATCGCTGCAACGACTTCACCTTCCACCAGTGAAAGTTTGCAAGAGACGCGTCTGAAACAGGATGTCTACTATCTGGAAAAACCGCGTCGCAAAACAGAAGCCCTGATCTTTGGTTCTCACGACAACTCAACGCTTGAGATGACCCAACGAATGTCTACTTATCTGGACACATTATGGGGCGCAGAAAATGTACCGTGGTCGATGTATTATCTGAACGGGCAGGATAACAGCCTGATTCTTATCTCGACCCTGCCGTTAAAAGATCTCACCTCCGGATTTAAAGAATCGACTGTCAGTGACATTGTTGATTCTCGTCGCGCGGAGATGCTGCAACAGGCTAACGCACTGGATGAACGTGAAAGTTTTTCTAACCTGCGCCGTCTTGCCTGGCAGAACGGTCATTATTTTACCTTGCGTACAACCTTTAACCAGCCGGGACATCTGGCAACGGTGGTTGCATTTGATCTGCCTATTAATGATCTAATCCCGCCAGGGATGCCGCTGGATAGCTTCCGTCTTGAACCAGAAGCAGGTACTGCGGGTAACAATAATAATGAGAAAGAAGCAACGGATAGCGTCAGCATTAACTTTAATAGTTCGAAGATTGAAATCTCTTCGGCGCTCAACTCCACCGATATGCGGCTGGTCTGGCAGGTTCCTTACGGCACTTTGCTGCTGGATACATTGCAAAACATTCTGCTGCCACTGCTGCTGAATATCGGTTTGCTGGCACTGGCACTTTTTGGTTACACCACCTTTCGCCATTTCTCCGGGCGCAGCACAGAAAGCGTTCCCAGCACCGCAGTGAATAACGAACTGCGTATCTTGCGGGCAATAAATGAAGAGATTGTGTCACTGCTGCCACTCGGTCTGCTGGTTCACGATCAGGAATCGAATCGCACAGTTATCAGCAATAAGATTGCCGACCATCTGCTGCCGCATTTGAATCTGCAAAACATCACCACCATGGCAGAACAGCATCAGGGGATTATTCAGGCGACCGTCAATAACGAGCTGTATGAAATTCGCATGTTCCGCAGCCAGATAGCGCCGCGTACGCAAATCTTCATCATTCGCGATCAGGATCGCGAGGTGCTGGTGAACAAGAAACTCAAGCAGGCGCAGCGTCTGTACGAGAAAAACCAGCAGGGCCGGATGGCCTTTATGCAAAACATTGGCGATGCGCTGAAAGAACCCGCACGGTCACTGGCGGAGAGTGCGGCTAAACTCAACTCCCCGGAAAGCAAACAACTGGCAAATCAGGCTGATGTGCTGGTGCGCCTGGTCGATGAAATTCAGCTAGCGAACATGCTTGCGGACGATAGCTGGAAGAGCGAGACCGAGCTTTTCTCCGTACAGGATTTAATCGATGAAGTGGTTCCTGCTGTGCTACCGGCAATGAAGCGCAAAGGCCTGCAACTACTGATTAACAATCATCTGAAAGCACACGATATGCGCCGTGGCGATCGCGATGCTTTACGCCGTATTTTGCTGCTGTTGATGCAATATGCCGTCACCTCAACGCAACTGGGGAAAATTACCCTTGAGGTTGATCAGGATGAATCCTCTGACGAACGTCTGACTTTCCGCATTCTGGACACCGGAGACGGTGTAAGCATTCATGAAATGGATAATTTACACTTCCCGTTCATCAACCAGACCCAAAGCGATCGCTATGGCAAGGCGGACCCGTTGGCATTCTGGTTGAGTGATCAACTGGCGCGAAAACTGGGCGGTCATTTAAATATTAAAACGCGGGACGGGCTTGGTACACGCTACTCCGTGCATATCAAAATGCTGCCTGCAGACCCGGACGTTGAAGAGGAAGAGGAACGTTTACTGGATGATGTCACCGTGATGGTGGATGTAACTTCCACAGAAATTCGGAATATTGTCACTCGCCAGTTAGAAAATTGGGGTGCAACCTGTATCACACCCGATGAAAGATTAATTAGTCAGGATTATGATATCTTTTTAACGGATAATCCGTCTAATCTTACTGCCTCTGGCTTGCTTTTAAGCGATGATGAGTCTGGCGTACGGGAAATTGGGCCTGGTCAATTGTGCGTCAACTTCAATATGAGCAATGCTATGCAGGAAGCGGTCTTACAATTAATTGAAGTGCAACTGGCGCAGGAAGAGGTGACAGAATCGCCTATGGGTGGAGATGAAAATGCACAACTCCATGCCAGCGGCTATTATGCGCTCTTTGTAGACACAGTACCGGATGATGTTAAGAGGCTATATACTGAAGCAGCAACCAGTGACTTTGCTGCATTAGCCCAAACGGCTCATCGTCTTAAAGGCGTGTTTGCCATGCTAAATCTGGTACCCGGCAAGCAGTTATGTGAAACGCTGGAACATCTTATTCGCGAGAAGGATGTCCCAGGAACAGAAAAATACATCAGCGACATTGACAGCTATGTCAAGAGCTTGCTGTAGCAAGGTAGCCTATTACATGAACAATATGAACGTAATTATTGCCGATGACCATCCGATAGTACTGTTCGGTATTCGCAAATCACTTGAACAAATCGAGTGGGTGAATGTTGTCGGCGAATTTGAAGATTCCACAGCACTGATCAACAACCTGCCGAAACTGGATGCGCACGTGTTGATTACCGATCTCTCCATGCCTGGAGATAAATACGGTGACGGGATCACCTTGATCAAATACATCAAGCGTCATTTCCCAAGCCTGTCGATCATTGTTCTGACCATGAACAACAACCCGGCAATTCTTAGCGCGGTACTGGATCTGGATATCGAAGGGATCGTCCTGAAGCAAGGCGCGCCTACGGATCTGCCAAAAGCCCTCGCCGCGCTGCAAAAAGGCAAGAAATTTACCCCAGAAAGCGTATCTCGTCTGCTGGAGAAAATCAGCGCCAGTGGTTACGGCGACAAGCGTCTCTCACCTAAAGAGAGTGAAGTACTGCGCCTGTTTGCAGAAGGTTTCCTGGTTACCGAGATTGCTAAAAAGCTCAACCGTAGCATCAAAACCATCAGCAGCCAGAAGAAATCCGCGATGATGAAGCTGGGTGTCGAGAACGATATCGCCCTGCTGAATTATCTCTCTTCTGTGACCTTAAGTCCGGCAGATAAAGAGTAATCTCCCGACAGGCCAGATAAGCACCGACCGCCGGATGCGGCGTAAACGCCTTATCCGGCCTACAAATCCCAATATTTCAATACATTACACAAACGCAGGCCTGATAAGACGCGCCAGCGTCGCATCAGGCGTTTGCACCGACCGCTCCTACGATTTCCGCGCTTTCCTGACCCTCTCGGCATACATCGTCAGCGTCTGTTTTATGACATCCAGCGTCACTGGCTTCGACAGACAGCTATCCATCCCGGACTCCAGACACCGCTGCTTCTCTTCAGCCAACGCATTAGCAGTTACTCCGATTACCGGCAACGTTAACCCCAGCTGGCGGATACGTTGCGTTAACCGGTAACCGTCCATATTTGGCATGTTGACGTCACTAAGCACGATATCGATATGATTCTTGCTTAGTACATTAAGCGCATCGACGCCATCATTTGCCGTTTTACACTGATAACCCAACGATCCGAGCTGATCGGCTAGTAAGCGACGGTTAATCGGATGATCGTCAACCACCAGAATCATCATGTCGTCATTGCTGGTGGAGTCTTTGTCCGTCAACGGCAGAACGTTGGCAGGATCATCACTTTCAATTTCTATCCGATAGATACGCGCCAGTAGCACAGGCAGTTCATGCGACGAGGCGACGCTATGCACCCACTCACCGGGCGCTCTCTCCAGCGGAATGCCAATATGTCGACGGCAGAAAGTCACCACCGCTCTGCCCTGCCATTTTTCACTCAGCGCCTCATCAGTAATCAACACATCCTCCGGTGAGGGTTCCTGACCTTCGTATGTTGTAACGATTACACCACTGCGCTGCAAACTGGTTTCGATAAACTGGCATAGTGACGCATTGCGTACCGCCAACCAGCAGCGTTTACCCGTTAATCCTTCGACACCTTTTTTATGTGGATATTGCGCACCATACAGCGGAATACGTACCGTAAACTGGCTTCCCATACCTGGTTCAGACTCTACTGAGATATCACCGTCCATCATGCTGATCAGTTTTTCACAAATCGCCAGTCCCAGACCGGTTCCCTGGAAGTTACGCTGTACACCCGTCCCTACCTGGAAGAAGGGATCGAACAGCCGCACCACTTCTTTCGCCGGAATCCCCACGCCAGTATCGCGAACGCGAATAGAAAGATAATCGCCATCAGCACGGACATGCAGAACAATGCAGCCGGTATCGGTAAATTTAATGGCGTTACTCAACAGATTGGAGATGACCTGCTGTAAACGCATCGGATCGCCGTTTAAGGTTACCGGCACATCCGGTTCAATAAAGCAGTACAAACCAAGCTGCTTTCGCACCACCAGCGGCAAATAGTTGGCGGTGATATGGTTCATCACTTCACGCGGTGAAAACTCACGCGGCTCTATCTTTAACTGTTCCGATTCAATCTTCGAGAAATCGAGAATGTCGCTGATAATTTTCAACAGCAGGCTGGAAGAGTTATTCATTGCCGTCACCAGACGGTCAACGCCTTTCGGTAACTCTTTGGTTTGCAACAGATCCAGGTTACCGATAATGCCATACAGCGGCGTTCGCAACTCGTGGCTAACGGTGGCAAGGAACATCGATTTCGACTGACTCGCCTGTTCTGCCGCCTGCGCCATCTCTTGCAACGACTCTTCCATCTTCACACGAGAAGAAACATCGACAAGTACACAAATCGCCACGTTTTCATTACGATAGCGCGAATGAACAAAGCTGATTTGCAGATTAGTATTGTTGCTGGTCAGGACATCGACAAAATTGACTTGCTGCCCACAGATAATTTGCGTCAGCCGCTGGCGATCCTCATGCGTAAGCATATTGAGATAGGTATGTGCCAGTTCGTTACTCAAAATATTGACACCATCAGCGGTGCGCAAAATACAGATCCCCACCGGGGCGGAGGCGACAATCTTGCGATTAAACTGCTCGTGTTCTTCCAGCCGCTGGGCGTCACTTTCTGCCGGAATGAAAATACGCCGCTCGTACATCCGCGCGAGGGTAAACAGCGCCGCACCGGCAATAACATTCAGCAAAATTGCGTTAAGTATCAGCATACGAATGCGTTCCAGCACCTGATCTACAGGCACCGAGTAAACAATACTTAACGATGATGGCGGCAGATTTTTCTTCAGCACCAGCTCATGGAAGCCAGGTGTATAACCGAACCAGGAACGTTCCTGCATCCAACGCGGTTCAGCCTCGATTTTGCTTTCTGGTCCGGTCAACGAAATCAGGGTATGACCATTCTCATCAAGGATAGTAACCCCCATCGGTAATGTACCTGGTAAGAAGAAGTTCTCCATCCGAATGGTTTGCTCAACGCCCAACAAAGCCTGCAAACGGTTCGCCAGATACACCGGCGTCAGCGCGTAGAAATATCCAACGCCAGGACGCGGGCCTTCGCTGATCCAATAAAGGTTGCTGCCGCTGTCATCCTGCGGAGCATTACGATACTTATTGATGCGCTCATGCAGAGCTTTCAGGGCGGTGTCGCGTTCAACCGGCATATCACGCAGGCCAAAGTTTGCCATGCAGAGGTTATCGCTGCCGGTCAAAAATACGCGGTTGAGATCGTAAGCTGCAGAGAAATTATCGCGCCAGTAGCGCATAAACCACGCCAGCGACTCCAGAGAGCCGCGCCAGGTGTTACTCATCGCGGAACAGTCGGAATCGGCAAACAACGGTTCGAACACCGGCACATCCGCTTGCGTTTCTCGCCCACGCGGGGAAAGCACGCCGTTTTCTACAGATAAGCGATTTTCAGCAATGTACTTCAGCTCTTTCATCACGTCAGAAGTGCGCTGAATAAACCGCTGAGCCTGATCGGAACTCAGGTTAAATTCCTGACGAATCTCTGATTCTCGCTGATGCAGGGCATTGACGATGTAAAACACTGATGAAAAAGCAATCAACAGCCAGAGCAATAACGCCAATGCTCTGAACATATAGCGCGAGACTTTCAGGGTTGTGCGAAAAGAAGCAAGGTATTTCAAAGGGGCGAAGCTCCGCCTCAGGTGACCGATGGAGTGTGGTTAAGGTAGCGGTAAAAGCGTGCCACCGCAATGTTCTCTCTTCTCGGTAATATGATACACCGCCGAGAAATCATCACCTTAACCCCCAATAATAGTGCTATGCCGGAACAATACTGATGGAGAAAAGGACGCGTAATATGAAATGGATATATCCTCGCCGCTTACGCAATCAAATGATCCTGATGGCAATCCTGATGGTCATTGTCCCAACGCTTACTATTGGTTATATCGTAGAAACGGAAGGACGTTCAGCAGTCTTATCTGAAAAAGAAAAAAAACTTTCTGCCGTGGTCAACCTGCTTAATCAGGCGCTAGGCGATCGCTACGATCTCTATATCGACTTACCGCGTGAGGAGCGTATCCGCGCATTGAATGCAGAGCTTGCCCCCATTACCGAAAATATTACTCGCGCCTTTCCTGGCATAGGCGCTGGTTATTATAACAAGACGCTGGATGCGATAATCACCTACGCGCCTTCATCGCTATATCAGAATAATGTGGGCGTGACTATTGCTGCGGATCACCCTGGTCGCGAAGTTATGCGTACAAATACCCCTTTGGTTTATTCAGGCAGGCAGGTGCGCGGCGATATTTTGAATTCAATGATCCCCATTGAGCGTAATGGTGAAGTCCTCGGTTATATCTGGGCCAATGAATTAACCGAAGATATTCGCCGCCAGGCCTGGAAAATGGATGTGAGGATTATCATTGTACTCACCGCCGGTTTGCTGATAAGCCTGTTGTTGATTGTCCTTTTCTCCCGTCGCCTGAGCGCCAATATAGATATCATTACCGACGGCCTCTCGACTCTGGCGCAAAATATTCCCACTCGATTACCACAATTGCCCGGTGAAATGGGGCAAATCAGTCAGAGTGTTAACAACCTCGCCCAGGCACTGCGTGAAACGCGAACACTTAACGATCTGATTATTGAAAACGCTGCCGATGGCGTCATTGCCATTGACCGCCAGGGTGATGTAACCACCATGAACCCAGCAGCAGAAGTCATCACTGGCTATCAACGTCATGAACTGGTAGGGCAGCCTTACTCCATGTTGTTCGACAATACTCAGTTCTACAGTCCAGTACTGGATACGCTGGAACATGGCACCGAACACGTGGCGCTGGAGATCAGTTTTCCAGGCCGTGACCGCACCATTGAACTCAGTGTCACTACCAGTCGTATTCATAATACGCATGGTGAAATGATAGGTGCTTTGGTGATTTTCTCTGATTTAACTGCCCGCAAAGAAACCCAACGCCGCATGGCGCAAGCTGAACGCCTCGCCACGCTGGGTGAGCTGATGGCTGGCGTGGCGCATGAAGTCCGTAATCCGCTGACAGCTATTCGTGGTTATGTACAGATCTTGCGCCAACAAACCAGTGATCCAATACATCAGGAATATCTTTCTGTAGTACTCAAAGAAATCGACTCAATTAACAAAGTCATTCAGCAATTGCTCGATTTTTCACGCCCACGCCACAGCCAATGGCAACAAGTCAGCCTCAATGCATTGGTTGAAGAAACTCTGGTACTGGTACAAACCGCCGGCGTACAAGCGCGGGTCGACTTCATAAGCGAACTGGATAATGAATTAAGTCCGATTAGCGCCGATCGTGAACTGCTCAAACAGGTACTACTGAATATCCTGATCAATGCCGTCCAGGCTATCAGTGCACGAGGGAAAATTCGCATTCGAACCTGGCAGTACAGCGACTCACAACAGGCCATTTCGATAGAAGACAACGGCTGTGGCATTGATCTCTCGCTGCAAAAGAAGATCTTCGATCCCTTTTTCACCACCAAAGCCTCAGGAACCGGGCTTGGTCTGGCGTTAAGTCAACGCATCATTAACGCCCATCAGGGTGATATTCGCGTCGCCAGTTTGCCGGGCTACGGCGCAACCTTCACCCTTATTTTACCGATCAACCCACAGGGAAATCAGACCGTATGACCGCTATTAATCGCATCCTTATTGTTGATGATGAAGATAATGTTCGCCGTATGCTGAGCACCGCTTTTGCACTACAAGGATACGAAACACATTGTGCGAACAACGGACGCACAGCATTAAACCTGTTTGCCGATATTCACCCTGACGTGGTGTTGATGGATATCCGTATGCCAGAGATGGACGGCATCAAGGCACTAAAGGAGATGCGCAGCCATGAGACTCGGACACCCGTTATTCTGATGACGGCCTATGCTGAAGTGGAAACCGCCGTCGAAGCACTACGCTGCGGGGCCTTTGACTATGTTATTAAACCGTTTGATCTCGATGAGTTGAATTTAATCGTTCAGCGCGCTTTACAACTCCAGTCAATGAAAAAAGAGATCCGCCATCTGCACCAGGCACTGAGCACCAGTTGGCAATGGGGGCATATTCTCACCAACAGCCCGGCGATGATGGACATCTGCAAAGACACCGCCAAAATTGCCCTTTCTCAGGCCAGCGTCTTGATTAGCGGTGAAAGCGGCACCGGGAAAGAATTGATTGCCAGAGCGATTCACTACAATTCGCGGCGGGCAAAGGGGCCGTTTATTAAAGTCAACTGCGCGGCGCTGCCGGAATCGTTGCTCGAAAGTGAACTGTTTGGTCATGAAAAAGGCGCATTTACTGGTGCACAAACCTTGCGTCAGGGATTATTTGAACGCGCCAACGAGGGGACTCTGCTCCTCGATGAAATTGGCGAAATGCCGCTGGTACTGCAAGCCAAATTACTACGCATTCTGCAGGAACGGGAATTTGAACGGATTGGCGGTCATCAGACCATAAAAGTTGATATCCGCATCATTGCCGCCACCAACCGTGACTTGCAGGCGATGGTAAAAGAAGGCACCTTCCGTGAAGATCTCTTTTATCGCCTTAACGTTATTCATTTAGTACTGCCGCCTCTGCGCGATCGTCGGGAAGATATTTCCCTGTTAGCTAATCACTTTTTGCAAAAATTCAGTAGTGAGAATCAGCGCGATATTATCGACATCGATCCGATGGCAATGTCACTGCTTACCGCCTGGTCATGGCCGGGAAATATTCGAGAGCTTTCCAACGTCATTGAACGCGCCGTCGTGATGAACTCAGGCCCGATCATTTTTTCTGAGGATCTTCCGCCACAGATTCGTCAGCCAGTCTGTAATGCTGGAGAGGCAAAAACAGCCCCTGTCGGTGAGCGTAATTTAAAAGAGGAAATTAAACGCGTCGAAAAACGCATCATTATGGAAGTGCTGGAACAACAAGATGGAAACCGAACCCGCACAGCTTTAATGCTGGGTATCAGTCGCCGTGCATTGATGTATAAACTCCAGGAATACGGTATCGAACCGGCGGATGTATAACACCAAAACTTGCTATGCAGAAATTTGCACAGTGCGCAAATTTCTGCATAGCCGCTCAATCTCCTTCTTAACCCCCATCTGATTTATTCTTTTCTATTCAATCAGTTAAGAAACAACATCCAATATTCTCATTCTGGCACTCCCCTTGCTATTCCCTGACTGTACCCACAACGGTGTATGCAAGAGGGATAAATAATGAAAACAAAATTGATGACATTACAAGACGCCTCCGGCTTCTTTCGTGACGGCATGACCATCATGGTGGGCGGATTTATGGGGATTGGCACTCCATCCCGCCTGGTTGAAGCATTACTGGAATCTGGCGTTCGCGACCTGACATTGATAGCCAATGATACCGCGTTTGTTGATACCGGCATCGGTCCGCTCATCGTCAATGGTCGAGTCCGCAAAGTAATTGCTTCACATATCGGCACCAACCCGGAAACAGGCCGACGCATGATATCTGGTGAAATGGACGTCGTCCTGGTGCCACAAGGTACGCTAATCGAGCAAATTCGCTGTGGTGGTGCTGGACTTGGTGGTTTTCTCACTCCAACCGGTGTCGGTACCGTCGTAGAGGAAGGCAAACAGACACTGACACTCGACGGCAAAACCTGGCTGCTTGAACGCCCGCTGCGCGCCGACCTGGCGCTCATTCGCGCTCATCGTTGCGACCCACTTGGCAACCTGACCTATCAACTTAGCGCCCGCAACTTTAACCCCCTGATTGCCCTTGCGGCTGATATCACGCTGGTAGAGCCAGATGAACTGGTCGAAGTCGGTGAGCTGCAACCTGACCATATTGTCACCCCTGGTGCCGTTATCGACCACATCATCGTTTCACAGGAGAGTAAATAATGGATGCGAAACAACGTATTGCACGCCGTGTGGCACAAGAGCTTCGTGATGGTGACATCGTGAATCTGGGCATTGGTCTGCCGACGATGGTCGCCAACTATTTACCAGAAGGCATTCATATCACTCTGCAATCGGAAAACGGCTTCCTCGGTTTAGGCCCGGTCACAACAGCGCATCCCGATCTGGTGAACGCTGGCGGACAGCCTTGTGGTGTTTTGCCTGGTGCAGCCATGTTTGACAGCGCCATGTCATTTGCGCTGATCCGTGGCGGTCATATTGATGCCTGTGTGCTCGGTGGTTTGCAGGTAGACGAAGAAGCCAACCTCGCGAACTGGGTAGTGCCTGGGAAAATGGTGCCCGGTATGGGTGGCGCAATGGATCTGGTGACCGGGGCGCGCAAAGTGATCATTGCCATGGAACATTGCGCCAAAGATGGTTCACCGAAAATTTTGCGCCGCTGCACCATGCCGCTCACTGCGCAACACGCGGTGCATATGCTGGTCACTGAACTGGCTGTCTTTCGTTTCATTGACGGCAAAATGTGGCTCACCGAAATTGCCGACGGGTGTGATTTAGCCACCGTGCGTGCAAAAACCGAAGCTCAGTTTGAAGTCGCCACCGATCTGAATACGCAACGGGGTGATTTATGATTGGTCGCATCTCGCGTTTTATGACGCGCTTTGTCAGCCGGTGGCTTCCCGATCCTCTGATCTTTGCCATGTTGCTGACGTTGCTAACGTTCGTGATCGCGCTTTGGTTAACACCACAAACGCCGATCAGCATGGTGAAGATGTGGGGTGACGGTTTCTGGAACTTGCTGGCGTTCGGTATGCAGATGGCGCTGATCATCGTTACCGGTCATGCCCTTGCCAGCTCCGCTCCGGTGAAAAGCTTGCTGCGCACTGCCGCCTCCGCCGCAAAGACGCCCGTACAGGGCGTCATGCTGGTCACTTTCTTCGGTTCCGTCGCTTGTGTCATCAACTGGGGATTTGGTCTGGTTGTCGGCGCAATGTTCGCCCGTGAAGTCGCCCGGCGAGTACCAGGTTCTGATTATCCGTTGCTCATTGCCTGCGCCTACATTGGTTTTCTCACCTGGGGTGGCGGCTTCTCTGGCTCAATGCCTCTGTTGGCTGCAACACCGGGCAACCCGGTTGAGCATATCGCCGGGATTATCCCGGTGGGCGATACTCTGTTCAGTGGTTTTAACATTTTCATCACTGTGGCGTTGATTGTGGTGATGCCATTTATCACCCGCATGATGATGCCAAAACCATCCGACGTGGTGAGTATCGATCCAAAACTACTCATGGAAGAGGCTGATTTTCAAAAGCAGCTACCGAAAGATGCTCCACCGTCCGAGCGACTGGAAGAAAGCCGCATTCTGACGTTGATCATCGGCGCACTGGGTATCGCTTACCTGGCGATGTACTTCATCGAACATGGCTTCAACATCACCATCAATACCGTCAACTTGATGTTTATGATTGCAGGTCTGCTGCTACATAAAACGCCAATGGCTTATATGCGTGCTATCAGCGCGGCAGCACGCAGTACCGCCGGTATTCTGGTGCAATTCCCCTTCTACGCCGGGATCCAACTGATGATGGAGCACTCCGGTCTGGGCGGACTCATTACCGAATTTTTTATCAATGTCGCTAACAAAGACACCTTCCCGGTAATGACCTTCTTTAGTTCTGCACTGATTAACTTCGCCGTTCCGTCTGGCGGCGGTCACTGGGTTATTCAGGGACCTTTCGTTATACCCGCAGCTCAGGCGCTGGGCGCTGATCTCGGTAAATCGGTAATGGCGATCGCCTACGGCGAGCAATGGATGAACATGGCACAACCGTTCTGGGCGCTGCCAGCACTGGCAATCGCCGGGCTCGGTGTCCGCGACATCATGGGCTATTGCATCACTGCCCTGCTCTTCTCCGGCGTCATTTTCGTCATTGGTTTAACGCTGTTCTGACGGCAACTCTACAGACAGAAGGAAGATAAAATGAAAAATTGTGTCATCGTCAGTGCGGTACGTACTGCCATCGGTAGTTTTAATGGTTCACTCGCCTCCACCAGCGCCATCGACCTGGGGGCAACAGTAATTCAGGCCGCCATTGAACGCGCAAAACTCGATTCACAACACGTCGATGAAGTGATTATGGGTAACGTATTGCAGGCCGGGCTGGGGCAAAATCCGGCTCGTCAGGCACTGCTAAAAAGCGGACTGGCAGAAACGGTGTGCGGATTTACGGTCAACAAAGTATGTGGTTCGGGTCTGAAAAGCGTGGCGCTTGCCGCCCAGGCAATTCAGGCTGGTCAGGCACAGAGCATCGTAGCGGGTGGAATGGAGAACATGAGTTTAGCGCCCTATTTACTCGATGCAAAAGCACGCTCTGGTTATCGTCTTGGAGATGGGCAGGTTTATGACGTAATCCTGCGCGATGGCCTGATGTGCGCCACTCACGGTTATCATATGGGGATTACCGCCGAGAACGTGGCCAAAGAGTACGGAATTACCCGTGAAATGCAGGATGAACTGGCACTAAACTCACAGCGTAAAGCGGCAGCAGCCATTGAGTCCGGTGCTTTTACCGCCGAAATCGTCCCGGTAAATGTTGTCACACGGAAGAAAAACATCGTCTTCGATCGCGATGAATTCCCGAAAGTAGATTCTACTGCAGAAGCTCTGGCTGCATTGCGCCCGGCCTTCGACAAAGCCGGAACGGTCACCGCCGGGAACGCGTCTGGCATTAACGACGGGGCTGCCGCACTGGTGATTATGGAAGAATCGGCGGCGCTGGCGGCAGGCCAAAAACCACTGGCACGCATTAAAAGCTATGCCAGCGGCGGCGTGCCTCCCGCATTGATGGGTATGGGGCCAGTACCTGCCACACAAAAAGCATTACAACTGGCGGGGCTGCAACTGGCAGACATTGATCTCATCGAAGCCAATGAAGCATTTGCTGCGCAGTTCCTTGCCGTTGGGAAAACTCTGGGCTTTGATCCTGAGAAAGTGAATGTCAACGGCGGAGCCATCGCGCTGGGGCATCCTATCGGCGCCAGCGGTGCACGTATTCTGGTCACGCTATTACATGCAATGCAGGCACGAGATAAAACGCTGGGTCTGGCAACGCTGTGCATTGGTGGCGGTCAGGGAATTGCGATGGTGATTGAACGGTTGAATTAACGAACAAAAACGCCCGATAGCGAAAGTCATCGGGCGTTTTCTTAAACATCGACAGTGAAAGTAACCTCATTAATTACCAGTCAAAACTTTTCACCAGCGTCAGTTCGCCAGCATTACGCATCGGGACAACAAAGGTTTCCTGTTTCTCATTGACCGATCCTTCATCGGTGATCAGCGTCAGTTGAGCAGTCGTCAACTCCGTTTCGCTGCGTCCGCCATAATAGTTGATATACACCTGATAGCGCCCGTGAATCGGCGCTGGCATGGCGAAAATCTCTGGACCGTACCCCGTCGTGACATCCATATCCAGTGCACCACTGTTTTTCAGCACCGTGTTACCGTACCAGGCGTGTTCGCCATCAGGCGTAACGACATGGAGATCGAGATCGGTATTATCCGTATCCCACGAGAGAACCAGCCGTAAACGCGCACGAATCGTTCCTGTACCCGGCGTTGAGTAAAACTGCATTTTTTGTCGGCTTTGCCCATCCGGGCTGATGACCTGCACGCTGTTGCTGCCTTCGGTGAAAATATAAGGGCGCGCAAATGAACCATCGGATTCAATTCTCTGCGGCATACTGGCGCCGTTGACCACCAGTCGCCCCTGTTGGACTTTGCCCGCCGCCGCATAATTTTTGATTTTGCCACGGATCTGCGCTGAGATATTTTGATCATCGGCCATATTGACGGACGATGCGGGGTAATTAATCGATTGTGAAAAATTGGCATCTTCACCCTCCGCCGGATGCCAGCCTGAGAGCGGCGCATCAATCTCGACTTCCTGCACACCTTCGCCGTGAGCAACAGGCGAAAGCGCCACCAGTAACAACGGAAGAAAAATCTTTCGCATAGCATTAGTCCATTAATAATTGTCGGGTCAGCGTTTCGATATACGTCTCATCCAGCCCGGTGGGATAGCCATCAAAGGCCAGATGCAGATACTCGTGGGTTAAATCAAGCCGATCCTGAAGCGTAAAGAAATTACGAATAAACAGCCGCTTCTGCTGCCGATCGGTATAGGGGAAACCTGAGACTAAACGGCAGACCGCAAACACGTCTGGTTCGTTGTACCCCGTCTCGCCTTGTAATATACGCCGCCACTGCGGCATTTTTTTCGCCAGCCAGGCTTTCGCTTTGGGTAATAACTGGCAGGAAGAGCGTGGCGCTCCCCAGCGGCTAAGGCTGTTGTCGGGATAAGCAAACGCGAGTATCTGGTCGTAACGCTCTCCCTGCCCCGCCTGGGCGGTGGCTTGCCGCCAGGAGAGCGTACCTTCGGTAGCGCGACTGCCGTGATAATGAACTGGATCGCCCGCATAGATGAGATCCTGCGTCCAGGCGGTCATTGTCCGCGCCCCCGTGGTGGCTGGCGAAGCAGAAACACGCTGCGTGGCGCTGCTGTCCGGGATGGTCAGGCAATCGCCTTCCCGATTGGCGTTTTGCTGTAAAAAAGTGCGAATCGCCACGGTCATGGCTTTCGCAGCCTCTGGAGGCGTGCTTTTCGCCTCGCGATCCAGAACTCTGGCAACGTACTCTTCACGATCGATATGCGACTGTAATTTCAGTTTGCCCTTTTCGCTCAGTAATGACGTCTCTCCGTGGCTAGCAAACGTAATGTGGTTACCATTGGCAAACGTCACACGATAGCGCCCATTAAGCACGCCAGGTTTTACTGCTGTCGCACTCTTTTCCGCAGTGACTTTCTTCAGCGGATAGCGAGCAAACAGATCAACCTGCACACATTGCCCACTGGCAACTTGCGTCGGTACAGGTAAAACCTGATTCAGCGCCGTCGCATAACGGGTCAGTACCGTTTTGCTGGTGCCGCTGCCAGTAACCCACAGCGGTGTACCATCGGTTAACCAGCCGGCAAACCCCCCCTGACGGATTTCCTGCTTATCATCGGCAAACCAGCTCCAGGTTTTCACTCGTACTCGACTACCGAGCATGGACGCGACACCGATTTTCGCATCGTCCAGCACCACATCCAGTAAGATTTCCTGAGCTTTGTTTTGCGCGGGTAACGTCGCTAATGAATCAAGTAGCGATTTAACCGTTACCGAGGTTTCTGGCTTCAGCGTAGATAGAGACGCTAACCACGCTGGTGCCTGACGCTGCTGCCAGTATTGCCGCCATGCATCCGCGCCAATATGCAGCCGTAGCGGCGCAAAATAGAGTCCGCAGGAACGTACCAGTGCGGTATCGCGCGTTATGCTCTCCCCTGTCTGACAACAATAAACCTCTTCCGGGGAGTTACCGCGACACTGGTAGGGCTGCTCTGGTTGATGGGTATCCTCCAGCCAGGCGTAAACATACAGTTTCCACAAACTCCCTAACGGCGTGGTGAGCGTGTCAGGTAACGTCGTGACTTTTGCCACGCCTGACGGAGTAAGCTGATACAGTTGGTCATGCTGCGCGCCCCGCAGCGCCAGTTGTAGCGGTGTCTCCCCTGCAATCGTCGACAGAGAAACCAACGCCAATAGCCAGACGATTCTGCGCCAGTTCACTTATTTCACCTGCATCCCGGTCCATTCGTTCCCTGCCGCAACGCTTTGCTGTGCAGGTGCATAGGAACGCACATAACGAGCAGGCGGCAGAACGAATTGCCCTTTTTGCGAGAAACGCAGCAAATGGCGGAAAGTGACCGTTCCCGTCAGTTCTTTCACCGGCACCATATAGGCCAGCTCGCCCATTTCATTACGCGCTTTTTCCAGCAACTGCCCCTGCTGTTTCGCGGCGTTGGGTTTATTGACCGAAATGCCCCACGTTGTCCGTTCAACATCGGCTCCCGGCGGCAGCGGTACTTCTACCTGACCGTAGCGCAGAGATGCATCCTGCTCGTTGGTAAGCGTTACCTCATCAAGGTACAGCGCGTCGCTGTCGATCTCATTACCAGTCACCGGCTGCAGAGTAAAGCTCATCTCTTCTTCACCAGGGATAAGCCGATACAACTGGCGTTCAACGGTCACCGGAATGTTACTTTGTTGAGCCGTTTTTGCCGGTTCACGCCAGCGGACCTGTACGTTTTGCGGCGATAATTCGTCACCAAAAGAGAGAATGTCCGGCACGCCCTGACCAACCCAACGCCAGTATTCGCCCCCTCCGGTTAACTTATGTTTGGCCCATGCGCCCGCAGGCGCAGGTAACACAACCGGAGGCATCGTCGCCATATATTTCGCCAGCCAGTTCATGGCCAGTGCGCGCTCAATAGTGGATTGCTCAGCGGTCAAACCACTTAAAATGGCGGCCGCCTGGGTGGTGTCGCCACCGCTATTGAGCAGCACAACCGTGTGCGCCAGCGGCTGGTTGCTGTTCGCTGCCTTATCCCACGCATATTGCTGAACCTGTGGCATCACAGTGGACTTCAACTGCGCTTTTTTCAGCAACGTCATGGTTAAGACGTTTGCCACCGCATCTGCCAGTGGAGATTCCGGTGTATCGAGGATCAGGCTGTCATTGATATCGCTGGTGTCTTCCTCAGAGAAATCTTCAGTTTTAGTTCCGCGCCGGGCGATAGCTTCATCCAGTCCTTTCAACAACGTTTTGCACGGCAGATTCATCTCCTGCGCCCACGCCAGCACCAGCGCCCGATGCAGTAACGGCATGTTATCCGCCTGCTCCGCGTAGCTGTCGAGCATATGCTGCCAGTATTCCGGTTGTTGCGTTACGCCAAGCGCCTGACTGGCCTGCCAGTCGGCATACCATGCCCATGCCGTCAGGAACGCATCGCCATTGCCATCTTCCCCCCACCAAGTAAAACGCGCACCTGGCCCCGCCAGTTGCATCAGCCGCAGACGGTTATCCTGAATCATCTGACGAATGTCATTAGCGGCAACACTCTGATGATCGGCAAGCGAACGCCAGGCGAGACTTAGCGGGATCAGACGGCTACCGGTGTTAATCACGCCGCCCCAGGGTTCATCGACTAACGCATCAAGGTTATTGCGGAAAATCTCCTGCGGCGTTTCACTACTTTGTATCCGGATATTGCTCGCCTGCTCGGGCAACATCAGCGCGTTATCACCACCGCCGAGCATGACGTTTTTCTGCTGTTCAACGGGCCAGGTGTTATCCACAAAAGACAGCCTGGTGCTAATGCTGTCCTGCACTTGCCCATTTTGTTGCAGCTCTGCGCTTAACAAGCCAGATTGCTGAATGTTCTGCCCCAGCGAAATATAGTTCGCCCCTTTGTGCAGCGTCAGCGTCTGACGCATCTCAGCGCCCGCAAATTTACTCACCAGTTCCACAGGTTCGTTATCCTGCTGACTGAAGATAAACAGCCCTGCCGCCGGTTTGTCGCCCAGACGATACACCGTTGGCATACTCCACTTCATGTAGAGATTTTTTTCCGAACGCAGATAAGCACGCCCCTGCCCAACCAGCCCGTCGCCGTTCATCCCTCGCGCGGTAATACGCCAGCGGGTTAACGAATCAGGCATCAGGAACGTGAAATACGCTTTGCCTTGTTTATCTGTGGTTAGCGACGGCAACCATGCAGCGGTATCAACTTCTTCGCGTCGTGGGCGTTCCAGCATTTTTACTCGCCGCTCGCTGCGGTTAGTCGCGCCTGGCGCAACCGGCTCGCTGGAGAGCGCCTGGTCGTAGCTGATAAATGACAAACTGGAGCTGGTACGCACATTGTTACGCCCCAGCGGATAGAAAAATTTACCGATATTCGGCGCGATTTCCGGTTGCAGTGCGTAGATCATTTCATCGACCACGCCAACCGTTAGCTGCGCGGAAACCGGTTTACCCTTCAGCAAAGAGGTTAATTCCACGTTTACCAGGTCACCCGGCTGGTAATGGGTTTTGTCCGTTTTCACCCGAATATCCAGCAGGGGAACGGCAACTTTGATCCCGGCATTCTGAAAACTGTACTGACCGTTACGGGTATACAGCACCGAAAAAGTGATATTAGGCGCAAAGGAATTGCTCACCGGTACGCGGGCTTCATACTGGGTATCGTTTAAACGTTGTAACGCCAGCCAGTTCGCCGGATGCGATAGCAGCGACTGCTGTTCCACGCGATCGCGTTCCAGCGTCAATAACGCTTCATCGATTGGCTCCGGGAAGGTAATCAGCATCTTCGCGGTTTCGCCTGGCTGGTACAGCGTTTTATCCGCAACGATATCTACCGTACCAGTATGCGCCGTGCTGCCCTTACCGCTGACGGCATGGCTTAACCCGGCGAGAATTAAGCCGTCTTTATCGCGTAACGTCAGGTTGTAGTTGCCAGGTTTATCGAAATTGACGGTAAAGGATTTGCCGCCAGACGGTAGATCTCCGCTATGGCTCGTGCGGTCTTCGAGACGCAACCATTCATACGTAACAGGAACCTGTTTTGAAGCTTCCAGCGCGGCATAACGGAAAACAACCGGCTCGCCGCTATTACTGTATTGTGCGGCGGTACTTAAAGAGTAATGCGCCAGACCGCGTTCAATGAGGATCTCTTTGGTGGTGGTGACACGATATGCCGCACCATCGCTGGCGGAAACGGTTAACAAATAGCGGCTCGGTTTATCGGCAGCGGGAAGGTTTAATGCTACATTGCCTTTATCGTCCGAAACAGCATCGCTACCTTCCAGCGACACCGGGAAACGTCCGGCATAACGCAAATCGTTACCAACCATTGATAATTGCTGAGCGCGCAAACTTAACTGCACGCGGGCATCTTTTACCGGCTCACCATCCGGGTAGAGTAGTTGCAGTTTGCCGCTGACCGCTTCGCCAGTTTTGAACTCTTTTTTGTCGAGAGCTAAACCAATCTCGAAATGTGGCTTTATATAGTTGGCTACGCGAAAACTACTGCTATAGACCTGATTGCGGTAAGCAAGACGTAACTCATAACCTCCGGCAACGGCATTTTCTGGCAGGCGGAAACTCCCCTGCCCGCCATTGCGCGCATCCAGCGTGACATTGACGGTTTGCAACAGGCTGCCGTTGGCGTCCAGCACCGAGAGTTTTGCCGGGGCGCTGACGATGGGCGATGAATGCATCGGGTCGTGGAACTCGCGCCCCATCACTTTAACATCGACACGATCGCCTGCCCGATACAGCGGGCGGTCGGTAAAGATATACAAGCGGGTGTTGTAGATTTCGCTTTCGTAGAAGAAGTTCTCGGAGACAAAAACGCCGCCTTCAGCATCTTTACCCAGAATGTATGAACGTTCCGGCGATATATGTTGTAACTGCAAGGTGCCACTATCATCAGTCACACCTCGTGTCATCACGCCAAGACCGTCAGTCCACAGAACTTCCGAACCAGGTTTAGCTTCACCCCGTTTTTTGCCAGCGGTCCACACCAGAAGCCCGTTACCTGACACTTTACTAAGCGCCACGGTATCGGAAACAAACACCACCGTTGTCGCCCGATACCCACCTACCATTGCCTCGACGAGGTACAGTCCCGGCTCTTGTTTGCCGAGAGGAATATAGATGTTGCCCGGCTGCGGCGAGATGAAATTGCTGGATGCGCCTTCCAGTTTTACCCCTTGCTGCGGCGCTACCGGTTTTGCCTGCCATAGCGGATAACGGAATTGCTCCACCAGCGGGTATTTTTTCAGCGGTGAAAACTGAGTGTTTTGCACGTAACGGGAAGGTTTAATGATGGCATTGCCGAGCTGTAATTCGGGTAACGCCTGAGTCACATTCTGCCGTGACTGATAAGAAAAAGTACGCTGCATCACGCGACGAGATTTGCCGTACCAGTTATCCCACAGCCAGGTCAGCGTATTGTTCAGCCCGTCGCCCAGATATTGCGGTTGCACCACAATGCGATGCAGGTTTTTCTGCTGGCGCAAAAATGCCATCGGGTCAGGAATACGATACAGGCGAATGTCCACGCCGCCGTACTCTTCCATCTCATAACGCCGATAATCACGCCCTGGCGCTTCCAGCCGCACTTTCGCCTCTTCATTGCTGCTAAAACTGCTGTCAGCGAGCAAAAAGAACGTTCCCCCGGCGGGCGGCGCATAGTTACTGGAAGGAAGCGAATCATCAGCATTAGCAATTCCCGTCCCCACAAGAGACAGGCACAGACAGGCCGCTATCGCGCCAGAAAATTTAAACGATAAATGCCAATGAAATTGGGATTGGAATCGTTGGGTATCCATCGGGTGTCCTTCCATGTCATAAGTTGTTGCAGACTGACTGCGCGCATTCCGTTGTCAGTTTTCGTGGCGCTTCCGGTGTGGTAAATGATGTAACGCCCCATCCAGACCATTAAGTGCTGAGCATCGCCCTGATCGAAAAAAACCATATCGCCAGGCAGCGCCTGGTTTATGTCCTGGCCAATAAAACGGCTGTTGTACTGAATCAAATTAATTGCGGTCACATAGGGGCCTGTTTTCCCGTTCCCCTGGTTCCAGTTTTGTGCCAGTTGACGCTGTTCAGGTGTTAGCGTCATTTCAGGCGGCAAATACTGATTCGATAAACCGTTACTTTTTAGCCATTTGCTGTCGTGAACTTTCAGCGCCTCGTTCGCCGCAAAGCGCACCAGGCCCGCACAATCCTGCTGATACCAGCGTGGACTTGGCCCCTGACGGAGTTGTTCCTGAGCAACACGCACAAACCAGGCACGAAACAGCCCCGACTGTTCGACATTCAGCATTTCACCCTGAGCGCAAAAACAACACAGCCAGCAGATCAGCGCCAGAAGTCCGCGCCTCATAACGGCTGCCAGTTGACAGGTAGCCACTGCCAGGCGACGCCCGGTTTCATCTGATCCAGTTTCATCACATAACGCGGTTGTTGAGATAGAGCGTCCAGTTTCGGCATTAATAAAGTTTGCGCGGCGTTATAAAAAACCGGTTCGAGATTCTTCGGCAGACTGGTCAGCGTTTCGTTACGCAGCAGTTTCGCCACACCTTGTGGATTGATATAGACCGGAACGATGCCGTCATTGGGTATCACATCCACCATTGCCGGGCGGGTTTTATTCAGTGTTTGCAGCGCGTTATTAACCAGCGTGTCATCGAGGGAGAAAAGCAGCGTTTTGTTTTGCATCGCCAGCGACACGCGGAAAAAATAATCCGACATTAATTGATCTGGTTGCACCGCCTGCGCTTTCGGATACTGACCATATCGGGAACTCACTTCGCGACGCCAGATTTGCGCTTCGCCCTGCTGTGTCTGGGTTACCGGCAATATACCTTCTGGCGCTTTGCTTTCGTGCGCACCAATATTTTGCGTAAACAGTTTCCCTGGCAGTTGCGCCTGTTCGGCTGAGCCATCAAACTGACCAACAAATAGCGGGGTTTGCAATTTTGAGTCTTCGTACCAGCACATCCCGGCAGCACCGTCTAACGCTCCATTCAGCTTGATGTTTTCCTGGCTGATGTGCGCAAGCATCTCTTCGGCAATACCGTGCGAATACGGCACCGCCACACAGAAGCTGGCTCCGGCAGGCATACTGTTCCACACGGGCGTGAAATCGAAACTGGCATCTACGCTTGCAGATTCATCATTTAACGCCAGAAAGCTATGCCAGCCGTCGTTGCCCATTTCGAAGCGCACGCCAGCAAAAGAAGGCATTAATCGCTGGTAGCCAAAACCCAGCAAATTTGCGCTGACCACGATGCGCTGGCGTACTGGCGTTTTTTCGGCAGTACGCTCATCCAGGCCAAAGCTGGCTTGCCAGCGTTTTTTACCGCTCAACAAATCACTTGCGATCGCCGTGGCTTCGGTATCCTGCTGGTCATCTTTAAACAGCATATCCGTGCTGGAAAACACCAACATCTTGTCCTGATAAGTCGCAAACATCAGGGCGTTATTGCCGTTATAGCGCAACTGATAAACAGGAATGGTTTCGTTATTTAGCTTGATGCTACTGATTTCCGTCTTGCTTAACTGGCTATCGCTGGTGACAGCAAACAGTAATGGCTCCAGCAATTTGCTTAAGCCGCTGCGCTGGATCAGCACCATATAATGTGAAAGATGGCCTTGTTTATCGTGCCATAACGCCGCCTGCGCAGGCTGGTCTAATAACGAGGAAAATAACTTATCTTTCAGCGTGAGATCGTGCTCATAGACAATGCGGCGAATGCTGCCTTCAATGCCCAGACGGTCGGCATGGTTCTGATAATAAAAAACGAAATCTTCGCTCAGGACATCATGAAGAAAAGGAATGGTAAGGAGATCTTTGGGAAGCTGGCTTAGAGAGTCGCTGTCGAGAAAGAGGTCCGGCTCATTGAGATCGATTTGCAGATTGTTGTGCACCACCAGCGGCGACAACGTTTTTTCTGGCTCATTGCCAGCATATTGCAATGCCCAGACGCCAGCGGAAAGCAGTGCTATTGCACCAAAACCTACAAGGCCATAAAACCGCCAGCCTTTCGCCTTTTTTTCACCACTCATTGCCACATTCCTTGTGTAAAGCCAGCCATTTTTTATGGGCGATGCACAACTTTATCGCGCCCTAATACGACAAAAGCCCAGACTTTACAGCCTGGACTTTTCAATTCAAAAAAGGGAGATGGCTCCCTTTTGGCATGAAGAAATGAAATTATTCTTCTTCTGGCTCATCGTCAACGTCCACTTCCGGAGCGATTTCATCGTCCCCTTCCGCAGCACTGCCGTCGATGGTATCCAGATCTTCCTCGTCAACCGGTTCAGCAACACGTTGCAGACCCACTACGTTTTCATCTTCCGCAGTACGGATGAGGATCACGCCCTGGGTATTACGACCCACGATGCTGATTTCCGAAACGCGGGTACGTACCAGCGTACCGGCATCGGTGATCATCATGATCTGGTCGCAGTCATCAACCTGTACCGCACCAACCACTAAACCGTTACGTTCAGTCACTTTGATGGAGATAACCCCTTTCGTCGCACGCGACTTGGTTGGGTATTCCGCCACTGCGGTACGTTTACCGTAACCGTTTTGTGTTGCAGTAAGGATTGCGCCATCGCCACGCGGTACGATCAGAGACACGACTTTATCGCCTTCACCTAAACGAATACCGCGAACACCAGTGGTGTTGCAGCCCATCGCACGGACAGAAGACTCTTTAAAGCGCACCACTTTACCTTCGGCAGAGAACAGCATTACTTCGTCTTCGCCGCTGGTCAGGTCAACGCCGATCAGCTCATCGCCTTCAACCAGTTTGATCGCCACTTTACCGGCGGTACGCAGACGGTTGAATTCGGTGAGGACGGTTTTCTTCACAGTACCGTTAGCGGTCGCCATGAAGACTTTCACGCCTTCTTCAAACTCGGTCACTGGCAGGATCGCGGTGATACGCTCGTCCTGCTCCAGCGGCAGCAGGTTGACGATCGGACGACCACGTGCACCACGAGAGGCTTCCGGCAACTGATAGACTTTCATCGAATAGACACGGCCACGGCTGGAGAAGCACAGGATATGGTCGTGAGTGTTCGCCACCAGCAGTCGGTCGATAAAGTCTTCTTCTTTAATACGTGCGGCAGATTTACCTTTCCCGCCACGACGCTGCGCTTCGTATTCAGAAAGCGGCTGATATTTAACGTAGCCCTGGTGAGAGAGCGTCACGACCACATCTTCCTGGGTGATCAGATCTTCCAGGTTGATGTCTGCGCTGTTGGCGGTGATTTCAGTACGACGTTTGTCACCGAACTGTTCACGAACCAGCTCCAGCTCTTCGCGGATCACTTCCATCAGACGATCGGCGCTACCAAGAATACGCAACAGTTCCGCGATCTGATCCAGCAGCTCTTTGTATTCGTCGAGCAGTTTTTCGTGCTCAAGGCCGGTCAGTTTCTGCAAACGCAGATCCAGAATCGCCTGAGCTTGCTGTTCGGTCAGGTAGTACAGACCATCACGCACGCCGAACTCTGGCTCCAGCCATTCCGGACGCGCAGCATCGTCACCCGCACGTTCCAGCATCGCGGCAACGTTGCCCAACTGCCACGGATTAGCAACCAGCGCGGTTTTCGCTTCTGCAGGCGTCGGCGCATGACGGATCAGTTCAATGATCGGGTCGATGTTCGCCAGTGCTACGGCTAATGCTTCAAGGATATGAGCACGATCGCGGGCTTTACGCAGTTCGAAAATGGTACGACGAGTCACCACTTCGCGGCGATGACGGACAAACGCAGCGATAATGTCTTTCAGGTTCATGATCTTCGGCTGACCATGGTGCAATGCCACCATGTTGATACCGAAAGAAACCTGCAACTGGGTCTGGGAGTAGAGGTTGTTGAGCACAACTTCACCGACCGCATCGCGTTTCACTTCAATCACGATGCGCATACCGTCTTTGTCAGACTCGTCACGCAGCGCGCTGATGCCTTCCACGCGTTTTTCTTTTACCAGTTCCGCAATCTTCTCGATCAGGCGCGCTTTGTTCACCTGATACGGAATTTCGTGGACGATAATAGTTTCACGCCCGGTTTTGGCGTCAACTTCCACTTCTGCACGGGCGCGGATATACACCTTGCCACGACCGGTACGGTAAGCTTCTTCGATACCACGACGACCGTTGATGATTGCCGCCGTCGGGAAGTCCGGCCCCGGGATGTGTTCCATCAGCCCTTCAATGCTGATGTCTTCATCATCAATATACGCCAGACAACCATTAATGACTTCCGTCAGGTTGTGTGGCGGGATGTTGGTTGCCATACCTACGGCGATACCGGAAGAACCGTTCACCAGCAGGTTAGGAATTTTGGTCGGCATGACGTCCGGAATTTTTTCCGTGCCGTCATAGTTATCAACAAAATCGACCGTCTCTTTTTCGAGATCGGCCATCAGTTCATGGGCAATTTTCGCCAGACGGATTTCCGTATAACGCATTGCCGCCGCAGAGTCGCCGTCGATGGAACCGAAGTTACCCTGACCGTCTACCAGCATGTAACGCAGCGAGAATGGCTGCGCCATACGGACGATCGTGTCATAAACCGCCGAGTCACCATGGGGATGGTATTTACCGATTACGTCACCAACGACACGGGCAGATTTTTTATAGGCTTTGTTCCAGTCATTGCCTAGTACGTTCATGGCGTAAAGTACGCGACGGTGTACCGGCTTCAGGCCATCTCGGACATCTGGCAGCGCACGGCCAACAATGACCGACATCGCATAATCCAGATAGGAGCTTTTCAGCTCTTCCTCAATGTTGACCGGTGTAATTTCTCTCGCAAGGTCGCTCATCTAACCGCTATCCCTCTACTGTATCCCGGATTCAAAGGTCGCAAATTATAACACAGCCGCGCAGATTGAGGTAAACCTATACGCTTTATTCACCTGCAATGCCTGATATACTCGATTGTCTTGCCAATTACGGAGTAGAAGTGCCAATGAATGCCGAAAAATCGCCGGTAAACCATAACGTAGACCACGAAGAGATCGCTAAATTTGAAGCCGTCGCCTCCCGCTGGTGGGATCTTGAAGGTGAGTTCAAACCGCTGCACCGCATTAACCCGCTGCGTCTGGGCTATATTGCCGAGCGTGCTGGCGGTTTATTTGGCAAAAAGGTGCTCGATGTCGGTTGCGGCGGCGGCATTCTGGCTGAGAGTATGGCGCGAGAAGGCGCGACGGTAACCGGCCTGGATATGGGCTTTGAACCACTACAGGTTGCAAAGCTACACGCGCTGGAAAGCGGTATTCAGGTGGAGTACGTGCAGGAGACCGTTGAAGAACACGCGGCAAAACATGCCGGGCAGTACGATGTTGTGACCTGCATGGAGATGCTGGAGCACGTCCCCGATCCACAGTCAGTAGTCAGAGCCTGTGCGCAACTGGTAAAACCGGGCGGCGATGTCTTTTTCTCTACGCTTAACCGTAACGGTAAGTCATGGCTGATGGCGGTGGTCGGTGCAGAATATATTTTGCGCATGGTGCCTAAAGGTACGCATGATGTGAAGAAATTTATTAAACCGGCAGAACTGCTGGGCTGGGTGGATCAGACCAGTTTAAAAGAGCGTCATATGACCGGGCTGCATTACAACCCGATCACTAATTCCTTTAAACTCGGCCCCGGCGTGGATGTGAACTATATGCTGCACACGCAGAATAAGTGAGATTGTTGACCGGATTCATCCGGCAACCGTACCAATGCCTGATGCGACGCTTGCCGCGTCTTATCAGGCCTACAAATGCCCCCCGTAGGTCGGATAAGGCGTTTACGCCGCATCCGGCAACGATGCCGGGCGGACAACAATTACCATTTCACCGTCATCGACAAAAATCCTGCCGTCTGGGCAAAATCATCACTTCCCTTCTGCCATGCGACACTGCCGCGCAGGGAAACTCGCTGGCTAATATTGCCAGTTATCCCCACTTTTATTTCACCACGCTGCTTCGCCGTATCGTCGCTGATATTGCTGCCATCTTCTTCAATTTCCGCCGAATTGGGATCGTGATAATAATTCAAATCCAGGGTTGGCGTGATATAGAAAGTATTACGCCATTCGCTATGTATCCCGACACGCGTCAGAATATCATCACCCTGCGATTGCGACACCCGCGCACGGTTAGCGGCGGTAAAATCATCCTGCTGCACGCCCTGATAAACCACCTGCGCCTGCGGTTCGATTACCACACTATGCCCCGGTAACCACTGATACCCTGCTTCCAGCGAGGCGATAATCCCCGACGAGTGGTAATAATCCGTGCCGTCACCTTGTTCGGAAACATCATTGCTAAACCATGCATATTGCAGCCAGCTATCCAGCCACGCCCCCTGCTGCTGGCTACCATGCTGAAACCAGCTCGAAGTCAGCCCAATAGCATAGCCGTGGTTCTGGTTATCGGCGCGGGTTCCGGTCATATTCGAGCGGCTTTCCCCCTGGTTATCGCTGTAACCACCAATGGCTCCCAGCGTCCATTCGCCATCATCGCCCCATCGCCCGCTAAACAGGTCGCCGCTAAGCTGCACCGTAGAGGTGTCTTCATGCTGAGCCAGCTGCCCCGCCGCCGTGTAATGATAACGTCCACCGATAATACGCAAATGCAGCGTCTGACCGTCGCCACCTGCGTGATCGCGTCGCTCCATCACAAACGCCTGATTTGCCGCCCGCAGGTTATTAAGATATCCACCAATTTTTGCATTCAGCACCGGCTGATAAGCGGGCGTTGGGTCAGGAGCCGGCGTGGGATCGGGAGTCGGATCAGGTGGCGATGGCGGCGTGACTTTTTGTGATCGCAAATACCAGTCGTTGTTATCTTCCACCAACGTATAGTCGTAAGCGCCCATATTGACGTAGCCGCTGCCCGCCAGACTGAACTGCGCATTATTTTGAAATTGCGTGGGATCGCCAGCGAAATCAACCACTTTTATACCTGTAGATGTCGGCTCGCCAATGCCAGTAATGGGGTTAACCACCACAGTCGTGCTGCCAGCGGTATTGCCGTTCAACACCAACTGGTCGCTTACCGAGTCATCGCCGTTTAATTCGCTGTCGAGAAACAGCGTACCGCCACCGTTGTAATCATCGTTTACGGTCAGGGTATCGCCAGCGACGCCATTTTGCAGGCTGATCGCGCCGAAAGTATTGCTCAGATCACCATTGACCGTCACACCTGAAAGATAAGTCAGGCTGTCAGTTTCAAGGTCGGTATTAAGCTCGCCTGTCAACGTAACGCCATCGGTGGCATTCACCAGCGTACCGCCACCGTTAAACAATGAGGCGTCAAGCGCCACAGACGTATCCTGCCCGGTTAAACGCAAAACCGTGCCATCGCTGATGTCGATAGTGCCGCTGGAACTGGCATCAATAGACTGAATATCCTGATCCGCGCCAGTCTCGAACGTTGCCCCGTCACCAACCCACAGCGACGAAGCATAAGGAAGGATATCCGCAACATCACCTTTCAGGGTGCCTTCTTCGACACGTACCGCCGACTGCGTTGTACCGCTGGCGGTCAGTTCCAGCGTTCCTGCACCGGTTTTCGTCAGTGTGGTTCCCGCGTCCTGCTGCTGTCCACTGCTGTCGGCGATCAATGCGCCCCACTGCGTCACAGCACCATCGTCAACCACAATTTCGCCATCAGCGCGCATTTCGATATCACGCCCATGACCAGCCATCGCAGAGCGAGTATCGACATCAGCCGTAATCTCCATCGCGCTATCTTGTTGATTATCAGTGAAGATAACCTGGCGGTTATAGTGAGTATCACCAAGTTGAGAATTGTTGCTCACCACCAGCGTGCCGGAAGCGATTTGTGTTGTGCCGAGGTATTGATTGTCATTCGCCAGGCTTACCTGTCCATCGCCTGCATCTACCACTACATAGACGCCTTTTTTCCCGTCATCGCCAATATGCAAATCCTCACCACCATAAAGATCGACAACGTCCTGCTGACCAATTACCGTACCGCCACTGCCACTGATTTCCAGCCCATCGTTCTCTGACGTACCGCTCTGCCAGGTGATGAAATCGGAGAGATCTAATATGCCACCGTTTAACACAATTGACTGCGGATCGTCCTGCATCGCCGCCAGATCCGCCGCGTTTCCCGCCAGCGAGAGGATTGCGCCATCTTCCACCACAATATCGCCGGTCAGCGCCATCGACGACGCCCCCGCCAGCGCATAGCTACCATTTTCAGCAATGGTCAATTGCCCTTCACCTTCAATAGTTCCGCTAAACCCGCCGGCATTTACAGTAACGTTACCGCCAGCATCAATATTTAAAGTGCCATTCTGAAAACCCGTCAGTGAGTGAACAAAAGTCTGCTGTGTTGCGCCAACGTTTAGTTCTGCCTGATCATCCCGATGACTGATACTGCCGACCATCAGGCCATAGCAATTTTGTGGATTACTCTGGCAACGATCATCACCAACATTCATCAGCGAATTGCTACGCCCCAGCGTCACTTCACCATTTTCAACCCGCATCTCGCCGGTAAAATTATTATTATCCGCATTAAGCACCAGTTCGCCTGCGCCGGTTTTGCTGATACTTCCGGTTCCGGCAATGGAATCGAGCGCACCATCGTTGCTCAGGTCACCAATAATCAACGTTTTATTACCAGCGATATCAAACCTGACCTGACTTGAATCGATGTACATAAAGCCGCCCGCCGACGCAGATGGCACATCGCCATATCCTGTGGCACTGTTGTTCTCATCCACCAAAACGCCACCGTTATAGCTGTAGCCGGCATCAACCGAAATATCAATAAGATAGGGAGAGTTCGCACTACTGCTATAAATTGCACCACCGTAGCCTTCAGCAATATTATCTGTAAACGTGGTGTTATTAATTATTGTGAACTCTGATGGGTGAATGTTTTCCGTATTATTATCGGTGATATCGATAGCGCCACCATCGCCATCACTGTAACTTGTTGATGTATATGCCCGATTATTATTAAAAATCGTGTTATTTAAGTAAATATTATTATTAATCGAATAAATTGCGCCACCTTTGCCATCGTTAGCAATATTACCTGTAAATACAGCATTGGTAACGCTAAGATCAATATCACCAGCGTCATTTGTACCCGCAGAATAGATTGCCCCGCCATATCCTCCGGCCACATTACTGTCGAAGATAACCTGAGTAAGATTCAGCGTTGAGTTTTCTTTCGCAAAGATAGCACCTCCATTATTATATTCACCACTCACGGTATTATTTTCGAACAGAGTCATACCTGTTCCACCTTGTGCTGACAATATGAAATCAGCTCCTTGTTGTAAAAATACCGCTCCGCCACTGGCATCATTTGCCATAGAGGAAAAAATAAGCCATTGCCCGTCAGCAACACTCCAGGTCTGCATACTACCTGAGAGGCTCTGGCGACTGGCCAGGCAACTGGTAGAAACATTAACCCCCTGACATGAAGCCAGAATCTGCGACGCCGCGTTTGCACGCGTAAACACGCAAGCAACGACAGCCGGGAAAATTAACAGATACCCTTTCCTGATAAAAATAATCCATTTTTTATTCATGATCTGACAGCCTGTGAGAAATAACACGCTATCATTAAAAGGCATATTACGATTGTAGATAATAACCAATTGTAAACAAGAAATTTTTAAAATAATCGCACCAGCAATAATATTTACAGAAAGGTATTAATTATTTCTTTCAAAGTTTACTTGATTATTAAACAATGATAATTAAAACATATTAAACTGATTAATTCATTTCTTGTTTACCTGGAATAATCAATATCGCAAACTTTTATTTTACATCTACTGATTAAAAAACATCTGTTTCGTGAACGCCCCCCCTTTACATTTGCTCACATCATAAACATAACAATAAGTGTCGACGTGATATGAGTTTGTGATGGTATCAATTTTCGCCACATCTGACATAAGCGCAATAAATAACCTGGATCAATAATTATCTTAAATTGAACGTTCAAGAAATCGCCGAACGGTTATTTTTAACAATTTTTTCTCTTCCCATTGACTTTCCCGAACACCTTGTCTGACCTAAGGTGCGTGGAAGTCGCCTTTTCCGTCGTGAGTTATCCACAAAGTTATGCACTTGCAAGAGGGCCATTTTCACACTATCTTGCAGTGAATCCCAAACATACCCCCTATATATAGTGTTCATTGCGACTTTTCTCACTACAGGTAGTCAAAGCGACACTATAGCGGAAAGTATTCCCAAAACAGGTACTACATACATGAATCAGAATCTGCTGGTGACAAAGCGCAACGGTAGCACAGAGCGCATCAATCTCGACAAAATCCATCGCGTTCTGGATTGGGCGGCAGAAGGACTGCATAACGTTTCGATTTCCCAGGTCGAACTGCGCTCCCACATTCAGTTTTATGACGGTATCAAGACTTCTGACATCCACGAAACCATTATCAAGGCTGCCGCAGACCTGATCTCCCGTGAAGCACCGGATTATCAGTACCTCGCCGCGCGCCTGGCAATTTTCCACCTGCGTAAAAAAGCCTACGGTCAGTTTGAGCCGCCTGCGCTGTATGACCATGTGAAGAAAATGGTCGAAATGGGCAAATACGATAATCATCTGCTGGAAGACTACACGGAAGAAGAGTTCAAGCAGATGGACACGTTTATCGATCACGACCGTGATATGACCTTCTCTTACGCTGCCGTTAAGCAACTGGAAGGGAAATATCTGGTACAGAACCGCGTGACCGGCGAAATCTACGAGAGCGCCCAGTTCCTCTATATTCTGGTTGCTGCCTGCCTGTTCTCAAACTACCCGCGTGAAACGCGTCTGCAATACGTGAAGCGTTTTTACGACGCGGTTTCCACATTTAAAATTTCGCTGCCGACGCCAATCATGTCCGGCGTGCGTACCCCGACTCGTCAGTTCAGCTCCTGCGTACTGATTGAGTGCGGTGACAGCCTGGATTCCATCAATGCGACCTCCAGCGCGATTGTAAAATACGTCTCCCAGCGTGCCGGTATCGGTATCAACGCCGGGCGTATTCGTGCACTGGGTAGCCCGATTCGCGGCGGCGAAGCATTCCACACCGGCTGTATTCCGTTCTATAAGCATTTCCAGACCGCTGTGAAATCCTGCTCCCAGGGCGGTGTGCGCGGTGGTGCAGCAACGCTGTTCTACCCAATTTGGCATCTGGAAGTAGAAAGCCTGCTGGTGCTGAAAAACAACCGTGGGGTTGAAGGCAACCGCGTGCGTCATATGGACTACGGGGTACAAATCAACAAACTGATGTATACCCGCCTGCTGAAAGGTGAAGATATCACCCTGTTCAGCCCGTCCGATGTGCCAGGGTTATACGACGCGTTCTTCGCCGATCAGGAAGAATTTGAGCGCCTGTACACCAAATATGAAAAAGACGACAGCATCCGCAAACAGCGTGTGAAAGCCGTTGAGCTGTTCTCGCTGATGATGCAGGAACGTGCGTCTACCGGTCGTATTTATATTCAGAACGTTGACCACTGCAACACCCACAGCCCGTTTGATCCGGCTATTGCGCCAGTGCGCCAGTCTAACCTGTGCCTGGAAATCGCCCTGCCGACCAAACCGCTGAATGACGTCAACGACGAAAACGGTGAAATCGCGTTGTGTACGCTGTCTGCTTTCAACCTGGGCGCAATTAATAGCCTGGATGAACTGGAAGAGCTGGCGATTCTGGCGGTGCGCGCACTCGACGCGCTGCTGGATTATCAGGATTACCCGATCCCGGCAGCCAAACGCGGAGCGATGGGTCGTCGCACGCTGGGTATTGGTGTGATCAACTTCGCTTACTATCTGGCGAAGCACGGTAAACGCTACTCCGACGGCAGTGCCAACAACCTGACGCATAAAACCTTCGAAGCTATTCAATATTACCTGCTGAAAGCGTCTAACGAGCTGGCGAAAGAGCAAGGCGCGTGCCCGTGGTTTAACGAAACCACTTACGCGAAAGGTATCCTGCCGATCGATACCTACAAGAAAGATCTGGATGCTATCACCAATGAACCGCTGCATTACGACTGGGAAGCGTTGCGTGAGTCAATCAAAACGCACGGCCTGCGTAACTCCACGCTTTCTGCTCTGATGCCGTCCGAGACCTCTTCGCAGATCTCTAACGCCACTAACGGTATTGAACCGCCGCGCGGTTACGTCAGCATCAAAGCGTCGAAAGACGGTATTCTGCGCCAGGTGGTGCCGGACTACGAGCACCTGCACGACGCCTATGAGCTGCTGTGGGAAATGCCGGGTAACGATGGTTACCTGCAATTGGTGGGTATCATGCAGAAATTTATCGATCAGTCGATCTCTGCTAACACCAACTACGATCCGTCACGCTTCCCGTCAGGAAAAGTGCCGATGCAGCAGTTGCTGAAAGACCTGCTCACCGCCTACAAATTCGGGGTCAAAACGCTGTATTATCAGAACACCCGTGATGGCGCTGAAGACGCGCAGGACGATCTGGTGCCGTCAATCCAGGACGATGGCTGCGAAAGCGGCGCATGTAAGATCTGATAATCCCCCAGCCTTTGCACCAAACCGTCCCCTCTCCCCTTGCGGGAGAGGGTTAGGGTGAGGGGTAATAAAACCACAGGACACATTCATGGCATATACCACCTTTTCACAGACGAAGAATGATCAGCTCAAAGAACCCATGTTCTTTGGTCAGCCGGTCAACGTGGCTCGCTACGATCAGCAAAAATATGAAATCTTCGAAAAATTGATCGAAAAGCAGCTCTCTTTCTTCTGGCGTCCGGAAGAAGTTGACGTCTCCCGCGACCGTATCGATTACCAGGCGCTGCCGGAGCACGAAAAACACATTTTTATCAGCAACCTGAAATATCAGACGCTACTGGACTCCATTCAGGGTCGTAGCCCGAACGTGGCGCTGCTGCCGCTGATTTCCATTCCCGAACTGGAAACCTGGGTAGAAACCTGGGCGTTTTCGGAAACTATTCACTCCCGCTCCTACACGCACATCATTCGTAATATCGTTAACGATCCGTCTGTTGTGTTTGATGATATCGTCACCAACGAGCAGATCCAGAAACGCGCAGAAGGGATTTCAGCTTACTACGACGAACTGATCGAAATGACCAGTTACTGGCATCTGCTGGGCGAAGGCACCCATACCGTCAACGGCAAAACCGTGACCGTTAGCCTGCGCGAGCTGAAGAAAAAACTTTATCTCTGCCTGATGAGCGTTAACGCGCTGGAAGCGATCCGCTTCTACGTCAGCTTCGCCTGCTCTTTCGCGTTCGCTGAACGTGAGCTGATGGAGGGCAACGCCAAAATTATTCGCCTGATTGCCCGTGACGAAGCCCTGCACCTGACTGGTACTCAGCATATGCTGAATCTGTTGCGCAGCGGCGCGGACGATCCTGAGATGGCGGAAATTGCCGAAGAGTGTAAGCAGGAGTGCTATGACCTGTTTGTCCAGGCGGCACAGCAGGAGAAAGACTGGGCGGATTATCTGTTCCGTGACGGTTCGATGATTGGTCTGAATAAAGACATTCTCTGCCAGTACGTCGAGTACATCACCAATATCCGTATGCAGGCGGTTGGTTTAGATTTGCCGTTCCAGACGCGCTCCAACCCAATCCCGTGGATCAACACCTGGCTGGTGTCTGATAACGTACAGGTTGCTCCGCAGGAAGTGGAAGTCAGTTCTTATCTGGTCGGACAGATTGACTCGGAAGTAGACACCGACGATTTGAGTAACTTCCAACTCTGATGGCTCGCGTTACCCTGCGCATCACTGGCACACAACTGCTGTGCCAGGATGAACACCCTTCTCTTCTGGCGGCGCTGGAATCCCACAATGTGGCGGTTGAGTATCAGTGCCGCGAAGGCTACTGCGGCTCCTGTCGCACGCGCCTTGTCGCAGGCCAGGTGGACTGGATTGCCGAACCGTTAGCCTTTATTCAACCTGGGGAAATTTTGCCCTGTTGTTGCCGGGCAAAAGGTGATATTGAAATCGAGATGTGATCGGGTACTAGCGCCAGATGCGACGCTTACGCGTCTTATCTGGTCTACAACAATTACATGGCAGAATAATACGCTTTCACCTGCTCCCAGTCCGCTTTGGGGATCGGCTCCAGATATTTCTCCAACTGGCGGAAGTCATGATGAATAGCCTTATGGCGACGCAGACGACGGCGACTTTTCTCCAGATCAAGAAAACCTGCTTCTGCCTTACCTTCTGTTTTCACATAGATATGGCGAACATAACAGCAACCATGCTGACGATTAACGCTATGCATCTTTTTAAATGCCAGCGCCACCGCTTTCAACATTGCTTGCCGTACATCGTCGGAATAAGGCGTTACTGCGTGTTGTGAATACCAGTCAGCAATGCTGACAAACCCCGCCATATCTTCAGTCACCAGCAACGCGCGCCATTCACCCTCAATTTTCACCGCTTCACCAAAAATGATGTTCGGCACAATCACACCGGCGCGCTTCAGATCTTTTATTACAGCTATCTCCCGAACAATCGTCGGACGCCCAAACGGATAGCGGATAGAATAAAACAAGTGGTGAGTCATGCGCTTCACATACAACTTTTTGCCGTTGTGCTCGACGCATTGCACCCCGCTCATACCGTTGCGGCGGTAATTCGGCTCCTCAACCCAGTCACCTTCTGTAGCCCACCAATGATTGAACTCATCGTGTTTTGCTGAAACTGCCATACCCTGTCGCCTGTCTTTATTGTTAACGACAATGACTATAGGTGTTTACCTTAAGAAAAACTTAATAAAAAGTGTTTCTTAATGGATTTCTTTTGCCGGGAACAAGTCATCCCGCTCTAAAGAACAGCAAGTAAGGATAACCAACAGACTTTATGAAGAATTAAATATGTCCGCTATTTTACTATGACGTAGATGAGGCTTTGAATGAAGAGATATACCGGATGGCACTTACGTGCCATCCGACACTGAAGTTACTCTTTATTGAGGAATTTTACTGCTTTATCCGGGAAGTCCGTAAACAGCCCATTAACACCTGCTTTGTTATACAGGGCGTCATACAGTTGATTCACATCGGTCGTATATGCCGGCAGTTTATCCGACCGCACGGTATAAGGATGCACTACCAGCTTATTCTGCTGTGCATCTTTCACCATTCCAGTAAGTTTAATATTGCCCGGCTGCGATGTCTCATCAATGACCATATGGTAATCGGGGCCAATGCCGTCAGCATATTCCGCCACCTGCTTCATGGCGCCCGGCTTAAACATCCAGTCATAGCTGTAATTTACCCAGGTTCCGTCCGGCTGTTTCTGCTGAGTTTCATTCCAGTCAGTATAAGCAATCAACTGAACCAGATTGAGATCCATGCCCATTTTCGGTTCCAGCTCATTTTTAATGCGTTTCAGCTCATCAGCATCAAAGCATTGCAAATAAACTTTGTCCCCTTTGCTGGTGTAACCATATTTTTTCAGCACTTCCAGAGTTTTAGCCGCTATATCTTTCCCTTCCTGGTGATGGAACCACGGCGCTTTAATCTCCGGGTAGATGCCGATGTTTTTCCCGGTCGAATGGTTTAACCCCTGAACAAATTCAATCTCTTCTTCGAAAGTATGCACCCGGAAGTCAGATTTACCCATCGGGAAGCGTCCAGGGAAAGTCTGCACTTTCTTACCGTTTTCAATATCGAAGCCTTCGGTAAATTTCAGTGATTTAATTTCATCCAGCGTGAAATCTATCGCGTAGTAACGACCGTCTTTGCGTGCCCTGTCCGGGAAACGATCGGCGACATCAGTAACGCGATCAAGATAGTGGTCATGCAGGACGACCAGATGGTCGTCTTTGGTCATTACCAAATCCTGCTCCAGATAGTCAGCCCCCTGTGCATATGCCATCGCTTTTGCTGGCAGCGTATGCTCCGGCAAATAACCACTGGCGCCGCGATGGGCTATTACAATTTTCTCGCTGTTGTCTGCCGCCATTGCACTGCTTCCCATGATCATTCCACTCATCATGATCGCAATGCTAAGGTTTTTCAGCGTCAATTTCATGCCATTAGCCTCCGTTGCGTTTTTGCTGTAATTCCTGATGGCGACGTTTTTCGCCAATCATCACGACAATTAACAAGATAACTGCCAGGATGCTGCCGCCAATCATCACCATAAAGCCGCCATCCCAGCCAAAGTAGTCAACGGTATAGCCGACAATCGCACTTGCGGCCACAGAACCACCAAGATAACCAAACAGTCCGGTAAAGCCTGCCGCCGTACCTGCCGCTTTTTTCGGTGCCAGTTCCAGCGCGTGCAGACCGATGAGCATGACAGGGCCATAAATCAGGAAGCCGATGACAATCATACAAATCATATCTACGGTCGGGTTGCCCGCCGGGTTCATCCAGTAAACGATAGTGGCAATGGTCACCAGAGTCATAAAGAAGACGCCGGTTGCGCCACGGTTACCACGGAAGACTTTATCCGACATCCAGCCGCACAAAAGGGTGCCCGGAATGCCCGCGTACTCATAAAGGAAGTAGGCCCAGGAAGATTTATCCAGCGCGAAGTGTTTCACCTCTTTCAGGTAGGTTGGCGACCAGTCGAGGATGCCGTAGCGCAGCAGGTAAACGAACACGTTAGCGATAGCGATATACCACAGCAGTTTGTTCGGCAGCACGTACTGCATGAAAATCTGCTTCGCGGTCAGCTCCTGTTCCGCTTTTTCGTTATAGTCGTCCGGATAGTCATTTTTGTACTCTTCGATCGGCGGCAGACCACAGGATTGCGGGGTATCGCGCATCATGGCAAAAGCGAAAAGCGCCACCAGAATGGCACAGAAAGCCGGCATATAAAGCGCCGCGTGCCAGTCATTGAACCAGGCCATCCCCAGCAAGAACAACAGCGGCGGAATACCACCACCAACGTTATGCGCACAGTTCCACACCGACACAATGCCGCCACGTTCTTTCTGTGACCACCAGTGCACCATGGTACGACCACACGGCGGCCATCCCATCCCCTGGAACCAGCCGCAGAGGAACAACAGCACGAACATCACCGCAATACTGGAAGTCGCCCACGGCACAAATCCCATAAACAGCATCACTGCCGCAGCAAGAATCAAACCAGCTGGCAGGAAAACGCGCGGATTCGAGCGATCCGATACCGAGCCCATGATGAATTTCGAAAATCCATAGGCGATTGAGATCCCTGAAAGCGCAAAACCTAAATCACCACGCGAGAATCCCTGCTCCACCAGGTAAGGCATAGCAAGAGCAAAGTTCTTACGAACCAGATAGTAAGCAGCATAACCAAAGAATATCCCCAGGAAAATTTGCCAGCGTAATCGACGATAGGTCGGGTCGATCTCCGCAGCAGGTAAGCGCGCTTTGTGTGGCGCCGGTTTAAAAATACTCAACATTTATAGCCTCCGTGGCCCATGGTCTTATTTATGATTAACAGCCTGATTCAGTAGAAGAACCTGCCGTTTTTTGAGTTGCCGCGATGTTAAGAAAACATTCATAAATTAAATGTGAATTACCGCACACATTATTAAACACAATGATTGAAATGTTCTGAAAGACGCATGAAATCACGCTTCACTTTCGAATTATGAGCGAATATGCGCGAAATCAAACAATTCATGTTTTTACTATGGCTAAATGGTAAAAAACGAACTTCAGAGGGATAACAATGAAAACTCGCGACTCGCAATCAAGTGACGTGATTATCATTGGCGGCGGCGCAACGGGAGCCGGGATTGCCCGCGACTGTGCCCTACGCGGGCTGCGCGTGATTTTGGTTGAGCGCCATGACATCGCCACAGGCGCGACCGGGCGTAACCACGGTCTGCTGCACAGCGGCGCGCGCTATGCGGTAACCGATGCGGAATCGGCCCGCGAATGTATTAGTGAAAACAAGATATTAAAACGCATTGCGCGTCATTGTGTTGAGCCGACCAACGGCCTGTTTATCACCCTGCCAGAAGATGACCTCTCCTTTCAAACCACTTTTATTCGCGCTTGCGAAGAAGCAGGAATAAGCGCAGAAGCCATCGATCCGCAGCAAGCGCGCATTATCGAACCTTCCGTTAACCCGGCATTGATAGGTGCAGTGAAAGTCCCGGATGGCACCGTTGATCCATTTCGTTTGACCGCAGCAAATATGCTCGATGCGAAAGAACACGGTGCAGTTATCCTCACCGCCCACGAAGTCACTGGCCTGATTCGTGAAGGCGCGACGGTATGTGGCGTTCGTGTGCGTAACCATCTCACCGGCGAAACCCAGGCACTTCATGCACCTGTGGTGGTTAATGCCGCCGGGATCTGGGGACAACATATTGCCGAGTATGCCGATCTACGCATTCTCATGTTCCCGGCGAAAGGATCGCTGCTGATCATGGATCACCGCATTAATCAGCATGTGATCAACCGCTGCCGTAAACCTTCTGATGCCGATATTCTGGTTCCCGGCGATACCATTTCGCTGATTGGAACCACCTCTTTACGTATTGATTACAATGAGATCGACGACAACAGAGTGACGGCAGAAGAAGTGGATATTCTGCTGCGTGAAGGGGAAAAACTGGCTCCGGTGATGGCGAAAACGCGTATTCTGCGAGCCTACTCTGGCGTGCGCCCGTTGGTTGCCAGCGATGATGACCCGAGTGGACGTAACGTCAGTCGCGGCATCGTGCTGCTCGACCACGCCGAACGCGATGGTCTTGACGGATTTATCACCATCACCGGCGGCAAACTGATGACCTATCGTCTGATGGCGGAATGGGCCACCGACGCGGTATGCCGCAAGCTTGGCAACTCGCGCCCCTGTACCACTGCCAACACGCCACTGCCTGGTTCACAGGAACCCGCTGAAGTTACCTTACGCAAAGTGATCTCCCTGCCCGCCCCGCTGCGCGGTTCCGCAGTTTACCGTCACGGCGATCGCACGCCTGCCTGGCTGAGTGAAGGTCGCCTGCATCGAAGCCTGGTGTGCGAATGTGAAGCCGTCACGGCGGGAGAAATACAGTACGCAGTAGAAAATTTAAACGTTAACAGTCTGTTAGATTTGCGCCGTCGTACCCGTGTGGGAATGGGCACCTGCCAGGGCGAACTCTGCGCCTGCCGCGCCGCCGGGCTGCTGCAACGCTTTAATGTCACCACCTCTGCGCAATCTATTGAGCAACTTTCCACCTTCCTGAACGAACGCTGGAAAGGCGTGCAACCTGTTGCCTGGGGCGATGCGCTGCGCGAAAGCGAATTTACCCGCTGGGTTTATCAGGGACTGTGTGGTCTGGAGAAGGAGCAGAAAGATGCGATTTGATACTGTCATTATGGGCGGCGGTCTTGCCGGATTACTCTGCGGTCTGCAACTGCAAAAACACGGCCTGCGCTGTGCGATTGTCACTCGTGGTCAAAGCGCGCTGCATTTTTCGTCCGGATCGCTGGATTTACTGAGCCATCTGCCTGACGGTCAAACGGTGACAGACATTCACGACGGCCTGGAATCTTTGTGCCATCAAGCTCCTGCCCATCCTTACAGTGTTCTCGGCTCACAGCGCGTACTCGATCTCGCTTGCAGGGCGCAGGCATTGATCGCTGAAAGCGGTGCGCAATTGCAGGGTAGCGTTGAACTGGCTCACCAGCGAGTTACACCGCTCGGCACTCTGCGCTCAACCTGGCTAAGCTCGCCAGAAGTCCCCGTCTGGCCGTTGCCAGCGAAGAAAATATGTGTGGTGGGTATCAGCGGGCTGATGGATTTTCAGGCGCATCTTGCGGCAGCTTCGTTACGTGAATTGGATCTTTCGGTTGAAACCGCAGAAATTGAACTGCCGGAACTGGATGTGCTACGTAATAACGCCACCGAGTTCCGCGCGGTAAATATTGCCCGTTTCCTTGATAACGAAGAAAACTGGCCACTGTTGCTTGATGCGCTTATCCCTGTCGCCAACACTTGTGAAATGATCCTGATGCCAGCCTGCTTCGGCCTGGCTGATGACAAACTCTGGCGCTGGCTGAACGAACAATTGCCCTGTTCATTAATGTTACTGCCGACACTGCCACCTTCCGTGCTGGGCATTCGTCTGCAAAATCAGCTTCAACGTCAGTTCGTGCGCCAGGGCGGTGTATGGATGCCGGGCGATGAAGTGAAAAAAGTGACCTGTAAAAATGGCGTGGTGAATGAAATCTGGACCCGTAATCACGCCGACATCCCGCTGCGTCCACGTTTCGCGGTTCTCGCCAGCGGCAGCTTCTTTAGCGGCGGACTGGTTGCGGAACGCAACGGCATTCGCGAGCCGATTCTCGGCCTTGATGTGCTGCAAACCGCCACGCGGGGTGAGTGGTATCGAAGTGATTTTTTTGCGGCGCAACCATGGCAGCAGTTCGGTGTAACCACTGATGAGGCGCTACGCCCATCGCAGGCAGGCCAGACGGTAGAAAACTTGTTTGCCATCGGATCGGTGCTGGGCGGATATGATCCTATCGCTCAGGGATGCGGCGGCGGCGTTTGTGCTGTCAGTGCATTACATGCTGCTCAACAGATTGCCCAACGCGCAGGAGGCCAACAATGAACGATACCAGCTTCGAAAATTGCATTAAGTGCACCGTCTGTACCACCGCCTGCCCGGTAAGCCGGGTGAATCCGGGCTATCCGGGGCCAAAACAGGCCGGGCCGGATGGCGAGCGTCTGCGTCTGAAAGATGGCGCCCTGTATGACGAGGCGCTGAAATATTGCATTAACTGCAAACGTTGCGAAGTCGCCTGCCCGTCCGATGTGAAGATTGGCGATATCATCCAGCGCGCGCGGGCGAAATATGACACCTCACGCCCGTCGCTGCGCAATTTCGTTTTGAGTCATACCGACCTGATGGGTAGCGTTTCCACGCCGTTCGCGCCTATCGTCAACACCGCTACCTCGCTGAAACCAGTGCGACAACTGCTTGATGCGGCGTTAAAAATTGACCATCGCCGCACGCTGCCGAAATACTCCTTCGGCACTTTTCGTCGCTGGTATCGCAGTGTGGCTTCGCAGCAGGCGCAATATAAAGACCAGGTGGCCTTTTTCCACGGCTGCTTCGTTAACTACAACCATCCACAGTTAGGCAAGGATTTAATTAAAGTGCTCAACGCGATGGGCACCGGCGTGCAACTGCTCAGCAAAGAGAAATGCTGCGGTGTGCCACTCATCGCCAACGGTTTCACCGATAAAGCGCGCAAACAGGCAATAACCAATGTGGAATCAATTCGCGAAGCTGTGGGGGGAAAAGGTATTCCGGTGATTGCCACCTCCTCTACCTGTACTTTCGCCCTGCGTGACGAATACCCGGAAGTGCTGAATGTCGACAACAAAGGCTTACGCGATCATATCGAACTGGCGACCCGCTGGCTGTGGCGCAAGCTGGACGAAGGCAAAACGTTACCGCTGAAAACGCTGCCGCTGAAAGTGGTTTATCACACGCCGTGCCATATGGAAAAAATGGGCTGGACGCTCTACACCCTGGAACTTTTACGTAAGATCCCAGGGCTTGAGCTGACAGTGCTGGATTCCCAGTGCTGCGGTATTGCCGGAACTTACGGTTTCAAAAAAGAGAACTACCCCACCTCACAAGCCATCGGTGCACCGCTGTTCCGCCAGATAGAAGAGAGCGGCGCGGATCTGGTGGTTACCGACTGCGAAACCTGCAAATGGCAGATTGAGATGTCCACAAGTCTTCGCTGCGAACATCCGATTACGCTGCTGGCTCAGGCGCTGGTTTAAACTCCCTTCTGATGCCCGGTAAGCGCATTGCTTATCGGGCATTTTTGCGTGCGCGATTCCGTACCCAATGTATGCGTTTCATCACAATGAAAATTCCTCTGAAAACGTCTCGCAAAGGCTGAAACTGGCAGATGTCAAAGGCCTGGGATAACCGTAATGTCGCGTCATCATAAATATCAGGTGACGGACAACCATGACTGAATCAACAACCTCCTCCCCGCATGATGCGGTATTTAAAACCTTTATGTTCTCACCCGATACCGCACGGGATTTTCTGGAAATACATCTACCGGAACCGTTACGTAAGCTGTGTAATCTGCATACGTTAAGGCTGGAACCCACAAGTTTTATTGAAAAAAGCTTACGCGCTTACTACTCGGATGTTTTGTGGTCGGTAGAAACCAGCGAAGGTGACGGCTATATCTACTGCGTAATTGAACATCAAAGTTCTGCGGAAAAGAATATGGCCTTTCGGCTGATGCGCTATGCCACCGCCGCCATGCAGCGTCACCTGGATAAAGGTTATGACAAAGTCCCGCTGGTAGTGCCATTGCTGTTTTATCATGGCGAAACCTCGCCCTACCCGTATTCTCTCAACTGGCTGGATGAATTTAACGATCCGCAACTTGCCCGGCAGTTGTACACCGAAGCTTTTCCGTTGGTGGATATCACCATCGTACCTGACGATGAGATCATGCAACATCGGCGTATAGCCCTGCTGGAACTTATTCAAAAACATATTCGCGACCGCGATTTAATCGGCATGGTCGACAGGATCACCACGCTTTTGGTTAGAGGCTTCACTAATGACAGCCAATTGCAAACACTGTTTAATTATCTCCTGCAATGTGGCGATACCTCCCGTTTCACCCGCTTTATTCAGGAGATTGCCGAACGTTCACCACTACAAAAGGAGAGATTGATGACTATTGCTGAACGGCTACGGCAGGAAGGACATCAAATTGGCTGGCAGGAGGGTAAGATTGAAGGCTGGCAAGAAGGTAAATTAGAAGGCTTGCAAGAAGGTAAATTAGAAGGTTTGCAGGAAGGCATGCATGAACAAGCCATTAAAATCGCCTTACGAATGCTGGAACAAGGCTTTGAACGTGAGATTGTGCTGGCGACAACCCAACTCACTGATGCTGATATTCCACCGAACTGTCATTAAAAGGAGAGATTAATGACCATTGCTGAACGGCTACGGCAGGAAGGACATCAAATTGGCTGGCAGGAGGGTAAGATTGAAGGCTGGCAAGAAGGTAAATTAGAAGGTTTGCAGGAAGGCATGCATGAACAAGCCATTAAAATCGCCTTACGAATGCTGGAACAAGGCTTTGAACGTGAGATTGTGCTGGCGACAACCCAACTCACTGATGCTGATATTCCACCGAACTGTCATTAAAAGGAGAGATTAATGACCATTGCTGAACGGCTACGGCAGGAAGGACACCAAATTGGCTGGCAGGAAGATAAATTGGAAGGTTTGCACGAACAAGCCATTAAAATCGCCTTACGAATGCTGGAACAAGGTTTTGAACGTGAGATTGTGCTGGCAACAACCCAGCTAACCGATGCCAATCTCGCCCCATTAAGCCTGCAATGAACGCGACAACGTGCCGGGTAAAAGACTTCTCCCCGGCACGCCCTCTTTCACGCCCCCTGTGGCGACAGTGTCAACGACTCCACAACCTCAATCCAGCCATGCCCGCTGGCGATGTCCTGACCGTTCAGCCAGCGGCGCAGCATATTAAGCGCCATCATTGCGCACACCTCCTGACGGATAGCCTGGTTGTAGCGCGTGGTGCTGAAATGTACTCGCAGGGCGAAAGTGCCGTCTGGCGTAGCCAGCGCAAAGTTGAGATGTTCATCTTCCAGACCAGAAACCGCCAGCGCCAGCCCGGCGAAATGGTTAGCTCGGCGTTCCGTTATCCAGTGCGCAGTTTGCGCCAGGGTTTCTTCCTGTGAAGGAACCACTTCACACGCCAGTAATGGCGCCCCCGCGCGAGAAAGTTGCAAAGCCAGCAAACCACCGGTGAATTGCTCGCTCAACGTCAGACTGAACTGGCGGTTTTGCAATTCGCGACTGATCTGCGCGGGCAGTCCTTCGGTGCCTTCGAAAATCACACTCTGTCCGGCAACACGTTTAACGTCCAGCCACAGTTTTTCCATTGCCTGTTGCTCGCTTGCCGGTCCGGTGAGTTTCAGTTCAATAATGGGCATGGAGGAGCGATAGCCCATCGTCACACCTGGTGGCAGTTGCAACGAATCCAGGCTTTGCGCCAGATCGCTTTCTGAACGACCAAAAGTGGTCAGCCGCAGACAAACCGGCGGTTGCGGCAAAGAAAAACGCTCACGCAGGCGCGGCAGGATTTCGTGCTCAACCATCACTTTAAATTCCGACGGCACGCCTGGGGTAAAGAACATCAGGCAACGGTTAAGTTGCACAGCAAAACCACAGGCCGTACCAACCGGATTATTGATAAATTCTGCACTGGCAGGCAGCTCCGCCTGTTTGCGGTTGCTCGGCGCCATTACGCGACCACGTTCGCGGAAATAGCGTTCCATCTCTTCGAGCCAGGCTTCATGAAGATCCAGGCTTTCACCTTTGGCGGTCGCTGCGGCGAGTGCGCTTAAATCATCACTGGTCGGCCCCAGTCCGCCATTGACGATCAGCACATCGGCGTGCTGGCTACGTTCGCGAAGAATGGTCACTAAATCCTCAAGGTTATCGCCCACTGTATTGCGGCGAGATAATGGCAACCCCTGATGAAAGAAAAAATCCGCCAGCCAGGCAGCGTTAGTGTCAACGATTTGCCCGTGTAACACTTCATCCCCGGTGGATAACATTTCCACTTTTAACATGGTTATCTCCTGCTTTTGTTATCGAATCACTATAACGCAAAGGGAGATAAGGCGTAGTAAGAAACTGAATGGCGCGGCAGAACGCCGCGCCGGAAGGCATCAGAAGCTGGCGCTAACCCCAACATACGGGCCGTCAGCCACCGCGTTGTCGCGATTGCCGTCTTTAGCCGACAGGTTCAGGTAGCGGTAGCCCGCCTCAATGCTGATCGGGCGCATGATGGTGTAACGCGCGCCAGCATTCGCTTCTTCATAACTTTTAATACCGCTGGAGAGCGAATCCGGAGAGTAGTAATACTCGCCAAACAGACGGAAGCTATCGCCAATTTGCCACTGCAAGCCACCGCCTACCGCTGCGGCATAACCTTCATCGCCGTCGTTCGGGTTGGTGTAAACGCCTTTACCACCCACAGTTGCCATTAACGGTCCCAGCGGCAGATTCAATCCCAGGCCAACGCCCGCGACGTCACCGTCGTCATCGTTATGTGTCCAGTTACCGCTTAATGCCAGACCGGTCGATTCAGTACCGAAACCGACGCCAATATTGGTATATTCTTTTCCCGCCTGACCGCTAATGCTTATCGCATTTGCCGATGCAGAAACCAATAGCATTCCAGCCAGAACTGGCAGTGCAAATTTTTTCATTTTTACCTTTTCCCGCAAGAAGATAATTAAAAGTCCCCAAAGCTGCGGGATTGTACTGCCTGACACAGAGGATTCAATGCGTGAAAAAAGCGATCTGCTCACTTATTGTAACTAAATACTTCTTTAATAATTAAGTGCAGAAAAAGTAGCCACCAAAAATTGATTGCCAGAAAAATAATCATCGCAGTTATCGTCGCAAAAAAGGCCAATGCCACTTTCACGAGTTGATCCATTGCCGTATTCTTTTGTTTTATTTTCAGTGGTAAGGAATATTCCCATGCGGCAACGGACTATAGTTTGTCCCTTAATTCAAAATGATGGTGCTTATCTGCTGTGTAAAATGGCCGATGATCGCGGCGTTTTCCCCGGACAATGGGCGCTGTCTGGCGGCGGCGTAGAACCCGGTGAGCGCATTGAAGAAGCATTACGTCGTGAAATCAGAGAAGAGCTGGGCGAGCAACTGATTCTTACTGACATCACGCCATGGACTTTCAGTGATGACATTCGTATCAAGACGTATGCAGATGGTCGCAAGGAAGAGATTTATATGATTTACCTGATCTTTGACTGCGTCTCTGCCAACCGTGAAGTGAAAATTAACGAAGAGTTTCAGGAATACGCATGGGTAAAACCTGAAGATCTTGCTCACTATGATTTGAATGTCGCCACTCAGAAAACGTTACGTTTGAAAGGTCTGATGTAACAGTAATGACAGCCATTATTGGCTGTCATATTAACAAATCACCGATTAACAAACTCACCATCCAGTAAAACGTTGCCATTTTCAACATGCATTACCAGCCCATCCAGATAATCTGGTTTAAATGTCACGTTTCGTTTATCTTTAGCGATATAGGTCAGACAATGGTTATGGGTGAAAATAACGATATTTTTATCTGGCGCTTTACTTTGCAACTCCTTAATTGTGTTATAAATCTCATTTCTACATTGTAGAAAACGTTTATCTACCGTCAGTTTTTTTCCAGCAGAAAACCAGGTCGCTGATTGAATAGTCCGAACGGTATTACTGGAATAAAGATCGAAATCAGGGATGTCCGCGCTAAAAGCTTTGCCCAGTTCACGGGCATTCTGAGCACCTTTCACCGTAATGCCCGTTTTGTCTGACAAGCATTGATTAGAGGAGCGATCGCAGCGTTCCGCATGGCGAAACAGAACCACAACCGGGTGCTGCTGCGCTAATCTGGCCAGCGTTTTATTGTCGATACGCGGCAAACCATTACTGCTCCAGGCAGCATGTGTACCCAGCCCCGCAATCGCCCCAAGCACCAGTAAAATGTAGATATATTTTTTAGACTTCAACGAAGTCCGACAAAAAGCTAACACTTAAGCTCCACCTATAGACAAGCGTAGCCAGCTAAATGACCGCGAAAACAAACGACATTTTCACTGGTAAATAGTGGCTGGGATAGTATTAAAACATTACGATGCACGCAAAATGCCTTAAATCTTGTCAAATTAAAAGCCTGAATAAGATACAAAAACAAAAAAAATAATATTTAAGCCTTATATTCATTCCTTAAGGTTAAATTAATGTTCTGACCTTAGAATTTCATTCCAAATGGCAAAATACAAATAACATTCCCTATGAAAAATATTAGCAAATAGCGGGAAAAGGTATTCAATGGCCGAAGGAAAAACAATGTCAGACTTTTTACCTTTTTCGCGTCCGGCAATAAGCGCGGAAGAACTCGCTGCAGTTCAAGAGGTTTTCGAATCCGGTTGGATAACCACTGGTCCGAAGAATCAGGCACTGGAAGCGGCCTTTTGCCAGTTGACAGGAAATCAACATGCCATCGCAGTCAGCTCGGCCACTGCAGGAATGCATATCACACTGATGGCGCTGGGGATTGGCGCTGATGATGAAGTCATCACGCCCTCCATGACCTGGGTTTCAACCCTCAATATGATCTCCCTGTTGGGCGCAAAGCCGGTGATGGTGGACGTTGATCGCGATACGCTGATGATCACGCCTGAAGCGATCGAAGCGGCCATTACGCCCTACACCAAAGCGATTATCCCGGTGCATTATGCCGGAGCGCCAGCAGATATTGACGCCATTCGCGCCATTGCTGAACGCCACGGTATCGCGGTCATTGAAGATGCCGCCCACGCCGTCGGTACGTATTACAAAGGTCAGCATACTGGTGCAAAGGGCACCGCTATTTTTTCGTTCCACGCCATCAAAAATATTACCTGCGCGGAAGGCGGCCTGATTGTTACCGATAATGAAAACCTCGCCCGCCAGTTACGCATGTTGAAATTTCATGGTCTGGGTGTCGATGCATATGACAGGCAAACCTGGGGACGCGCGCCGCAGGCTGAAGTATTAACGCCGGGCTATAAGTACAATCTGACCGATATTAACGCTGCGATAGCTCTGACGCAGTTGAATAAATTAGAGCAACTAAATACTCGCCGTCGCGACATTGCCCTGCAATATCAGCAAGCACTGGCAGCTCTCCCTTTCCAGCCTTTAAGCGTTCCTGCATGGTTGCACGTTCACGCCTGGCATCTGTTTATCATACGTGTTGATGAACAACGTTGTGGTATCAGCCGCGATGCTCTGATGGAAGCGTTAAAAGAAAGAGGCATTGGAACCGGGTTACATTTCCGCGCCGCCCACACGCAAAAATATTATCGCAAGCGTTTTCCCACGCTGTCGTTGCCGAATACGGAATGGAATAGCGAACGCATCTGTTCGTTGCCGCTTTTCCCGGATATGACCACCGCCGATGCCGACCGCGTCATCACTGCCCTTCAGCAACTCGCAGGACAATAAGCCATGTTTGAAATCCACCCTGTTAAGAAAGTCTCGGTGGTTATTCCCGTTTATAACGAGCAGGAAAGCTTACCGGAATTAATCAGGCGCACCACCACAGCCTGTGAATCGCTGGGCAAAGAGTATGAGATCCTGCTGATTGATGACGGCAGCAACGACAACTCCGCACAAATGCTGGTCGATGCCTCACAAGCGGAGGGCAGCCATATTGTGTCTATTTTGCTTAATCGCAATTACGGACAACATTCGGCAATTATGGCGGGATTCAGTCACGTTACCGGCGACTTAATCATTACTCTTGATGCCGATCTCCAGAATCCACCAGAAGAAATCCCCCATCTGGTGGAAAAAGCCGATGAAGGTTACGACGTGGTAGGGACTGTGCGCCAGAACCGCCAGGATAGCTGGTTTCGTAAATCCGCCTCGAAGATGATTAACCGGTTGATCCAGCGCACCACCGGCAAAGCGATGGGCGACTACGGCTGTATGTTACGCGCCTATCGCCGCCATATTATCGATGCCATGCTGCACTGCCATGAACGCAGCACCTTTATCCCGATTCTGGCGAATATCTTTGCCCGCCGCGCCATTGAAATTCCAGTGCATCATGCCGAGCGTGAATTTGGTGAATCCAAATACAGCTTTATGCGCCTGATTAATTTGATGTACGACCTGGTGACCTGCCTTACCACTACGCCGCTACGTATGCTGAGTCTGCTCGGCAGCATTATTGCGATTGGAGGTTTTAGCATCGCGGTACTGCTGGTGATTTTACGCCTGACCTTCGGACCACAATGGGCGGCAGAAGGCGTCTTTATGCTATTTGCCGTGCTGTTTACTTTTATTGGCGCTCAGTTTATCGGCATGGGATTACTCGGTGAATATATCGGCAGGATCTACACCGATGTCCGCGCCCGCCCCCGCTATTTTGTTCAGCAAGTTATCCGTCCATCCAGCAAGGAAAATGAATAATGAAAGCCGTCGTTTTTGCCTACCACGATATGGGATGCCTGGGCATTGAAGCCTTGCTGGCTGCCGGTTACGAAATTAGCGCCATTTTTACTCATACCGATAATCCTGGCGAAAAAGCATTTTATGGTTCGGTGGCTCGTCTGGCGGCGGAAAGAGGCATTCCGGTTTATGCGCCGGATAACGTTAATCATCCGCTGTGGGTAGAACGCATAGCCCAACTGTCACCTGATGTGATTTTCTCTTTTTATTATCGCCATCTGATCAGTGACGATATTTTGCAGCTTGCTACCGCAGGCGCATTTAATCTGCATGGTTCGCTGTTACCGAAATATCGTGGTCGCGCGCCGCTGAACTGGGTGCTGGTGAACGGTGAAACGGAAACTGGCGTTACATTGCACCGAATGGTGAAACGCGCCGATGCCGGAGCCATTGTGGCCCAACTGCGCGTTGCCATTGCGCCAGACGATATTGCCATTACGCTACATCATAAATTGTGCCACGCCGCGCGTCAGTTGCTGGAGCAGACATTACCCGCGATTAAACACGGTAATATTCTGGAAATCGCCCAACGTGAGAACGAAGCCACCTGTTTTGGTCGCAGAACACCGGAGGACAGCCGCCTGGAATGGCATAAACCGGCTTGTGTACTCCACAACATGGTGCGTGCCGTTGCCGATCCCTGGCCTGGCGCCTTTAGTTATGTTGGCAATCAGAAATTTACAGTCTGGTCGTCCCGCGTACATTCTCTTACTACTGCCGCACAACCGGGCAGCGTGATTTCTGTTGCACCGCTGTTGATTGCCTGTGGTTATGGCACGCTGGAAATCGTCACCGGACAGGCGGGCGACGGCATTACCATACAAGGCTCGCAATTAGCGCAGACGCTGGGCCTGGTGCAAGGTTCACGCTTGAATAGCCAGCCTGTCTGCACCGCCCGACGCCGTACCCGGGTACTCATCCTCGGGGTGAATGGCTTTATTGGCAACCATCTGACAGAACGCCTGCTGCGCGAAGATCATTATGAAGTTTACGGTCTGGATATTGGCAGCGATGCGATAAGCCGTTTTCTGAATCATCCGCATTTTCACTTTGTCGAAGGCGATATCAGTATTCATTCCGAATGGATTGAGTATCACGTCAAAAAATGTGATGTCGTCTTGCCGCTGGTGGCGATAGCCACGCCGATTGAATATACCCGCAACCCGCTGCGCGTATTTGAACTCGATTTTGAAGAGAATCTGCGCATTATCCGCTACTGCGTGAAGTACCGTAAGCGAATCATCTTCCCATCAACTTCAGAAGTTTATGGGATGTGTAGCGATAAATACTTCGATGAGGACCATTCTAATTTAATCGTCGGCCCGGTGAATAAACCACGCTGGATTTATTCGGTGTCAAAACAATTACTTGATCGGGTTATCTGGGCCTATGGCGAAAAAGAGGGTTTACAGTTCACCCTCTTCCGCCCGTTTAACTGGATGGGACCACGACTGGATAACCTTAATGCGGCACGAATCGGCAGCTCCCGCGCTATTACGCAACTCATTCTCAATCTGGTAGAAGGTTCACCGATTAAGCTGATTGATGGCGGAAAACAAAAACGCTGCTTTACTGATATTCGCGATGGTATCGAGGCGTTATACCGCATTATCGAAAATGCGGGAAATCGCTGCGACGGCGAAATTATCAACATTGGCAATCCTGATAACGAAGCGAGCATTGAGGAACTGGGCGAGATGCTGCTGGCGAGCTTCGAAAAACATCCACTGCGCCATCACTTCCCACCGTTTGCAGGCTTTCGCGTGGTAGAAAGTAGCAGTTACTACGGCAAAGGATATCAGGACGTGGCACATCGCAAACCGAGCATCCGCAATGCTCGCCGCTGCCTGGGCTGGGAACCGAAAATTGATATGCAGGAAACCATCGACGAAACACTAGATTTCTTCCTGCGCACTGTCGATCTTGCGGAAAAATCATCATGACCAAAGTGGGCTTACGCATTGATGTCGACACCTTTCGTGGCACCCGTGAAGGCGTGCCGCGTCTGCTGGAAATCTTGAGTAAGCATAATATTCAGGCCAGCATTTTTTTCAGCGTTGGCCCGGACAATATGGGCCGCCATCTCTGGCGACTGGTGAGGCCACAGTTTTTGTGGAAGATGCTGCGCTCAAACGCGGCATCGCTTTATGGCTGGAATATTTTACTGGCAGGTACGGCATGGCCAGGTAAAGAGATTGGTCATGCTAACGCCGATATCATTCGTGAAGCGGCTAAACACCACGAAGTCGGCCTGCACGCCTGGGATCACCATGCCTGGCAAGCCCATATCGGTCACTGGGATCGGCAAACAATGGTCGACGATATCGCACACGGCCTTCGCACTCTGGAAGAGATTATCGGCCAACCGGTAACCTGCTCCGCTGCCGCTGGCTGGCGTGCCGACCAGCAGGTGATCGAAGCAAAAGAAGCGTTCCATTTGCGCTACAACAGCGATTGTCGTGGGGCGATGCCGTTTCGTCCATTGCTCGAATCAGGAAAGCCCGGCACTGCGCAAATCCCGGTGACCTTACCCACCTGGGATGAAGTGATTGGTCGGGATGTGAAAGCAGAAGATTTCAACGGCTGGCTGCTCAACCGCATCCTGCGAGATAAAGGCACGCCGGTTTATACCATTCATGCAGAAGTTGAAGGCTGTGCTTATCAGCATAATTTTGTGGATCTCCTGAAACGCGCAGCTCGTGCAGGTATTATGTTTTGTCCTTTAAGCGACTTGTTATCAGAGAATTTACCGCTCGGTCACGTCGTTCGCGGAAGTATTGCCGGACGTGAAGGCTGGCTGGGTTGCCAACAAGCTGCGGGTAGTCGGTGATGAAATCGGTACGTTACCTTATCGGCCTCTTCGCGTTTATTGTCTGTTATTACGTGTTACCGATCAGCACACGTCTGCTCTGGCAACCTGATGAAACGCGTTATGCGGAAATTAGTCGGGAAATGCTGGCTTCCGGCGACTGGATTGTGCCTCATCTGTTAGGGCTACGTTATTTCGAAAAACCCATTGCCGGATACTGGATTAACAGTATTGGGCAATGGTTATTTGGCGCGAATAACATTGGTGTACGGGCTGGTGTTATCTTTGCAACCCTGTTAACCGCCGCGCTGGTGGCCTGGTTTACTCTGCGCTTATGGCGCGATAAGCGTCTGGCACTACTCGCCGCTGTGGTTTATCTCTCGCTGTTTATTGTCTATGCCATCGGCACTTATGCCGTGCTCGATCCATTTATTGCATTCTGGCTGGTGGCAGGGATGTGCAGCTTCTGGCTGGCAATGCAGGCACAAACGAGGAGAGGCAAAAGCGCGGGATTTTTGCTGCTGGGGTTAACCTGTGGCATGGGGGTGATGACCAAAGGTTTCCTCGCCCTCGCCGTGCCGGTATTAAGCGTGCTGCCGTGGGTAGCGACGCAAAAACGCTGGAAAGATTTCTTTATTTACGGCTGGCTGGCGGTTATCAGTTGCGTCCTAACGGTTCTCCCCTGGGGGCTGGCGATAGCGCAGCGGGAGCCTGATTTCTGGCACTATTTTTTCTGGGTTGAGCATATACAACGCTTTGCGATGGATGATGCCCAGCATAAAGCCCCGATCTGGTACTACTTACCTGTCATCATTGCCGGTAGCCTGCCGTGGCTGGGATTACTCCCCGGCGCACTTTACGCAGGCTGGAAAAATCGCAATCATTCCGCAACCGTCTATTTGTTAAGCTGGATGGTGATGCCGCTGCTGTTTTTCTCCGTCGCCAAAGGCAAATTGCCCACTTATATTCTCTCCTGCTTTGCGCCTTTAGCGATGTTGATGGCGCATTACGCTTTGCAGTCGGCAAAAAATAATCCTCTGGCGCTGCGAATTAATGGCTGGGTTAACATTGCATTTGGCGTCACGGGTATTATTGCCACGTTTGTTGTCTCCCCCTGGGGGCCAATGAATACACCTGTCTGGCAGACTTTCGAGATCTATAAAGTCTTTTGCTCATGGTCTATTTTTTCGCTGTGGGCATTTTTCGGCTGGTACACCTTAACAAACGTGGATAAAACCTGGCCTTTTGCCGCACTTTGCCCGCTGGGGATGGCGTTGCTGGTAGGATTTTCAATTCCTGACAGAGTTATGGAAGGAAAACATCCGCAATTTTTTGTCGAGATGACGCAAGAATCACTTCAGCCGAGCCGCTATATTCTTACTGATAGCGTCGGTGTTGCCGCAGGTCTGGCATGGAGCCTGCAACGCGATGACATCATCATGTATCGTCAGACGGGTGAGTTGAAATACGGCCTTAATTATACGGATGCGCAAGGGAGATTTGTCAGCGGTGATAATTTTTCCAAATGGTTAAATCAGCATCGCCAGGAGGGGATTATTACACTAGTGCTTTCGGTTGACCACGATGAAGACATCAACAGCCTCGCCATTCCGCCCGCTGATGCTATCGATCATCAGGGACGTCTGGTGCTCATTCAGTACCGCCCAAAATGATCTGGATGATTTTAGTCTTTGCCAGCCTGCTTAGCGTTGCCGGGCAGTTGTGTCAGAAACAGGCAACCTGCTTTGTGGCGATAAACAAACGGCGCAAACATATCGTACTGTGGCTGGGACTGGCGCTGGCTTGTCTTGGCCTTGCGATGGTGCTTTGGCTACTGGTCTTACAGAATGTACCGGTGGGCATTGCCTACCCGATGTTGAGTCTGAATTTTGTCTGGGTGACGCTGGCTGCGGTAAAACTGTGGCACGAGCCGGTATCGATGCGTCACTGGTGCGGGGTGACATTCATTATTGGCGGCATTGTGATCCTGGGGAGTACCGTATAATGGGTCTGATGTGGGGATTATTCAGCGTCATTATTGCTTCTGCAGCACAATTAAGTCTGGGTTATGCGGCAAGTCATCTGCCGCCGATGACGCAGTGGCGGGATTTTATCGCAGCGTTTTTGGCTTTTGATACCGGTGCTCAGATGCTGCTGGTCGGATTGTCTGGTTATCTGATCTCCGTTTTTTGCTGGTATAAAGCGTTACATCAACTGGCTCTCAGCAAAGCCTATGCCTTACTGAGTATGAGTTATGTACTGGTATGGATTGCTTCAATGGTACTTCCTGGCTGGGAAGGGACGTTTTCACTGAAGGCACTGCTGGGCGTAACCTGTATTGTGAGCGGATTAATGCTGATTTTCCTGCCCACGACAAAACAACGTTACTGAGTTTTCCCAGCCGATTTGCACTGTCGTTCCCACTCATCGGGGCTATAACTGCTTGCCGAGAGGACTTTCACCGTATGCAACTTTTCACGATTAATACAGTAAAGCGCATTCTGCAAAGGCGAGAGTAAATCCCCCACTTTCACGGCGAAGTCACTCTTCACTTCAGCGATCATTTTTATCGCACCGCCAGCACCGCAGAGCATAAGAACATGTCTGTTATCTTGTTTATCGCAACATGATTTTTTGACCAGCCATTCCATTGCATTATCCTGTTTGCTAAGAGTTTTCACATTAAGTTACAGATTAACAGATAAACTCTTTATCAACGGCAATGGAATGGCAAAAATGAGATGTGAAACGGATGATCCATTACTGCTGGCGTTGAACCCACGCTTTCAACGCCTGGCGTGAGATCTTAATGCCGCCGTTTTTCAATTCAGGCGGAAGCGTCAGCCAACGCACCGGCTGCTGAAAACGTGCCAGTTTATCTTTCACCCATTCGCTGAGATCAACGACTTCGCTGTCATACTCCACGACAGCCACCGGGCGATGACCAAACTCCTTGTCTGCAACGGGGACGATAAACACCTGCAAAACCGCAGGATGCGCAGCAATAACCCGCTCCACTTCTTCCGGCTGAATACCTTCGCCACCGCTAAAGAACAGATTATCTAAGCGCCCGACAATGGTCAGTTTACCGTTATGCATCTCGCCGCGATCGCGCGTAGCGTACCAGCCTTCGTCGTTCACCAGCGGCACCAGTTGCCCGTTACGCCAGTAACCTTCGGCCATACTGGCAGCGCGCAACCACACTTCATCGTTAACGATTTTTACTTCCCGACCGGGCAGCGGCGAACCGACGTCCGCCAGACCGTCCGCTTCCTTTGCGCATACCGTGGAGGCGAACTCCGTCAGACCATAACCGCAAAAGCAACGGATGCCCTGCTCGCGCGCCTGTTCCGTCAACTCGACCGGGATCGCCGCGCCGCCAAGCAATACCGCTTTCAGAGAAACTGAACTACGGTTAACCAGCAAACGCCAGAGCTGCGTCGGCACCAGCGAAGCGTGAGTACAGCCTGCCAGCATTTGCTCCAGCGGCTGTTTATCGCGTACCGTCATCCGCGCGCCAGCGTATAACCAGCGCCACATAATTCCCTGACCGGAAACGTGAAATAGCGGCAAAGAGAGCAGCCAGTCATCGTGCTCGCCAAACGGAATCAGCGATAACACACCTTCGGCGCTGGCAAGATGAGCCTGATAAGTATGAACAGCGGCTTTTGGCAACCCGGTAGAACCAGAGGTCAACGTCATTGAGCACAGACGTGTCGGCTGCCACATAGCTGCATATGCGCCCTCTCCAGCCTGAATTTGCAGCGACGTTAACGCCGGAAAGGTGTTCTCCCCTTCCGGCACCAGCGCAAATTGCAGAGTAAGATTGGGCAGCAACTCCTCAAGCAACGGCTGCGGAAGCTGTGGGTTGACGGGAAGCACCCGCGCACCGCATTGCAGCAACGCCAGCCAGGCGAGCAGCGTTTGCGGTGTATTCCACGCCCGCAGCATCACGCCGCTGCCCTCAACCACGCCCTGCGCCGCAAAGCCCGACGCTAATTCATCGACGCGAGCACAAAGCTCCCGCCAGTTGAGTTGCTCATCATTGAGCCGTAAGGCGATGGCATCTCCCCGCACCTGCCGCCAGTGACGCCACGGCCAGTCAGAGAAGATCATAGCAGCCGCTCCAGTGCATCTGATTCCACTAACGGTAGCGGGCTACCCGGCCAGCGACGAACCTGCTGCGCCTGCATCAGATCCAGCGTGTCCAGCCCCGGAATGGTGTCTGGCGTTAACCAGGCAGCAATCCGCGCCAGTTGCGTTAAGCCTAAGCTAGACTCGATGGAAGAACTGATCACCGCCGTCAGCCCCAGCGCGTGCGCCGACTGCACCTGCTCGCGTACTTTTTCCAGGCTGCCAGTGAGTGTGGGTTTGATAACCACCGCGCGCACACCCTCTTCCGCCACAAAGGCAAAATCCGGCTCGCGCAGGCTTTCATCCCAGGCAATGGCAATGCCGGTTTCACGGGCAAAGGCTCGCGAATCATCGCGGTTTTTGCACGGCTCTTCGAGAAAAGCGATGCGGTCGCGATAATCCGGGTTAACGTATTTGGCAAACTGCTGGCTCTTCAGCGGCGTCCAGGCGCGATTCGCGTCAAGACGCAAATGCAGATCCGGAACCGCTTCCAGCAACAGATTCACCACCATGCCGTCGCGCACGGCTTCGTATAATCCCACTTTGACCTTCGCCACTTTCTCACCTGGCATATCGGCAAGTTTGAGGATCAGATCGTCAGGATCGCCATTACACAGCGGCGCTGCACGGTAATTGGCTGCCTGCGGTAACGTATCGGTAAGCTCTGTCAGCGCGCAGCTCACGCCAAAGGCAACGGAAGGCATTTGCGGTAATTCGCAATCACCTGCCAGCCAGTCATTTACCCAGGCAAGCAGCACACTTTGCGCCTCCTCCCAGGTTTCCTGACTGAAGCCCGGCAGTGGGGAGATCTCTCCCCACCCTTCGCGCTCGCCGTCGCGCAGGCAAACGTACAGCCCATCGCGGGTTTTTAACCGCCTGTCGCGCAGAACCACCCCCGCGTCCATGGGGATCTGCCAGCGGTATACCTGCGCGCTACGCATTACGGATTCCGTTTGAATTTGCTGAAATCAGGCTGACGTTTCTGGTTGAAAGCATTACGACCTTCCTGACCTTCTTCCGTCATGTAGAACAGCATGGTGGCGTTACCCGCCAGCTCTTGCAGCCCCGCCTGACCGTCACAGTCGGCGTTCAGCGCAGCTTTCAGGCAACGCAGCGCCATCGGGCTGTTTTGCAGCATTTCGCGGCACCAGCGGACGGTCTCTTTTTCCAGATCCGCCAGCGGCACCACGGTGTTCACAAGGCCCATGTCCAGCGCCTGTTTTGCGTCGTACTGACGGCACAGGAACCAGATTTCACGCGCTTTTTTCTGCCCGACAATACGCGCCATATAGGAAGCGCCCCAGCCACCGTCGAAGGAGCCGACTTTCGGGCCAGTCTGACCGAAGATGGCGTTTTCTGCCGCAATGGTCAGATCGCACATCATGTGCAGAACGTGACCGCCGCCGATAGAGTAGCCAGCCACCATCGCAACAACCGGTTTCGGGCAGGTGCGGATCTGACGCTGGAAGTCCAGCACGTTCAGGTGATGTACGCCGGAGTCATCTTTATAGCCGCCGTAATCGCCACGCACTTTCTGATCGCCGCCGGAGCAGAACGCTTTATCGCCTGCGCCAGTCAGAATGATCACGCCGATGTTGTCGTCATAACGCGCATCCGCCAGTGCCTGGATCATCTCTTTTACCGTCAGAGGACGGAAGGCATTGCGCACCTGCGGACGATTAATGGTGATTTTTGCGATACCGTCGGCAGATTTTTCATAACGAATGTCCTCGAAACCTTCGGAACAGTCGTGCCATTCAACCGGTGCGTAAAGCATTGCTTCATCAGGATAAATCATATTGTGTCCTTTAGTCAGAAACGCAAGATCTGCGCCAGACTTGCGATTACGCCAGCGGGATTTTCCCGATGCGCGTTATGTCCGGCGCGAGGAATGACATGGCAGTCAGCAGCCAGTTCCGCCGCCAGAGCGCGGAATTTGCTGTCACGTTCACCACATAAATAATAAAACGCAAATGTGCGGGCGCTAAGGTTAGCACGTAAATCAGGCTGGACGGACAATGAGGTTGCTTCCAGCATGGCGGCAAGCGTTGCGCCATTATTGTTGCTACGCAGCGTCACCAGTTCCTGGCGCTGCTCGTCATTGAGCGAGGCAAAAACCGGTTGTTGATACCAGTCGGCAAAGACCGCCGTTAATGGTTCTGTGCGAAAACGCTGCGCCCAACGGTGATCGGAACGCTGGCGTTCCGCGCGTTGTTCAGCACTTTGCAGCCCAGGATGACCACCTTCGACAATAACGCCACAAAGCCCCGGCATCCCCTGACAGGCCGCCATCATCGCCACGCGTCCACCGAGCGAGTACCCCACCAGCCAGTGATTAAGTATGTTGTAACTAACAAGGGTTTTACGCAGTAAGTCGATGACATCATCAAATCCATCGACGCTAATTTCCGCCGAACCGCCGTGACCAGGGAGATCAACATACAACCGCGAGTAGTCGGCAAACGCTTCGCCGACTTGCTGCCACTCCTGGCAATCGCCGGAAAAACCGTGCAGAAAAACCAGCCAGGGTAAACCTGGCTTGCCGTGTTTTGCCTGCGCGTGCAGGATCATAAATGGCTTACCTGCGCCAGCAACTGCTGGAGGGTCTGCGCACCATCGGTGTCGTTAACCACCATCTCAATCACGGTGGTGGTCGGGGTGCGCCAGGCGTCGGCAAGCGCCGTTTCAAGTTCATGCCAGTTTTGCGGGCGATGATATTTCAACTCAAACATCGCAGCGGCGTGCTCAAAATGGACGTTTTGCGGCATCAGATAGAAACGCTCACGCTCGCTTGTCGGCGTTGGTAGCAGCGAGAAAATTTGCCCGCCGTTGTTGTTCACCACTATTAATACCAGCGGCGCGGAAACCTGGCGCAGTAACGCCAGTGCGTTCAGGTCGTAAAGTGCGGAGAGATCGCCAACAATCGCCAGCGTGGGTTTACCACTCGCCCGCTGAACGCCTGCGGCGGTAGAGAGCAGTCCGTCAATACCGCTGGCTCCACGGTTGCTGTAAACCGGATAACCTGCCGGAAGTTGCGAGAGCGCATCGATCAGACGCACCACCAGGCTGTTACCGACAAACAGTTGCCCCTGTTCCGGTAGATACTCGCTGATGCGGTGTGCCAGTTGCGCTTCACCAAATGCATCACGGCGCGCAACAACCGCCTGCATTGCCTGTTCAGCCAGGCGCGGGATGTCAACGCACCAGGGCTGGCGTTTTTCTGCCGGATGCAGCTCCAGCCAGTCGGCGATATTGGCAATCAGCCGACGTCCACGATGGTGCGCCGGGTCGAGTCGCCCTTCGATATTATCAACAATCCAGTACTCTTCCGGCTCACAACTCGCCTGCCATTGCAGTAACCGTTTGCCGGTCAGACTGCTCCCCAGTTGCACAACAATCTGCGCCTGCTGTAACTCGCTGGTTGCTTTGGCATTGCCTAACCACAGGTCAGCGCACGGCAGCGGCTGTCCGGTTTGCGACAATACGTCGCCAATCAGCGGCCAGCCAAGAGTTTGCGCCCACTGGGCCACTTTTTTGCCCTCTTCCGCACTCATGCGACCCGCAACGACTACGCCGCGTTTTTGCCGCCAGAAGAACCAGTCGCGCTGTTTTTCACTTTCCAGACGAGGCGCTTCACGCAGCCACGGTTTATTGTCCTGCCACCAGTCGCCCAGACGTTGTTGCCACGCAAGTCCTGTGTCGTCCATCTCGCCATACAACGGTTCAGCAAACGGGCAGTTGATATGGACTCCGCCAGCATGAAGCGTACCGAGAGCATGGTCGATGGTAGAAACCAGCCAGCGAGCGGGAATATCCTGCGTCGGACGCGGTAGTGAAATGCTATGCATGGGGTGAGAGGCGAACATTCCCGGCTGGCGAATCGCCTGATTCGCGCCGCAGTCGATCAGTTCCGGCGGACGATCGGCGGTTAAGAGGATCAGTTTCTCTCCAGTTAACCCCGCTTCAATCAGTGCCGGATAGAGATTTGCCACCGCCGTGCCGGAAGTCACTATCACCGCCACCGGCTGTTTGCTGACTTTCGCCAGCCCCAGCGCCAGATGCCCCAGCCCACGCTCATCAAAATGGGTGTGGTGGATGAATGCAGAATTTTCCGCCGCCGCTAACGTTAACGGCGTAGAACGGGAGCCAGGGGCAATGCAGACGTGTCTGACGCCATGACGCGTTAATGCTTCCAGAATGACCGCCGCCCAGCGTCGGTTAAATGCGCTTACTGACATGAGTTTGTCCGGTATCAATATTGCGGCTAAGTATAAGGAGCTACAAAAATAGATTATTGATATGAATCGGTAATGATGCGACTCATTACTATTCCATTTGTAATAATGTTCGCAACCCTGCCGCTTTGTTGTCGATTTCCTGCCACTCCTGCTCGGGGTCTGAGCCTCGGACAATGCCTGCTCCGGCATATAATCGCACCACATTGTCACTGATTTTCGCCGAGCGCAGGGAAACGCAGAATTCGCTTTGTTGTAATGAGAGATACCCCGCAGAACCGGCATACCATTCACGGGTGAACGGTTCGTGCCGGGCGATGAACTGCCGCGCCAGATCGCGCGGTAAACCAGCAACTGCTGCCGTTGGCTGCAACTGATGTAAACAAATCACATCATCCGCTTTGTTGAGTGAAGTCCAGATACAGCGGCGCAGATGCTGCACTTTACGCAGACGCAGTATCTGCGGCGGTAACACATCCAGCGTCTGGGTATCGGCCTGCAATCGTTGGCAGATATCTTCCACCACCAGCATGTTCTCGCGCTGGTTTTTATCATCCGCCATCAGCCACTCACCCAACTGCTGCGCCTGCTTATCATCAGAATGATTTGCTACCGTTCCAGCCAGAGCTTCGGTACGCAGAGCTTTGTCTCGCCGCCGCCATAGCCGCTCAGGCGTTGAGCCAAGAAAAGCATTTTCGCCATCAAAGGCCATGTAAAAATGATAGCAGTTCAGATTGAGCCGCCGGCTGGCAGCCATCATCGCCGCCGCATTGACCGGACTTGCGAAATGCAGGTCAGTCGCCCGAGCAAGAACCACTTTGTCGAGCTCACCTTCGGCGATGGTTTTCGTTGCCAGTTCGATTAATCGCGTCCAGCCAGTTTTGTCCGGCCAGTGTTGTTCTTTCGTGGTGGTTAAACGTAACGCGGGCAAAGGTTTAATATTCGCCAGTGTGGCGATAAATTCTTTTGCCTTAACTGCATCGTGCTGAAGGGAATTTTCACTGAATAGCGTCAGCCGTAGCGTGGCTTTACCGCCACAGCGCCGCCATTCCAGGCGTGGTAAAAGTAGATTGCCCTGCGACGGGTCAAACGCATTCAGTCCCCAGATACGTAAGTCGGTGTGTTCCGGATACTGACGAAGAAAACGTTGCGCCTGATCCAACGACGTAAAGCGGGTGATTGCGCCCAGCACGGCAGCTTCTTCATCGCCATTACGTTGTTGCCAGTAAAATTGCGGATACGTTTGCTGACTGGCCAGCCAGCTTAAGGCATCAAAAGCGTCATTGAGAGGGAAAGGAATGTCGAAAACCCGAATGCCGGGTGTCGCCGGAATCTCTTGCGACAAATGGCGCAGTAGATTTTCCAGCGCCGTAGTAAGTGATTGCACGCGGACCTCTCCCTGTTAAAAGCCTCACATTATACGGGGTACTACAGAAAAAATGCAGTACCCCAGTGTAGGGAGGTTTTAACGGCGAGCCAGCAACAGTCCTAATACCAGTCCAACAGCCGCGCCAACGCCAATTCCCTGCCAGGGTTTTTCGTGGACGTAGTCATCGGCGCGATAAACCGCCTGCTTCGCCCGATAGTAATAACTGTCAGAAGCCTGGCTTACCCTTTTTTTCACATCATCCAGCGCCTTTTCTGCACGCGCCTTTAACTCAACATATTTTTGATCGGCGGGATCGCCAGAGGAACGTAGTACCTCTTCAAGTGTTTCACTCAGCAACGTCAGGTCGTCATCGATACGTGTATCACCAAACTGATTAGACATTATCGTTCTCCATTTGCGTAAAACCTGCCACTAACTATAGACAACGGTTATCGATTACGCCTGAATAACCTCGCGCGCCATCCCGATATGCGGAATACCATCTTCCTCATAAATATCTGTCACAGGGATGAAACCAAATTGCCCATAAAAGTTTTGTAAATGCGCCTGCGCCCCCAGATAGATCGGCTTCTCCGGCCAGTGGCGAGTACACGATTCCAGCGCCTTACTCATCAATTGTTGACCGATTTTTTCGCCGCGTAAGTCTTCGCTGACAATCACCCGACCAATCACGACGGGTTGCAGTTCGTCGTCACTTTTCAGAATCCTCGCATACGCCACCAGTGTCCCGTTATGCCAACCGAGAATGTGGCGATTTTCTCCCTCCAGATCGTCACCATCGATATCCTGGTAAGGACAGTTTTGTTCCACTACAAATACCGCACAACGCAGCTGTAATAAGGCATAAAGCTGAGAAACGGATAAATCAGAATGATGCAGATCTTGCCAGTCGATCATGGAAGGCTCCTTTGTACTGTTTGCTTTATACTAGCCGGAATATTTTCAGCAGCGTGATGAACTCATGGAATTAATTTTTTTAGGTACTTCGGCAGGTGTTCCGACCCGGACACGTAATGTCACAGCCATATTGCTTAATCTGCAACATCCGACGCAAGCCGGGCTTTGGTTATTTGACTGTGGTGAAGGTACACAACACCAGATGTTGCACACGGCATTTAACCCAGGAAAACTGGACAGGATTTTTATAAGCCATCTTCATGGCGATCACCTTTTTGGCTTGCCCGGATTGCTATGCAGTCGTTCCATGTCAGGCATTATGCAACCATTAACGATTTATGGTCCGAAAGGTATCCGTGAATTTGTTGAGACAGCGTTACGCATTAGCGGCTCATGGACCGATTATCCGCTGGAAATTGTTGAAATTACGGCAGGAGAAATAGTTGATGATGGCCTGCGCAAGGTAACGGCATATCCAATGGAACATCCACTGGAGTGTTACGGCTATCGTATTGAAGAACATGATAAACCAGGCGCGCTGAATGCCCAGGCGTTAAAAGATGCCGGCGTACAACCCGGTCCGCTGTTCCAGGATTTGAAAAAAGGCAAAACAGTCACGCTGGAAGACGGTCGGCAGATTAATGGCGCTGATTACTTAGCCGCGCCTACGCCGGGTAAATCAATCGCCATTTTCGGTGATACCGGCCCTTGCGATGCCGCAATCGATCTTGCTAAAGGTGTCGACATAATGGTTCACGAAACGACGCTGGATATGGAGATGGAAGTCAAAGCTAACAGCCGTGGGCACAGTTCAAGCCGTCAGGCGGCGACTCTGGCTCGTGAGGCGGGTGTCGGCAAATTGATCATTACCCACGTCAGCTCACGCTATGATGATAAAGGCTGTCAGCATTTATTACGCGAGTGCCGGGCAATTTTCCCGGCAACAGAACTGGCGAGCGATTTCGCGGTGTTTAGCATTTAAATCGAAATGCGGTAGTTAGTTGGCGGATTAATTTCATGATGCCAACGTACTTATTCGACATATCTTTCATCTGTTTGCCGAATATGCTTGATGTCGATATCAGGCAAACAGATTTATCATTTTTAGTTTTGTGAATTGTCCAGACCTTCCGCCAGTTCAGTCAGACGAATAAATTCAGCTCTGTAACCTTGAGAATCTTGCCCTTTTGCCTGCCGCGCCCACTGTTTGATCTGCTGCCAGGATGTATTGTTCAGGTATTCAGAACCGCGTAACTTTTGCCCATATGCAGCTACTGCTGCGCGAAAATACATATCTTCAGAAGGAGCATTAGTTGTCGGTAGCAGTGGAAATTCAACTAACTGACTTTCTTTTCCCTGAGGGAATTTCCAGCGTATCTTTAACCATGCCAGCTCTTTCGCTTTGTCCGATTTCGCTGATTTCTGATCCGGTGCATAGCGTAATTTATCAATTGACGCTTTTTGTCCGTTCAGCGTTAATTCAAATAACAAAGTTATATGTTTACCTGCGCCAATATCGCCAGCATCAACATTGTCGTTATTAAAATCTTCTGCCTGCAGTTGGCGCTTTTCATAACCAATCTGACGATATTCCGTCACCCACGCCGGGTTAAACTCAATCTGCGCTTTAACATCTTTCGCCACGGTAACCAACGTCTGATGCATTTCGCTGTTTAACACTTTCTGCGCTTCAGAGAGGGTATCAATGTAGCTGTAATTACCGTTGCCGACATCGGCAATTCTCACCATCATTGCCTCATTGTAATTATCCCCTCCTACGCCCAGCGTCGATAGCGTAACACCAGACTCCCGCTGTTTTTTCACCATTAATTCAATCGATTTTGGATCGTCAATGCCAACGTTAAAATCACCGTCAGTTGCTAATAAAATGCGATTGACGCCACCTTTAATAAACCCCTTAGCTGCCTGCTGATAAGCCATCTCCAGCCCGGCACCGCCATTAGTGCTACCTCTGGCATTCAGCGAATCAATAGCAGCATTGATTTCATCTTTATGATTCCCGGAGGTAGAAGGCAACGCAATACGGGAGTCACCGGCATAGGTCACGATAGAAATGTTGTCCTGATCACGGAGTTTTTTGACTAGCAATTTCAAAGAAGACTGAATTAGAGGTAAGCGTTCATCAGAATACATTGACCCGGACGTGTCGATAAGAAAGACCAGATTAGAAGCAGGCAACGCTTCACTTTTGAGATCTTTCGCCAGAATATCCACTTTCAGTAAGGTTCGCTGCTCATTCCATGGCGCCGGTGCCAGTTCGTGGCGCATAACAAAAGGTACAGGCTTACTGGCGGGAACAAGCTCTTTATTATTGCTTTTATCATTAATAACCCAGTCTGACGGAAAGTAATTCACCATCTCCTCCACCCGCACTGCATCTGGCGGAGGCAACTGCCCATGATTGAGAAAACGGCGTACATTTGCATAGCTGCCGGTGTCAACATCAAGGCTAAACGTCGCCAACGGGTTTTGCGCTACCTGCTTAACCGGATTGTCATCGAACTGCTGGTAGCGAGCGGTTCCAGGATTTGAGATATGTGTAGCTTTTGCTTTAGCCGCTCTTTCATATGTTGGCGCTTCCTGCAATCGCCCCTGTAAAGCTTGTTTGTCTGAGTATTGTTGCGCTTCTTGCTGGACTAAGGCTTTTGCTTTCGCGTCTGCAGCGGCTTTAGCAGCGGCGGCTCTTTGCTCAGCCACTTTTGTTGCCGCTTGTTGCGCGGCTCGCGCTTGCTGGTCTGTCGATGTAGTAGATTGGTGCTGCGGGTTTTCCTTATCATCAGGCTCCTGTCCGCATCCTGTCAAAATCAAACCACCAATAAGCAACATAATTATATTTTTATTTCTCATACAAATTCCTTTTAAAAAACTCATGAACCTGGCGTAAAATATATCTTTTGTATATTCCTGTCAGTATTAATTAAATACATTACTGGCACTCATCATGAATAATGATAAAACAACACATTTCATCAACAATAAATATATGAAAAGAATAATTCCTCTCTATATCATATTGCTAATATTTTCTCTCCCTTTACTTGTTTTATATCAACCTTACGTCAGCGCCTTACCCCCCACACCGCAACATGCCAGCCCTGAGCAGCTAGAAAAAACGGTACGTTATCTTTCACAAACACAGTATCCACGCAGTGCTGATCATATTGATAAATTGAATATATCTGCCAGCTATATTAAAAATATTTTCACACAAAGCGGGGCAAAAGTTACCGAACAGAGGGTTCCTATTATTGATGGGCCTTACAAAAACATTATTGCTGACTATGGTCCACAGGATGGACCGCTGATTATTATTGGTGCGCACTATGATTCCGCAACCAGTTATGAAAACGACCAATTAATCTATACGCCTGGTGCGGATGATAACGCCAGCGGCGTCGCAGGATTACTGGAACTGGCGCGTCTGCTACAACAGAAAGCACCAGCTATTGGCGTACAACTGGTTGCCTATGCTTCGGAAGAGCCGCCCTTCTTTCGCAGTGACGAAATGGGAAGCGCGGTACATGCCGTTACCCTGATGCGCCCGGTTAAACTGATGATATCCCTTGAAATGATTGGGTTTTATGATTCCGCGCCTGGGAGTCAAGACTATCCTTACTCTGCGATGTCCTGGCTTTATCCCGATCGAGGTGACTTTATTGCTGTGGTCGGCAGAATGCAGGATATCAGCGCCGTGCGTCAGGTAAAAGCCGCGTTGTTATCGTCAAAAGAATTATCTGTTTATTCTATTAATGCCCCTGATTTTATTCCCGGTATTGATTTCTCCGACCACCTTAATTACTGGCAGCAGGATATTCCCGCCGTCATGATTACAGACACAGCTTTTTATCGTAATAAACAATATCACCAGCCCGGCGATACAGCAGACAGACTGAACTATCAGAAAATGGCGCAGGTGGTGGATGGTGTTATAACCTTGTTGTACAACAGTAAATAATAAAATTTTCTCGAGGTGGCTCCAGAAAAAGCAGCTTGTATATTTTATTTTTCTCCGTCTGTTTTAAGATGCGCAAAAGGAAATCTGATGGGAGAAATAAGATGGGAATGATTGCGTATTTTGCGGAAATAAACTCAGAAAAGGCCAACAAGTTGATTGAGTCTAATGAAAAATCTTTAATGGACGATATTCATGAAACGCTTTCAGGCTCAAGGCGACTGGATATTGATAAACGCTGGGATTTTTTACATTTTGGCCTGACGGGCACCTCTGCCTTTGATCCAGCGAAGAATGATCCGCTGAGTCGTGCTGTGCTCGGTGAACATAGTCTCGAAGAGGGTATCGATGGTTTCCTGGGATTGACATGGAATCAGGAATTAGCCGCCACTATCGACCGTCTGGAGGCACTAGACCGCAATGTGCTGCGTAAACAGTTTTCCATTCAGCGGCTCAATGAAATGGAGATATATCCGGGAGTGACCTTTTCAGAAGAGTTAGAGGGGCAACTCTTTGCTTCGATCATGCTTGATATGGAAAAGCTGATTAGTGCGTACAGACGTATGCTACGGCAAGGGAATCATGCGCTGACGGTTATTGTTGGGTGATGGTGTCAGGGCACCATAAAAAAACCGCCGAACATGTCGGCGGCTTTCTCAGCTTACAGACTGACGACTTACATCATCGGCATTGCCAAACGCACAATGCTAATCAGCGGTTGCGGCCATACACCCAGCACCAGTACCAACAGTGCGGATATCAGCACCACGATACCACCTGCTGTGTACTGCCAGTCTGACGGCGCATCACGGTTTGGCTGTTCTGAACCATGAAGGTACAGACTCACCGCCACACGCAGGTAGTAGTAGAGGCCGATTGCCGAACCGACAACCACAGCGCCCACCAGCCACCATAAGTGCGCCTGAACACCGACTGCCAGCACGTAGAACTTACCGATAAAGCCCAGCGTCATCGGGATACCGGCCAGAGACAGCATCATCACCGTCATCACTGCCGCGAGGATCGGGCGATGCCAGAACAGACCACGGTAAGAGAACAGGGAATCAGCATCCGGGCCACGGTACGGGCTGGACATCAGGCTGACCACACCGAACGCACCGAGGCTGCTGAACAGATAACCGGCCAGGTAAACCCCTACCGCTTCCATCGACATCTCGCCAGTTTGCAGCGCAATCAGCGCCACCAGCAGATAGCCGAGGTGAGAGATAGATGAGTAACCGAGCAGACGTTTGATGTTGGTCTGACTCAGCGCCATCAGGTTACCGAAGATGATGGAGGCAAAGGCGATAATCGCCAGCACCACGCGAATCGCTTCGCTGTCACCCACCGGTGCGTAAAGGAACAAACGCATCACCACACCGAAGATAGCGATTTTGCTCGCCGTCGCCAGGAAGGTGGAAACCGGAGCTGGCGCGCCCTGGTATACGTCTGGCGTCCACAGGTGGAACGGCACCAGAGAGAGTTTGAAGCCGAGGCCAACAATCATCAGGCCGAAACCTGCCAGCAACAGCGGCTCGTTGAGCATACCATCGCCGAGGTTTTTACCCAGTGCAACAAACGACAGGTCACCAGACTGCGCGTACACCAGCGCCATACCGAACAGCAGAAAAGAAGACGCGGCGGCAGAGAGAATGGTGTATTTGATACTGGCTTCCAGCGAACGTTTCTGGCGGAAAGCGTAACCGACCAAGCCAAACAGCGGCAGAGAGATCAGTTCGATACCGAGGAATAGAGACGCCAGATGGTTGGCATTCGCCAGCAGGATCCCGCCCAGCGCGGCAATTAACACCAACAGGTAGAACTCGTCCTTGTTGTCGTTATAGCCTTCAAGCCACGGGTAAGCGAAAGTACAGGTGGCGAGGCTCGCCAACAGTACCAGCCCGGTGTAAAGCATGGCGAAACCATCAACGCGCATCAGCGGCGTAACGTCCATAGCGCCCGCCTGGCCGACAAACCAGAGCGAAACCAGCGCCGCGTTAAGCCCAATAACCGAGAGCGTAGCGTTGAGGAAATGATTGCGTCGCCACGCAATGGAGAGCATCACAACCACCACCGTCAAGCCGACGATCAGCAACGGTAGCAGTGCGATCAGGTTTTGTGGAGTTATTGTCATGGCGATTTACGGCCTTGTAGTAGTAACGGAATTAACAAACCACTGCTGGATATTGCCAATCGCGGAATGCGAGGTATCCAGAATCGGCTGCGGATAGAAGCCCAGCAGTACCAGCAGCACCACCAGCAACAGGATCATAAACAGCTCACGCAGCGACATCCCTGGCAGTTCCTGGCTGGCAATCTGGCTTTTCGCTTTACCGAAGTAAGCGCGATGCAACATCGCCAGCGAATAAACAGATGCAAAGACCAGCCCAAAGGTAGAGATAACGGTAATCACCGGGACAACCTGGAAGCTGCCGAACAGAATCATAAATTCGCCGACGAAGTTACCGGTGCCTGGCATCCCAAGCGTTGCCACCGCAAAGAACAGGGACAGTGCTGGCAGCCATTTCATCTTGCTCCACAGACCGCCCATCATGCGCATGTCGCGGGTGTGGATACGTTCATAAAGCTGACCGCAGAGAATAAACAGACCCGCCGCCGACAAGCCGTGCGCAATCATCTGAATAACCGCACCCTGGTAGGCCAACTGGCTGCCGGTGTAGATAGCAATCAGCACGAAGCCCATGTGGGAAACCGAGGTGTAGGCGATCAGACGTTTGATATCAGTCTGGGCAAAGGCCATCCACGCACCGTAGAAGATGCCGATAACACCCAGCCACATAGCGATTGGCGCGAACTCTGCCGACGCGTTCGGGAACAGCGGCAGGGAGAAACGCAGCAGACCGTAAGCGGCGGTTTTCAGCAAGATCCCCGCGAGGTCAACGGAACCGGCAGTCGGTGCCTGGGAGTGCGCATCCGGCAGCCAGCCGTGCAGTGGAACCACCGGCATTTTCACCGCAAAGGCGATGAAGAAGCCCAGCATCAGCAGATATTCCACACCGCTGGACATTGGCGTATTCAGCAACTCTTCATAGTTGAAGGTCCAGACGCCGGTCGCATTGTAGTGAACGAAAACCAGCGCCAGGATGGCGATCAACATCACCAGACCACTCGCCTGGGTATAAATGAAGAACTTGGTTGCCGCCGTGATACGCGTTTTACCGTCAGAGGCTTTATGCCCCCACAGTGCGATCAGGAAGTACATCGGCACCAGCATCATTTCCCAGAAGAAGAAGAACAGGAACATGTCGATGGCAAGGAACACGCCGATAACGCCGCCCAGGATCCACATCAGGTTGAGGTGGAAGAAGCCCTGATATTTTTCGATCTCATTCCACGAGCAAAGTACCGCCAGCACGCCGAGCAGACCGGTCAGGACGACCATCAGCAGCGACAGACCATCAATGGCGAGATGGATAGAGATTCCAAAACGCGGGATCCACGGCATGTCGAATTCAGACTGCCACTGCGGAATTCCGGCGGATTGCGTCAGTGAATAACCGCCCTGCAACCACAGTTGCAGCGACAGCGCCAGCGTCAATCCCATGGTGATCAGCGCGATCCAGCGCGGCACCTTGACGCCAAAGCGTTCGGTCTGCCAGCACAGGAAGCCGCCGATAAAGGGAATTAATATTAGCCAGGGTAGTAACATGGCGATCTTTATTCCTTGTAAAAGTCCCGTCAGGACCGGATTTTCAACGAATTCTCACGACAGAAAATTCTCTTCGGATTGCGGTTGTAGTGTCGGATGCGCCGCGAAGGCGGCTTATCCGACCTACGTACTTATATGCCCAGGGGCAATTCCACAATCCTTAACTCAACGCAGTACCATCAACAGTGCCAGCACCACGACCGCACCGATGCTCATGGATGCCACATACCAGCGCAGGTAGCCGTTCTCACTGAACAGCAGACCTTTACCCGCAAGGCGCGAGAGAATCGCCGGAATGTTCATCATTGAGTTCAGCGGATCGCGTTTCAGCAACCAGGCGATACCCAGGAACGGCTTGACGAACACTTTGTCGTACAACCAGTCAAAGCCCCAGGCGTTGTACCACCAGGTTCCCAGCAGGCGACCCGGCGCACTGTTGGCAATGGAGGTCACCAGAGTACGTTTACCCAGCCACAGCCAGGCTGCCAGCAGAATGCCGACGACCGCAACCACGCCAGAGGTAATTTCCAGGGTCAACATGCTGCCGTGTGCCAGTTCCGTAGTTTGCGGAAGCACGCCCTGCAGCGGCGGTACAATCAGTGCGCCAACGAAGGTGGAAAGGATCAGCAGCACAATCAGCGGCAGGCTGTGGGTGATCCCTTTCACGGCGTGAGCGTGAATTTGTTCTTTTCCGTGGAAGACGATGAAAATCATACGGAAGGTGTAGAGCGAGGTCATAAACGCACCGACCAGACCTGCCACCATCAGATTGATATGACCATTCGCCATCGCACCCGCGAGGATCTCATCCTTACTGAAGAAGCCCGCAGTGACCAGCGGCAGTGCCGACAGTGCCGCGCCGCCCACCAGGAAGCAGAGATAAACCAGCGGAATAGATTTACGCAGACCGCCCATCTTGAAGATGTTCTGTTCGTGATGACAAGCCAGAATGACGGAACCGGATGCCAGGAACAGCAACGCTTTAAAGAACGCGTGGGTCATCAAGTGGAAAATCGCCGCATCCCATGCCTGTACGCCAAGCGCCAGGAACATGTAGCCAATCTGGCTCATGGTGGAGTAAGCGAGAACACGTTTGATGTCGGTTTGTACCAGCGCGGCAAAGCCTGCCAGCACCAGCGTCACCGCACCCACAATACCGACCAGATGCAGAATTTCCGGAGTCATCAGGAACAGACCGTGGGTACGGGCGATCAGGTAGACACCAGCGGTTACCATCGTTGCGGCGTGGATCAACGCAGAGACAGGCGTCGGGCCAGCCATCGCGTCGGCAAGCCATGTCTGCAACGGCAGCTGCGCAGATTTACCGACCGCACCGCCCAGCAGCATCAGCGTCGCCCACATCAGCATGTTATTGCCTTCAGCAAAGTGCGCTGGTGCCAGTTCCACCATTTCGCGGAAGTTCAGGGTGCCCAGTTCGTTGTAGAGAATGAACAGCGCGAAAGCGAGGAACACGTCACCCACACGGGTCACGACGAACGCTTTCATTGCCGCTGCACCATTCTTCGGATCGGTGTAATAGAAACCGATCAGCAGATAGGAGCACAGACCCACGCCTTCCCAGCCGAGGTACATCAGCAGCAGGTTATCGGCGAGAACCAGAACCACCATGCTGGCGATGAACAGGTTGGTGTAGGCGAAGAAGCGAGAGTACCCCTCTTCACCGCGCATATACCAGGAGGCGTACATGTGAATAAGGAAACCCACACCAGTGACCACCGAGAGCATGGTCAGCGACAGGCCGTCCAGCACCAGGTTGAAACCGATATTAAAGTCGCCTACCGACATCCACGTCCACAGCGGCTGGCTGTAAGCCTGCTCGCCGTTAGCGAAGAAATCGACGCCAATAAAGGCAGTCACCAGCGCCGCCAGGCCCACAGAGCCAACGCCCACGATCGCCGAGACGTTTTCAGACCAACGCCCACGAGAGAACGCCAGCAGGACGAAGCCAATCAATGGCAAAATAATGGTTAAGGCAAGCATGTTCATCCGCGCATCTCACTTACTGAATCGATGTTCAGGTTCTGGCGACGACGGTGAAGTTGCAGCAGCAGCGCAAGGCCGATACTCGCTTCCGCCGCCGCGAGGCTGATGGCGAGAATGTACATCACCTGACCGTCGGTCTGGCCCCAGTAGCTACCGGCGACCACAAAGGCCAGCGCGGAGGCGTTAATCATGATTTCCAGACCAATCAGCATAAACAGCAGATTGCGACGGATAACCAGACCGGTTAAGCCAAGAACGAATAAGATTGCCGCGAGGATCAGTCCATGTTGTAAGGGGATCATGCGCGCTCCTCCGTTTTTCTTTTCGCGCTGTCGTCTTTACGATTGCTCAGCACTTCACCCGCACGCTCTTCACGACCGACGTGGAAGGCGACAACCAGACCAGCCAGTAGCAGCATAGAAGCCAGTTCAACCGCCAGTACGTAAGGCCCGAACAGCGTAATACCCACTGCTTTAGCACTGATTGGCGTACCGTCGATACCCTGATCGTTAACACCGAGAATGGCGTAAACAATCACCACCAGCATGATGGCCGACAAAATTGCCGGACCAATCCACACCTGCGGTTTCAGCCACTGGCGTTCCTGTTCGATTTCCGAACCGCCCAGGTTGAGCATCATCACCACGAACACGAACAGCACCATAATGGCACCCGCGTAGACGATAATTTCCAGCGCACCGGCGAAGTAAGCGCCTAGTGAGAAGAACACCCCGGAAATCGCCAGCAGCGAAATAATCAGGTACAGCAGTGCGTGTACCGGATTGGTATGGGTGATCACTCGCAAGGTCGCAAGTATGGCTATCAGGCCACAGATATAAAAAGCGAACTCCATTGCCCCTCTCCTTACGGTAACAGGCTCTTGACGTCGATAGGCTTGGCTTCGTTCTCTGCTTCGCCCTTATCTTTGCCGTCGATTGCCATACCTGCCATCCGGTAGAAGTTATATTCCGGGTATTTGCCCGGACCGGAGATCAGCAGATCCTCTTTCTCGTAAACCAGATCCTGGCGCTTGTATTCCCCCATTTCGAAATCCGGGGTTAACTGGATCGCCGTGGTCGGACAGGCTTCTTCGCACAGACCACAGAAAATGCAGCGTGAGAAGTTGATGCGGAAAAATTCCGGATACCAGCGACCGTCTTTGGTTTCTGCTTTTTGCAGCGAGATACAGCCGACCGGGCAGGCTACCGCGCAGAGGTTACAGGCTACGCAACGCTCTTCACCGTCCGGGTCGCGGGTCAGAACAATACGACCACGATAACGGGGCGGCAGATAGACCGGCTCTTCCGGGTACATTCGCGTTTCGCGTTTGGCGAACGCGTGCAGGCCGATCATCCAGATACTACGAACCTGGGTGCCGAAACCTACTAACAATTCTTTTAAGGTCATGGTCTTAGTGCCCCTTATTGCGCCTGCCAGAGAATGACAGCCGCCGTTACCAGCAAGTTGATCAGCGTCAGCGGCAGGCAGATTTTCCAGCCGAAGGACATTACCTGGTCATAACGCGGACGTGGTAACGACGCACGAATCAAAATGAACATCATCATAAAGAACGCGGTTTTCAGCGCGAACCAGATGAATGGCGGTAACAACGGGCCTTGCCAGCCACCGAAGAACAGCGTCACCATCAGTGCAGAGATGGTCACAATCCCGATGTACTCACCCACGAAGAACAGACCGAACTTCATGCCGGAGTATTCAATGTGGTAACCATCCGCCAGTTCCTGCTCGGCTTCCGGCTGGTCAAACGGATGGCGGTGACACACCGCCACACCCGCGATGGCAAAGGTAATAAAACCAAAGAATTGCGGGATGACGTTCCACACATGCGCCTGGCTGTTGACGATGTCGGTCATGTTGAATGAACCGGCCTGCGCCACCACGCCCATCAGGGAAAGCCCGAGGAACACTTCGTAGCTCAGGGTCTGCGCAGAAGCACGCATCGCACCCAACAGCGAGTATTTGTTGTTACTTGACCAGCCCGCAAACAGCACCGCGTAGACCGCCAGACCTGCCATCATCAGGAAGAACAAAATCCCGATGTTCAGGTCGGCAACCACCCAACCCGGACTGACTGGCACAATCGCAAAGGCCAGCAGCAGCGAGGTAAAGGCAATCATCGGCGCCAGGGTAAAGATGACGCGATCCGAGAATTTCGGGATCCAGTCTTCTTTAAAGAACATTTTGATCATGTCCGCGACCAGCTGGAGCGAACCGCCCCAGCCAACACGGTTAGGTCCATAACGGTTCTGGAACAGACCCAGCAGGCGACGTTCGCCAAAGCTCATGAATGCCCCGCAGGTGACAACCACCAGCAGGATCACCACCGCTTTGAGGATGGTCAGCAGGATCTCAATCAGTTCCGGTGATAACCAACTCATTGTTGTGCCTCCTTGAGATCCTCAAGATGCGCGCCAGCCAGCACTGGAGCAATGCCGGACATCCCCATCGGCAAGCCCACCTGCCCTGCCGTCAGCCCTTCGGCGATTTCAACTGGCAGCGTGACCGTATTGCCATCGTAACTAAAGGAGACGCGTGTACCCACGTTCACACCCAACTTCGCGGCATCTGCCGGGTTAAGTTTGATGTACGGCTGCGGCATACGGCTCTGGAAGACCGGAGCACGCTGTGACAGTTCATCGCTGCCAAACAGGTGGTAGTACGGCGCGATACGCCATTTCCCTTCCTGCGGCTGGAAGCGTGCCGGTACGCTGGTGAAGTAATCCAGACCGTTTTCGCTGGTTTCAAACAGACGCACACCCGGATCGCCAAAGCGCAGTTTGCCGCCCACTTCGTCCTGGAATTTGTTCCACGCCTGCGGGGAGTTCCAGCCCGGCGCCCAGGCAAACGGCACTTGTGAACGGTGCGCGGTCGGCTGGTTGTTACCTTCCATCGAGAAGGTGAACATGGTGTCAATATCCTGCGGCTGACGCGGCTCATGAACGCTGATGTTGGCGCGCATGGCGGTACGACCACTGTAACGGTGCGGCTCACGAGCCAGTTTCTGACCACGAATGCGGAATGTCGCATCCGGCGCGGCATCTTTGATACCCGCCAGTTCCGGGATTTTCGCCACAACAGCGTCAATCACATGGTCGAGCTGCGTCCAGTCCACTTCACGGCTCAGCAGGGTGCTGTGCAGCGAGTGCAGCCAGCGCCAGCTTTCCAGCATGACCGTTTTGCTGTCGTAATAGGACGGGTCGTAAACCTGGAAGAAACGTTGAGCGCGACCTTCGTTGTTGATAACCGTACCGTCGCTTTCAGCAAAGCTGGCGGCGGAAAGCACCAGATGGGCGTTTTCCATGATCGCCGTGCGTTGATGGTCAACCACCATCACCAGCGGCGCTTTAGCCAGCGCAGCATTCACGCGGGTTGCGGAAGCGTGACGATGCAGATCGTTTTCCAGCACCACCACCGCGTCGGCGCGTCCGGTTTCCAGTTCGGTTAACGCTTCTTCAAGCGAACCGCCGCCCATAATGCCCAGCCCCATGCTGTTGACGGAACGGGCAATCATGGTGATACCTACGTCAGCGCCGCGACCTTTCAGGGCTTTCGCCACGTTAGCCGCCGCCTGAATCACTTCTGTGCTACCGGCGTTCGTCCCGGAGATAATCAACGGTTTCTTCGCACCAGCCAGTGCCTGCACGATGACGTCGATTTTGCTTTGCAGCTCAGGCTCGATACCGTCAACTGCCGGTGCGGAGTTATCCAGCGCATGGGCGATGGCAAAACCTAAACGCGCCTGATCTTCAACCGGTGCGCGGTAAGTCCACGCTGCGATATCATCCAGACGGGTGTCATCAACGTTAGTGACAAACAGCGGATGCTTCGCACGTTGACCGATGTTGAGGATTGCCGCAATCTGCCAGTCAGCCACTTTCTGTGCTGCCGCCATTTCGCGTGCTTTACCTTTCACCGCCTGACGCACCGCCAGCGCGACGCGTGCGCCGGTCTGGGTAACGTCTTCACCCAGTACCAGTACCGCATCGTAAGATTCGATTTCGCGCAGTGCCGGCGTATAAATGCCGCCTTCACGCAGTACTTTCAGCGCCAGTTGCAGACGTTCCTGCTCACCGTGAGCAATACCGGTATAGAAGTTTTCTTCGCCCACCAGCTCACGCAGCGCAAAGTTGCTTTCCACGCTGGCACGCGGAGAGCCGATGCCGATGACTTTCTTCGACTGACGCAGAATATCTGCTGCGCCCTGCATTGCCTGTTCGGCGTTGAGGGTAATGAAATCATCGCCACGACGCTGTACCGGCTGACGCGGACGATCTTTCAGGTTGACGTAGCCGTAACCGAAACGACCACGGTCGCAGAGGAAGTAGTGGTTTACCGTACCGTTGTAACGGTTTTCGATACGACGCAGTTCGCCGTAACGTTCGCCGGGGCTGATGTTACAGCCGATGGAACATTGCTGGCAGATGCTCGGCGCAAACTGCATATCCCATTTACGGTTGTAACGCTCGGAGTGCGTTTTGTCGGTAAATACGCCGGTCGGGCAAATTTCGACCAGGTTACCGGAAAATTCGCTTTCCAGGGTGCCATCTTCCGGGCGACCGAAGTAGACGTTGTCATGCGCACCATAAACGCCCAGATCCGTACCGTCAGCGTAATCTTTGTAGTAACGCACACAGCGGTAACAGGCGATGCAGCGGTTCATTTCATGAGAGATGAACGGCCCCAGATCCTGATTGCGGTGGGTACGTTTGGTGAAACGGTAGCGACGGAAGGTATGCCCGGTCATCACGGTCATATCCTGAAGGTGGCAGTTACCGCCTTCTTCACATACCGGACAGTCGTGCGGGTGGTTAGTCATTAACCACTCGACCACACTTTCACGGAACTGTTTCGCTTCTTCGTCGTCAATGGAAATAAAGGTGCCATCGGAAGCCGGTGTCATACAGGACATCACCAGGCGACCACGCGTGTCTTCCGCGTTTTGGTATTGCTTCACCGCACACTGGCGGCAAGCACCGACGCTTCCCAGCGCCGGATGCCAGCAAAAGTAAGGAATATCGAGACCCAGAGACAGACAAGCTTCCAGCAGGTTGTCCGCTCCGTTGACCTCGTATTCTTTGCCGTCTACATGAATTGTAGCCATTAGCATGCTTCCAGTTTTCTCAGTCAGAGACTGAGCGTTAATCGAAATTCGGTTACCAGCGTTCTTTCAGCAGGTTCGGCTGAATCCCATTAATCAAATGGGTATTGCTGAACGGCTGTTTGATTCCCGCTTCAAATTCTTCGCGGAAATATTTGATGGCGCTCTGTAACGGCTCCACCGCACCAGGTGCGTGGGCACAGAAGGTTTTACCCGGGCCTAAGAATCGACACAGTTGCTCAAGTGTTTCGATATCGCCCGGCTGACCTTCGCCCCGCTCCAGCGCACGCAGAATTTTCACGCTCCACGGTAGACCGTCACGGCACGGTGTACACCAGCCGCAGGATTCACGGGCGAAAAACTCTTCCAGGTTACGCACCAGCGATACCATGTTGATCTCATGGTCAACCGCCATCGCCAGCGCCGTCCCCAGACGGCTGCCCGCTTTACCGATACTTTCGAATTCCATCGGCAGGTCAAGGTGCGCTTCGGTCAGGAAGTCGGTGCCCGCGCCGCCTGGCTGCCAGGCTTTGAATTTCAGGCCGTCACGCATACCACCGGCGTAATCTTCGAGGATCTCGCGTGCGGTAGTGCCGAACGGCAGTTCCCACAGACCCGGATTTTTCACCCGACCGGAGAAGCCCATCAGCTTGGTGCCAGCATCTTTGCTTTTCGAGATGTTCTGATACCACTCCACGCCGTTAGCAAGGATTGCCGGAACGTTACACAGGGTTTCGACGTTGTTGACGCAGGTTGGTTTACCCCATGCGCCGGAGGTTGCCGGGAAGGGGGGCTTCGAGCGCGGGTTAGCGCGACGCCCTTCCAGGGAGTTGATTAACGCTGTTTCTTCCCCGCAGATGTAGCGCCCTGCCCCGGTATGGACGAACAGTTCGAAATCAAAACCTGTTCCCATAATGTTTTTGCCAAGCAGACCCGCTTCGGTGGCTTCGGCAATGGCACGGCGTAGATTCACTGCCGCTTCGATATATTCGCCGCGCAGGAAGATATAGCCACGGTAAGCTTTCAGCGCAAACGCGGAGATGAGCATGCCTTCCACCAGCAGGTGCGGCAGTTGTTCCATCAGCAGGCGGTCTTTATAGGTGCCCGGCTCCATTTCATCGGCGTTACACAGCAGGTAACGGATGTTCATGGATTCGTCTTTCGGCATCAGGCTCCACTTCAGGCCAGTAGAAAAGCCTGCACCGCCGCGCCCTTTCAGGCCGGAGTCTTTTACCTGAGTAACGATTTCGTCCGGAGAAAGTCCGGTCAGCGCCTTACGCGCCCCTTCGTAACCGTTTTTGCTGCGGTATTCATCCAGCCACACTGGCTGTTTATCATCACGCAGACGCCAGGTCAGCGGATGCGTTTCGGGAGTACGGATAATGTTTTTCATTTATACCGCTCCAGCAGTTCAGGGATCGCTTCCGGGGTCAGATGCGCGTGAGTGTCCTCATCGATCATCATGTTCGGCCCTTTATCACAGTTCCCCAGGCAGCAGGTTGGCAGCAGCGTAAAGCGACCGTCAAACGTCGTTTGCCCTGGTTTGATGTTTAGTTTTTTCTCCAGCGCCGCCTGAATGCCCTGGTAACCGTTGATGTGACAGACCACGCTGTCGCAATAACGGATCACATGGCGACCAACTGGCTGGCGGAAGATCTGGCTGTAGAATGTTGCCACGCCTTCGACATCGCTCGCCGGAATACCCAGAACGTCAGCGATCGCGTGGATCGCACCGTCCGGCACCCAGCCACGCTGCTTCTGAACGATCTTCAGGGCTTCAATGGACGCCGCACGCGGGTCTTCGTAGTGGTGCATCTCGTGCTCAATCGCTTCACGCTCTGCCGCACTCAGCTCAAAAGCCTCGGTTTGTGGTTGTTGATTCTCGTGCATAATTAGCGGTCCACATCTGACATAACAAAATCGATACTGCCCAGATAAACAATCAGGTCAGACACCAGGCTGCCACGGATCGCCGCCGGAATTTGCTGCAAGTGCGCATAACTCGGCGTGCGGATACGGGTGCGATAACTCATGGTGCTGCCGTCGCTGGTCAGGTAGTAACTGTTGATCCCTTTGGTCGCCTCAATCATCTGGAAGGATTCATTGGCAGGCATCACCGGTCCCCACGACACTTGCAGGAAGTGGGTGATCAGGGTTTCGATATGTTGCAGCGTGCGCTCTTTCGGCGGCGGCGTAGTCAGCGGGTGATCCGCTTTGAACGGGCCTTCCGGCATGTTGTTGAGGCACTGCTCAAGAATGCGCAGGCTCTGGCGCAGCTCTTCCACTTTCAGCATTACGCGGGTGTAGCAGTCAGAAACGCCACCACCAACCGGGATTTCAAAGTCGAAGTTTTCATAGCCAGAATAAGGACGCGCCTTACGCACGTCGAAGTCGATCCCGGTGGCTCGCAGGCCAGCACCGGTGGTGCCCCACTCCAGCGCCTCTTTCGCACCGTAGGCGGCAACGCCCTGGGAACGGCCTTTCAGAATGGTGTTTTGCAGCGCCGCTTTCTCGTAAGACGCCAGACGTTTCGGCATCCAGTCGAGGAACTCACGCAGCAGACGATCCCAGCCACGTGGCAGGTCGTGCGCTACGCCGCCAATACGGAACCACGCCGGGTGCATACGGAAACCAGTGATTGCTTCCACCAGATCGTAAATTTTCTGACGATCGGTAAAGGCGAAGAATACTGGCGTCATTGCGCCGACGTCCTGAATAAAGGTCGAGATGTACAGCAGGTGGCTATTGATACGGAACAGTTCGGAAAGCATTACGCGAATCACGTTAACGCGATCCGGCACGGTAATTCCGGCCAGTTTCTCTACCGCCAGCACATAAGGCATTTCGTTAACGCAGCCGCCGAGGTATTCGATACGGTCGGTATACGGAATGTAGCTGTGCCATGACTGGCGTTCGCCCATTTTCTCCGCGCCACGGTGGTGGTAGCCGATGTCTGGTACGCAGTCGACAATCTCTTCGCCGTCGAGTTGCAAAACGATACGGAAAGCCCCGTGCGCCGACGGGTGGTTCGGACCGAGGTTGAGGAACATGAAGTCCTCGTTTTCGGTGCCACGCTTCATCCCCCACTCTTCCGGTTTGAAGGTCAGGGCTTCCATCTCCAGATCCTGTTTGGCTTTGGTCAGCTCAAACGGCGAGAATTCGGTTGCGCGCGCCGGGTAATCTTTACGCAGCGGGTGACCTTTCCAGGTTTGCGGCATCATGATGCGGCGCAGGTTCGGGTGACCATCGAAAGTAATGCCAAACAGATCCCAGGTTTCACGCTCATACCAGTTGGCGTTCGGGAACAATTTGGTAAAGGTCGGTACGTGCAAGTCGTTTTCAGCCAGCGCCACCTTCAGCATGATGTCGCGGTTACGATCGATGGAAATCAGATGGTAGAAAACAGAAAAATCCGCAGCAGGTAGCCCTTCGCGGTGGGTGCGCAGACGTTCGTCCATGCCGTGTAAATCAAACAGCATGACGTAAGGTTTCGGCAGTTTCTTTAAGAAATCGCCAACTTCCAGTAATTGTTCACGCTTGATCCACACAACGGGAACCCCGGTGCGAGTCGCCTGAACAGTAAAGGCATCCGGCCCAAAACGGTTGCGCAGTTCGCCTATCACCGGATCATCAAGATGATCGCGGGTCTGCCAGGCGGGTTCTTGCGCGGTTAAGTCGGTCATATTGTTCACCATTGCATATGGTCCGTGGTGACTGTCGGCGTGGCTTCGCGCAATAGATTTAGGAATAAGCGAAGAAAAATACCTTTGCCGACAGGCGCAAATTAAATCTCGTCAGGGGTGCGCAGGTTGGTAACGGCAATGCGTTCACCGCGCTTGCGTTCGCGCTCTGATTGCATATTGGCGCGATAAACGCCCTGATCGCCAACGACCCAGGAGAGCGGGCGACGTTCTTTACCAATAGATTCCTGCAACAGCATCAGTGCCTGCATATACGCTTCTGGACGCGGCGGACACCCCGGGATATACACATCAACCGGAATGAATTTATCAACGCCCTGTACAACGGAATAAATGTCGTACATACCGCCAGAGTTGGCACAGGCTCCCATGGAGATAACCCATTTCGGCTCCAGCATCTGGTCATACAGACGCTGAATAACCGGCGCCATTTTGGTAAAGCAGGTTCCTGCCACCACCATCAGGTCAGCCTGACGCGGCGAAGCACGTAATACTTCTGCGCCAAAACGCGCCACGTCATGCACCGCAGTAAATGAGGTCACCATCTCAACGTAACAGCAGGAAAGACCGAAGTTATACGGCCAAATTGAGTTTTTACGACCCCAGTTAACCATGTCATTGAGCTTGCCCATAAACACGTTTTTGTTAACTTCTTGCTCCAGAGGGTCGGTTACGATCTCCTGCTTTTGCAGGGGGTAACGGTCGTTCTCACCGTTGGGATCTATGCGGGTGAGCGTATAATCCATCTTAATGCCTCGCGGTTAGCGTTGACGATTAGCGATACTGTTCGTTTCCGGGTTCATACGCTCGCGGCGAGAACGCGCGGGCGTCCAGTCCAGCGCGCCAATACGCACCAGATAAACCAGACCAGCCAGTAACACAAAAATAAAAATTGCCGCTTCTACAAAGCCAATCCAGCCGCTTTCGCGAATGGAAGTTGACCATGCGAACAGATACAGCGCCTCAACGTCGAAGATAACGAAGAACATGGCCACCAGATAAAACTTGGCAGACAGGCGTAAGCGGGCGGAGCCGACCGAGTCGATACCTGATTCAAACGGCACGTTTTTCGACCTCGCGCGTGCGCGACCGCCTAAAAACCAACCGCCTACCAGCATCAGGCAACACAGGCCAATGGCAACGATAAGAAAGATAGCGAATGCCCAGTGATGAGCGATGACTTCAGTGGATGTTGACATACTCATTGCTTACTCATCAAAAGTAGCGCCAGACTCACTGCTCTTCACGGCAGATGGACGCCACATCGATTCATGGGGAGGAATAAAAAAAACCTTACAATCACTGTAGAAACTATTTTATACAGCTAATTGATGTGGTCTTTTACTCCTTTCTATAACCTTTTGTCAACTTTAACAAAGGTTTCTTCACATTAATTTACATGATATCAACAACTTTTGCATTTAATGCCCTATAGCCCCAGATTGTTGACAACTCCAGGAAAATTAGATGTTGTTGAATCGTGTCCGTTGTGAAGCAATGGAAAAAATACGGGTCTATTTTGACAGGAATTTGTGTCGATTCCTCCCCCCAAAAGAGAGTATTTTCTTGATCTGTGACACGCTTTTGTTAATCCATAACAAAAACACAGCAATAATTTTACGTATTTTTTAACATCATTGTAGCAGGAGATTTTTTTCAGGCGATTTTTTGTTCGTAAGCGTGGAGAATGGCTGATGATTGAAAAATGAACACTTTTGTTCGCCGTGAGGAAAATTCTTAAGGATTTATTGTAAAAAAAGCCACTGGCGTTTTATTAATCACCAGTGGCTTATTTTTACAAACTTATCATCAGAAATTGTTATTGCCAGACGATTATTCGTAATCCCCTTCTATCAACAGGGAATCGTCCCCCTCCTGGGGAGTCAGCGGGCTGTATTGCCATGGGTTGTGATAACTCTCCATTGCCTGGTATATCACCTGCGCCAACTCATTATTGCTGGACGGATCATAGCACAGCAAATATTCGGTATCTGGGAGTGGAGGTAAACCGTCTACCGCGCTCAAAACGCGCAGTTCCGGACTCATCATCTCAACCGGTCTTGCTGTCACGCCAAGACCCGCTTTTACTGCAGCACGAACCGCCGGTAATGTGGAGGCAACATACGCCAGGCGCCATGGAATCTCCGCTTTATTGAGCGTTGCCAGAACCATGTCACGGAACGGACTAGGGTCATCCAGCAGCACAAGTGGGATCGGCTCGCCTTTTTGCAACACATATTCCGCAGCGCAATACCAGTGCGTTGGCGAAGTACGCAGGTTCAACGCCTTAAAGGTATCAGGACGATGAGTGGTAACCATTAAATCCACTTCCTGGGACTTCAACATTTCTGCCATATAGGCATTGCGTTTAACGCGGACATCCAGCGCAAGTTTCGGATAAACCGAACTTACGCGATTAAGCAGGAAAGGTAAGATCGTATCAGCAGATTCATCTGAAGCACCGATAGTTAACACGCCCTGAAGATTACTGAACATCAATGATGAGCAAGCCTCATCATTAAAACGCAGGATTTTCCTGGCGTAACCAAGAAGCTGAATGCCATGTTCAGTTAACAGTTTGTTGCGACCATGCCGAGCGAACAGTTCTTTCCCAACGAGTTGTTCCAGACGTTGCATTTGCTGGCTAACAGCGGACTGAGTACGACACACAGCGGCAGCTGCAGCAGCAAAAGTGTTCAGATCGGCAACAGCAACAAATGTTCTCAGCAGATCGAGGTCGAGGTTAATTATCGGACGATTTGCACTTATCATATATTATCACTTACTGGCGGCTCATACTGAGCTGGTTAATGCTGTGCACACACAAACAAGCAATTCCATTTGTAATGTGCCTCCCTGGCAGTTTCATCCGGAACCCGGATGAAAGTAAAAATGCATATGAGTTGCACTAAAAATGTGGCTCACATTGTTCCGTTATAATGCCTGAAGTAGATCACAGAATATATCTTCAGGGATCGCATATCTATTAAGTTACTCACTCTTTTCTATTTATGACATGCGAGAGTTTATGTAAATGTAAATGTTGCTCCCTGCTCCACTCCCTCGCAGCAGCGCGGCTAATACGTGTACGCGTACAAACAGCGAGGATGAGGCTGCATCAAAAGCAGGTGCTCCGTCATTAAAGTAGGCATTTTACCCTAAAACCCTTTTATTTATAAGGGTCATTGCGAATTATCTGATGCAAAGTTATGTTATGTTAGGCAAAGTAATCTTCTATTATTAATATGCACAACAAAGCCTTTTTGAATATTAAATAATAATTAATTAGCATCACCCGCATTCATTAATTCCTCTTAACAATAATTTCCCCCGTCATCACCTATACGACACATCGGCAATCACTACTCGTTAATTTTTCACTTATAACGAAAATATCATGAATGCTTTATGTTCGTGATTTCTTAAGCCGAAGAAATTTTACACATTTATCTATCAGACAAAAAAACCATACTCTGAATTGATATTCAGAATAAATCACTACCAAACATCACTTATTAAGTATATGCATCTTATTATTTTGCGATAATTAAGTTATTAACAGCACAATTCCTCTTTCTCTGCCAGCAAAATCTTGTTCTGCAGAACTTCAAAACGCCGCCTCGGGGGAGTACATTGTTCTAAGCTGACTTCCACGGCAGGGAGTGGCGATAACAGCAAAAAGGTCAAGATTCATGTCCCCCATTGAAAAATCCAGCAAATTAGAGAATGTCTGTTACGACATCCGTGGTCCGGTGCTGAAAGAAGCAAAACGCCTGGAAGAAGAAGGTAACAAGGTACTGAAACTGAACATCGGCAACCCAGCGCCGTTCGGTTTTGACGCACCCGATGAAATCCTGGTTGACGTGATACGCAACCTCCCGACAGCTCAGGGCTATTGCGATTCCAAAGGTCTTTACTCCGCGCGTAAAGCCATCATGCAGCACTACCAGGCTCGCGGTATGCGTGATGTTACCGTGGAAGATATTTACATTGGCAATGGTGTATCAGAGCTTATCGTTCAGGCAATGCAGGCATTGCTGAACAGTGGGGACGAAATGTTGGTTCCTGCGCCTGATTACCCTCTATGGACAGCGGCAGTTTCGCTCTCCGGCGGTAAAGCAGTGCACTATCTTTGCGATGAATCCTCTGACTGGTTCCCGGATCTCGATGACATTCGCGCCAAAATTACGCCACGCACGCGCGGCATTGTTATTATCAACCCGAACAACCCAACCGGCGCAGTATATTCCAAAGAACTTTTGATGGAGATTGTGGAGATTGCGCGTCAACATAATCTCATTATCTTCGCCGATGAAATTTACGACAAAATCCTCTATGACGACGCTGAGCATCACTCGATTGCGCCGTTAGCTCCTGACTTGCTGACTATTACCTTTAATGGACTGTCGAAAACGTATCGTGTTGCTGGCTTCCGTCAGGGCTGGATGGTGCTGAACGGGCCGAAAAAACACGCCAAAGGCTACATCGAAGGTCTGGAAATGCTGGCCTCAATGCGACTGTGCGCTAACGTTCCCGCACAACACGCAATACAGACCGCACTCGGCGGCTATCAGAGCATCAGCGAGTTTATCATGCCGGGTGGACGTCTTTACGAGCAGCGTAATCGCGCCTGGGAATTGATTAACGACATTCCAGGTGTTTCCTGCGTGAAGCCGCGCGGCGCACTGTATATGTTCCCGAAAATCGACGCCAAACGCTTTAATATTCACGACGATCAGAAGATGGTACTGGATTTCCTGTTACAGGAAAAAGTTCTGCTGGTACAAGGAACTGCATTTAACTGGCCATGGCCGGATCACTTCCGCATTGTCACGCTGCCGCGTGTTGATGATATCGAACTGTCCTTGAGCAAGTTCGCTCGTTTCCTTTCCGGTTATCATCAGTTGTAATCTTAAATTCACTGCCGGAGATTGCATCCGGCAGTGTTATCCCTCCACAATGACCTCAGGATGTCATCACTCGTAAGGTCACTATGAAACAGAGCCATTTTTTTGCCCACCTCTCCCGCCTGAAACTCATTAACCGCTGGCCGCTAATGCGCAACGTGCGGACGGAAAATGTGTCCGAACACAGTTTGCAGGTAGCGATGGTCGCCCATGCACTGGCAGCCATCAAGAATCGCAAATTTGGCGGACAGGTGAATGCAGAACGCATCGCACTGCTGGCGATGTACCACGATGCCTCTGAAGTGCTCACTGGCGATCTCCCTACTCCGGTGAAATACTTCAACTCGCAAATCGCCCTGGAATATAAAGCCATTGAGAAAATCGCTCAGCAAAAACTTGTCGATATGGTTCCAGAGGAGCTGCGGGATATTTTTGCGCCATTAATCGATGAAAATGCGTATAGCGATGAAGAAAAGTCACTGGTTAAACAGGCGGATGCGCTGTGTGCGTATCTGAAATGCCTGGAAGAACTCGCAGCCGGAAATAATGAATTTTTGCTGGCAAAAACGCGACTGGAAGCGACGCTTGAAGCGCGCCGCAGCCAGGAGATGGACTACTTCATGGAGGTATTTGTTCCCAGCTTTCATCTTTCGCTCGATGAGATTAGCCAGGATTCACCGCTGTAAGCAGCCTGATACCAGCCGACACAGCCTGATAAGACGCGCCAGCGTCGCATCAGGCAATAAGCAACGGATGCGACATCTGGCTCTCGTCAAAATGGAAACAACATCGGGATCATCACCACACAAACCACCATCACGATAATGGTGAACGGTACTCCCAGCTTCACAAAGTCACTGAAACTGTAATTCCCCGGGCCTAATACCAGTGTGTTAACGGGGGAAGAAACTGGCGTCATAAAAGCGGCGGATGCAGCCATCGCCACGACCATTGCGAACGGATAAGGTGATACGCCCATTGTTTTTGCGGCAGCCAGCGCAATCGGAGCCATCAACACCGCCGTCGCGGTATTAGAGATAAATAACCCAATAACTGCCGACAAGACAAACAAACAGACCAGCATCATATGCGGCCCGTAACCGCCGCCGATGTCCATCAGCCCTTTCACCGCGAGCGCGACACCACCGGTTTTCTGTAATGCCACAGCAAACGGCATCATCCCAACGATCAAAATAATGCTCGGCCAGTGAATGGATTTATAGGCACTTTCGGCATCGATACAGCGGAATTTCCCCATCAGCAGGCAGGCAATGATAGCGGCAACAGGGTTAGGAATTTCATCGGTCAGCATTAACGCCACCATCAGCACCAGACAGAAAATGGCATGTGGCGCCTGGCTGTGTGCGGGTGATGCTTCACTCACTTCTTCCGGTAAATTCAGCGCCACAAAATCGCGGCCCTGTTTTGCCAGCATACCGATCAGTTTCCAGTTACCAACCACCAGAATAATATCGCCCAGCAGCAGAGGTTCATCCGCCAACGAACCTTCCAGCGCCACGCCATTGCGTTTCAGCCCCACGACATTCAGCCCGTAGCGGGTACGAAAGCCGATTTCGCGAACCGATTTACCAATAAGCTCTGACTCAGGAATTAATGAAATCTCTGCCATACCGACATCAAGAGCCTGATCGGAAAAATACTCGCCGCGCAAAACCATCGGCTCCAGTAATTGTTCACTGCAAAATTGCCGGAGATCGACGTCAGCCGCTGACATATCAATAAGCAAAACGTCACGCGCGCGAAATTCAGAAACCCCGTTCACATTCACAATAACACGACGAAAACGCCGCCAGCGTTCAACACCAATGACGTTTGCACCATAGCGTTCACGCAATTTAAGGTCGTCCAGCCGTTGACCGATCATCGGCGAACCGGGGCGAATAGCCAGACGGCGCGCACGCCCGGTAAGACGGTATTCACGAATAAGATCGCGGAAGGTGCGACGCGTCCAGCCTTCGCGCTGCGGGGTCTGGGAATCCCCTTTCAGCATAAAACGCATCACCAGCATGTATAAGATGCCGAGTACCAATACGACCAGGCCGATAGGCGTTACGCTAAAGAAACTAAACCCGTGATAACCCTCGCGTAGCAGTTCGCTGTTCACCACCAGGTTAGGCGGGGTCGCCACCAGCGTCATCATGCCGCTAATCAACCCGGCAAAACTTAGCGGCATCATCAGGCGCGACGGCGACGTTTGCATACGCATGGCAACGCTTAACACCACGGGAATAAAGATAGCGACGACGCCAGTTGAACTCATAAATGCGCCAAGACCCGCGACAGTTAACATCAGTAAAACCAGCATTTTGATTTCACTGTTGCCGGCCACTTTGACCAGCCATGTCCCCATCACGGTGGCAACGCCGGTACGGACTAAACCATCGCCAATAATAAACAGGGCGGCGATCAGCACAATGTTAGGATCGGAAAAGCCGGAAAAAACTTCGGGGACCGTCAGCGTTCCGCTTAATGCAAACGCGACAATAACAAACAAAGCGACCGCATCCATACGCACTCTGCCTGTTGCAAACAGGACTATGGCAACGGCCAGTAATGAGAGAACCCAGATCAATTCACCGTTCACAACTTATCCTTGTTAATTGAGGGGGATGTGATTCTGCCACAAAAAAGCCCCGACGAGACGGGGCTAAATCATGATTAGGTGTTTCACGAAATAATAACATCGCCATTTGGCTGTTTGGTCACAGTAATTTGCTCCAGACTATGGAGAACCAAATCTACCTCATTCAGACGTGGAGTGTCTGCCGGTGCATTAACCGCAATAACATGGCATCCCGCTGCCAGGCCAGAAAGCACACCTGCGGGAGCGTCTTCCACTACAACGCATTCGTGTGGTGCAAGACCCAGCAGTTGCGCGCCTAACTGATACGCGTCGGGCTCTGGTTTCCCACGTTTCACCCGCTCCGCAGTAACAAATACTTCCGGTGCAGGAAGTCCGGCTACTTTGTGGCGCGCTCGTGCAACTGGCATTGAACCTGAAGTCACAATCGCCCATGGAATACCCGCTTTATTCAAATGATTGAGTAAGGCGATTGCCCCAGGAAGTGCAGAAATTCCTTCGGTTTCCGTAGCCTCAATTTGCTCCAGACGCGTAAACTCTGCAGCAATTTCCGCCTCCGATTTCCCCACCATAAAATGGCGCAGAGACGTTATTGCCTGTTTACCGTGAATAAAAGCCAGCACTTCTTCCGGCGTTAATCCATGGCGTCTCGCCCAGTTGCTCCACGCCCGCTCTACCGCAGGCAGGGAGTCTACCAGCGTACCATCAAGATCAAACAGAAAACCTTTGCACCGCACGCAAGCCTCCTCAGGCGTTAATGATTTGATTAATTTCGTTTGTGCTCAGATGATACTGACGCGGGCAAGAATGCCAGACGTTCAACATGCGTTGGTATTTCTCCCACATTGGCGTCTGGGCATTAAAGCCGTGAGTCCCGGCATCAAAATGGGTGTAACGCCCTTCGACATTAACCATAAAGCGTACATAACCGAGATAACGTGCTTCGGTGGCAGCGTCGAAGCCGAGGAAAGTGACACGGCGTTCATCGATAGCTTGTTGATCCTGCAAATTAGACCAGGAGACATGCAGTGCGTGATACATCTCCATAATGTCGATGATAGTGCGGCAGGTTTCTTCTTTCAGCTCGCCAAACTCACGATCCAGTTCACGCATCTGCAATCCATAACCGCGTTCAATGATTGTTTGCAGACGACGATAACGTTCAGCATTTGCCGGATCGAGCATAGTCATCATTTTGTACTGGTTAGACAAAATAAGACGTTGCGCGTTGGTCATTTCCATTGTTGACTCCTGTATCACTTTACTACGGTGAAAAAAAAGAAGGCCGATGTCTGCCTTCTTTTATATGCGTAATCAGGGGTCAATTACAAATCATCAAGGAAAGTTTTATCCAGTTGTTTGAAGGCGCGCTTAAGCGTGTCAGCTAATGCCTGATAATCAGGCTTGCCTTCTACGGGTGCTAATGCTTGCCCGGCCTCCTGCAATTTACCGCGAACCTCATAAAACCAACTCAGGATCGCTGGTGGTAATGGCGTAACAGAACGTTTGCCCAGCCACCATAGCCCCTGCATCGGCAAACTCAGGGCGAACAACGCAGTAGCAACAGCCGGCCCAAGCTGACCGCCTAGTGCAATTTGCCAGCAGAGAGTGAACACAGCAATCGGCGGCATAAAACGAATCGCATAGCGCGTCATCTTGATAACGCGATTTTCAACAAAGACCGGGGCAAGGCGTTTTTCCAGCGGCCACGTCTTTGAGTAATGCTGTCCCCGGCGAAACAAGCTAAAAAAATTAACAGAACGATTATCCGGCGTTGACATGCTTCACCTCAACTTCACATATAAAAATTCAAAAATTTGTGCAAATTCACAACTCAGCGGGACAACGTTCAAAACATTTTGTCTTCCATACCCACTATCAGGTATCCTTTAGCAGCCTGAAGGCCTAAGTAGTACATATTCATTGAGTCGTCAAATTCATATACATTATGCCATTGGCTGAAAATTACGCAAAATGGCATAGACTCAAGATATTTATTCCATCATGCAAAAAAAATTTGCAGTGCATGATGTTAATCATAAATGTCGGTGTCATCATGCGCTACGCTCTATGGCTCCCTGACGTTTTTTTAGCCACGTATCAATTATAGGTACTTCCATGTCGAGTAAGTTAGTACTGGTTCTGAACTGCGGTAGTTCTTCACTGAAATTTGCAATCATCGATGCTGTAAATGGTGAAGAGTACCTTTCTGGTTTAGCCGAATGTTTCCACCTGCCCGAAGCACGCATCAAATGGAAAATGGACGGCAATAAACAAGAAGCGGCTTTAGGTGCAGGCGCCGCTCACAGCGAAGCGCTCAACTTTATCGTTAATAATATTCTGGCACAAAAACCAGAACTTTCTGCGCAGCTGACCGCTATCGGTCACCGTATCGTACACGGCGGCGAGAAGTATACCAGCTCCGTAGTGATCGATGAGTCTGTTATTCAGGGTATCAAAGATGCGGCTTCTTTTGCACCGCTGCACAACCCGGCTCACCTGATCGGTATCGAAGAAGCTCTGAAATCTTTCCCGCAGCTGAAAGACAAAAACGTTGCTGTATTTGACACTGCGTTCCACCAGACTATGCCGGAAGAGTCTTACCTCTACGCTCTGCCGTACAACCTGTACAAAGAGCACGGCATCCGTCGTTACGGCGCGCACGGCACCAGCCACTTCTATGTAACCCAGGAAGCGGCAAAAATGCTGAACAAACCGGTAGAAGAGCTGAACATCATCACCTGCCACCTGGGCAACGGTGGTTCCGTTTCTGCTATCCGCAACGGTAAATGCGTTGACACCTCTATGGGTCTGACCCCGCTGGAAGGTCTGGTAATGGGTACTCGCTCTGGCGATATCGACCCGGCTATCATCTTCCACCTGCACGACACCCTGGGCATGAGCGTTGACGCAATCAACAAAATGCTGACCAAAGAGTCTGGCCTGCTGGGTCTGACCGAAGTCACCAGCGACTGCCGCTATGTTGAAGACAACTACGCGACTAAAGAAGACGCGAAGCGCGCAATGGACGTTTACTGCCACCGTCTGGCGAAATATATCGGTGCATACACTGCACTGATGGATGGTCGTCTGGACGCAGTTGTATTCACCGGTGGTATCGGTGAAAATGCCGCGATGGTTCGTGAACTGTCTCTGGGCAAACTGGGCGTGCTGGGCTTTGAAGTTGATCATGAACGCAACCTGGCTGCACGTTTCGGCAAATCTGGTTTCATCAACAAAGAAGGCACCCGCCCTGCTGTTGTGATCCCAACCAACGAAGAGCTGGTTATCGCGCAAGACGCCTGCCGCCTGACCGCCTGATTCCACACCGCCAGCCCTGCTGGCGGTGCTGTTTTGTAACCCGCCAAACCGGCGGTAACGAAAGAGGATAAACCGTGTCCCGTATTATTATGCTGATCCCTACCGGAACCAGCGTCGGTCTGACCAGCGTCAGTCTTGGCGTGATCCGTGCAATGGAACGCAAAGGCGTTCGTCTGAGCGTTTTCAAACCTATCGCTCAGCCGCGTACCGGTGGCGATGCGCCCGATCAGACAACGACTATTGTGCGTGCGAATTCTTCCACCACGACAGCCGCTGAACCGCTGAAAATGAGTTACGTTGAAGGTCTGCTTTCCAGCAATAAAAAAGATGTGCTGATGGAAGAGATCGTCGCGAACTACCATGCTAACACCAAAGACGCTGAAGTGGTTCTGGTTGAAGGTCTGGTCCCGACACGTAAGCACCAGTTTGCCCAGTCTCTGAACTACGAAATCGCCAAAACGCTGAATGCGGAAATCGTCTTCGTTATGTCTCAGGGCACTGACACCCCGGAACAGCTGAAAGAGCGTATCGAACTGACCCGCAACAGCTTCGGCGGTGCAAAAAACACCAATATCACCGGCGTTATCGTTAACAAACTGAACGCACCGGTTGATGAACAAGGGCGTACTCGCCCGGATCTGTCCGAGATTTTCGACGACTCTTCCAAAGCTAAAGTCAACAATGTTGATCCGGCGAAGCTGCAAGAATCCAGCCCATTGCCGGTTCTCGGCGCTGTGCCGTGGAGCTTTGATCTGATCGCAACCCGTGCGATCGATATGGCGCGTCACCTGAATGCGACCATCATCAACGAAGGCGACATCAACACTCGCCGCGTTAAATCCGTAACTTTCTGCGCACGCAGCATTCCGCACATGCTGGAGCACTTCCGTGCCGGTTCTCTGCTGGTGACTTCCGCAGACCGTCCTGACGTGCTGGTTGCCGCTTGCCTGGCTGCAATGAACGGCGTAGAAATCGGGGCCCTGCTGCTGACTGGCGGCTACGAAATGGACGCGCGCATTTCTAAACTGTGCGAACGTGCTTTCGCTACCGGCCTGCCGGTATTTATGGTGAACACCAACACCTGGCAGACTTCTCTGAGCCTGCAGAGCTTCAACCTGGAAGTTCCGGTTGACGATCATGAGCGTATCGAGAAAGTTCAGGAATATGTTGCTAACTACATCAACGCTGACTGGATCGATTCTCTGACTGCCACTTCCGAGCGCAGCCGTCGTCTCTCTCCGCCAGCGTTCCGTTATCAGCTGACTGAACTGGCGCGCAAAGCGGGCAAACGTATTGTTCTGCCGGAAGGCGACGAACCGCGTACGGTTAAAGCAGCCGCTATCTGTGCTGAACGTGGTATCGCAACTTGCGTTCTGCTGGGTAATCCGGCAGAGATCAACCGCGTTGCAGCGTCTCAGGGCGTAGAACTGGGCGCAGGCATCGAAATCGTTGATCCAGAAGTGGTTCGCGAAAGCTATGTTGCTCGTCTGGTCGAACTGCGTAAGAACAAAGGTATGACCGAAACCGTTGCCCGCGAACAGCTGGAAGACAACGTGGTTCTCGGTACGCTGATGCTGGAACAGGATGAAGTTGACGGTCTGGTTTCCGGTGCTGTTCACACCACCGCAAACACCATCCGTCCGCCGCTGCAGCTGATCAAAACGGCACCGGGCAGCTCCCTGGTATCTTCCGTGTTCTTCATGCTGCTGCCGGAACAGGTTTACGTTTACGGTGACTGTGCGATCAACCCGGATCCGACCGCAGAACAGCTGGCAGAAATTGCGATTCAGTCCGCAGATTCCGCCGCAGCCTTCGGTATCGAACCGCGTGTTGCTATGCTCTCCTACTCCACCGGTACTTCTGGTGCAGGTAGCGACGTAGAAAAAGTTCGCGAAGCAACTCGTCTGGCGCAGGAAAAACGTCCTGACCTGATGATCGACGGTCCGCTGCAGTACGACGCTGCGGTAATGGCTGACGTTGCGAAATCCAAAGCGCCGAACTCTCCGGTTGCAGGTCGCGCTACCGTGTTCATCTTCCCGGATCTGAACACCGGTAACACCACCTACAAAGCGGTACAGCGTTCTGCCGACCTGATCTCCATCGGGCCGATGCTGCAGGGTATGCGCAAGCCGGTTAACGACCTGTCCCGTGGCGCACTGGTTGACGACATCGTCTACACCATCGCGCTGACTGCGATTCAGTCTGCACAACAGCAGCAGTAATCTCGTCATAATCCGCAGCCTTGCGCTGCGGATATCTGAACCGGAAATAGTCACTATTTCCGGTTTTTTATTCTCTTAATTTGCATTACTCCTTTCTGATTATCTTGCTTAACTGCGCTGCATCAATGAATTGCGCCATATCACTTTGCATACTTACCACTTTGTCTTGTGCAAGGGAAAATTTGCGCTATGTCCGCAATAACTGAATCCAAACCAACCAGAAGATGGGCAATGCCCGATACGCTGGTGATTATCTTTTTTGTCGCTATTTTAACCAGTCTCGCCACATGGGTTGTTCCGGTGGGGATGTTTGACAGTCAGGAAGTGCAGTACCAGGTTGATGGTCAGACGAAAACACGCAAAGTCGTAGACCCTCACTCATTTCGCATTCTGACCAACGAGGCCGGCGAACCTGAGTATCACCGCGTACAACTGTTCTCGACGGGCGATGAACGCCCTGGCCTGATGAACTTCCCGTTTGAAGGGTTAACCTCCGGATCGAAATACGGGACAGCCGTTGGCATCATCATGTTTATGCTGGTGATTGGCGGTGCATTTGGCATCGTGATGCGTACAGGAACCATTGATAACGGCATACTGGCGCTTATCCGCCATACACGAGGGAATGAAATTCTCTTTATTCCTGCGCTGTTTATTCTCTTTTCGCTCGGTGGTGCGGTGTTCGGCATGGGGGAAGAGGCCGTCGCCTTTGCCATCATCATTGCCCCGCTAATGGTACGACTGGGTTATGACAGTATTACTACCGTCCTGGTGACCTATATCGCCACTCAAATCGGTTTTGCCAGCTCGTGGATGAACCCGTTCTGCGTAGTTGTCGCCCAGGGGATTGCTGGCGTTCCGGTGCTTTCCGGCTCCGGCCTGCGCATTGTGGTGTGGGTTATCGCCACTCTGATTGGCCTGATCTTTACCATGGTTTACGCCTCACGAGTGAAAAAGAATCCTCTGTTGTCACGCGTGCATGATTCCGATCGCTTCTTCCGTGAAAAGCAGGCTGACGTTGAACAACGTCCGTTTACCTTTGGTGACTGGCTGGTATTGATTGTCCTGACCGCCGTTATGATCTGGGTGATTTGGGGGGTGATCGTTAATGCCTGGTTTATTCCAGAAATCGCCAGCCAGTTCTTCACTATGGGGCTGGTGATTGGCATCATCGGCGTTGTCTTCAGTCTTAACGGCATGACGGTAAATACCATGGCTTCATCCTTTACCGAAGGCGCGCGCATGATGATCGCCCCTGCCCTGCTGGTGGGTTTCGCCAAAGGGATTTTGCTTCTGGTGGGTAACGGTGAAGCTGGTGAGGCCAGCGTGCTGAATACTATCCTCAACAGCATTGCCAATGCCATTAGCGGTCTGGATAACGCTGTCGCGGCCTGGTTTATGTTGCTCTTCCAGGCGGTATTCAATTTCTTCGTGACATCCGGTTCTGGTCAGGCTGCGCTAACCATGCCGTTACTGGCACCGCTTGGCGATCTGGTCGGTGTTAACCGTCAGGTTACCGTGCTGGCGTTCCAGTTTGGCGATGGCTTCAGTCACATCATTTACCCGACCTCGGCTTCGCTAATGGCGACGCTCGGCGTTTGCCGGGTGGACTTCCGTAACTGGCTGAAAGTGGGTGCGACACTGCTTGGACTGCTGTTTATTATGTCCAGCGTCGTGGTGATCGGCGCTCAGTTAATGGGCTACCATTAAAAATGTTAAGAGCCGCAATTGCGGCTCTTTTTTCATTCTGCCGTTTCAGTCTCTACGGCTTCATTTTTGGCATTGCGCTTCATCCACAACGCCAGAGCTTTCAGCGAGTCTGGAGTAAACTCATCGCAACGTGCGGTGATTTCTTCCGGCGTTAGCCAGCAAACTTCACTGACTTCATCTTCCTGGAGGGCGAATGGACCGTGAGAGACACAACTGAACAGCGCGCCCCAGACACGGCAATTTTTATCTTCGAAATAGAACTGCCCGTGCTCGGCAAAGGGGACACCAGCAATGCCCAACTCTTCTTCCGCTTCGCGACGTGCGGATTCCAGCAGTTGCTCATCGGCCTGGACCACACCACCAGCGGTCGCATCTAACATGCCGGGTAAAAAGTCTTTTGTCTCGGTACGACGCTGCACAAGAATTTTGCCCATGCCATCATGCACGACGATATAAGTTGCACGATGACGCAGACACTGTGCCCGCATTTGTTCCCGGCTGGCTTGTGCAATGACTTCGTTCTCTTCATTGACAATATCCACCCATTCAGTACTTGCCAAACGACGCTGTTCCATTATCAGGAAACCTTCTTTTTCTGGCGCTCTTACGGCGCATTTTGAGTTGTGGAGTAAATTACGGATTAATCGCGATCTGCGCAATGATACTTTGATCATTGAGTGCGATTACGCTTAGTACGTCATCATCCAACATGCCATAGCTCGCCGGATAGCCGCCTTTCGGAATGCTTACCGAACCGGGGTTAAAGTGGAAAATTTCACCCCGCTGTTCCGCCACTGGTAGATGGGTATGACCGTACACCAGCACGTCGTTCTGGTTTAAAGCCGGCAGATTATCCGGGCCAAACAGATGACCATGCGTCAGAAACAGACGTTGCTTTTCCAGTAATACCTGTTGCCACGGTGCGGTTATAGGGAAGTGCAGCAGCATCTGATCCACTTCGCTATCGCAGTTGCCGCGCACGGCGATAACTTTATGCGCCACCTCATTCAGCCGTTCGGCTACTTTGGCTGGCGCATACCCTTCAGGCAGGGCGTTTCTCGGGCCATGATTCAGCACGTCGCCAAGAATCACCAGCCACTGAGCTCCGCTCTGGGCAAACAAATCCAGAACACGTTCCGTCGCCGGTAACGACCCATGAATGTCCGATGCAAACATCAGTTTCATCACTCACTCCTCGTCGAAAAAACGTAAGCTATGATACTGGATTCTATCGCCTCTATCAGCCAGATTGCTTCGCCGAAAGTGCAATAAAAAGCTGAACTGAAGCCCGCTGCCACTGGAATGCTGCATAATCCACCAGACGTTCCGGCACCTCATCACCCTGTAATACCAGGCGGTTAATCATTAACGCCAAATCAGTATCTGCAATACACCACTCACCAAACAGATTCGGCTGGTCATGCGCCAGTAAATGTTCTGCCATCGCGAACAGTTTCTCTGCACTGGCCTTTCCCTCCACCGTTAATGGCGCTTTTTTCGCACCAGCAAAGACAACATCCGTCGGACGCTCTTCGCGGATGGGCATCAGATCGCTGCGTAGCCAGGCCTGAATCTGCCGTGCCCGCGCCCGATTTTGCAAATCAAGCGGATAAATGCGCTCCCAGGTCGGCGGCGCAAAACGATCCTCCAGATATTCTGCAATGGCAGAGGATTCACTTAACTCAAAATCATCAATTTGTAACAACGGCACGCGCCGTGTCTGTCCGTAACCTTGCCACGTCGGCCGCAAATGTTCACCGCTGTCGAGGTTGATGGTTTTTATATGAAAAGGCAGGCCTTTCTCCTGCAACGCCACCCAGGCGGATAACACATAAGGGGAGAAAAAATGGGCATCTGACCACAGCGTGATTGCAGGTTTACTCATTATGTCCTCAGCGATAAATGGGCTTGCTATCAAACTATAGAGCCTTTTTGTCACGGTTACTTGATGAAAACTTACACAAGTCGCTGCGCTTTCTATACTTGATGTGTTCAGATTATTAGATAACCGGAGCTGCAATGATCGATCTCTATTTCGCCCCAACGCCGAATGGTCACAAAATTACGTTGTTTCTCGAAGAGGCGGGACTGGATTATCGCTTAATCAAAGTTGACCTCGGTAAAGGTGGTCAGTTTCGCCCGGAGTTTTTGCGCATTTCGCCCAACAATAAAATTCCGGCGATTGTTGATCATGCCCCGACTGACGGCGGTGAACCATTAAGCCTCTTTGAGTCAGGTGCAATTTTGTTGTATCTGGCGGAAAAAACAGGGCTATTTTTAGGTCATGAACCGCGTGAGCGCGCCGCCACATTACAGTGGTTATTCTGGCAGGTTGGAGGCCTGGGGCCGATGCTCGGGCAAAATCACCATTTTAATCATGCAGCGCCACAGACTATTCCCTATGCAATTGAGCGTTATCAGGTTGAAACTCAGCGTCTGTATCATGTGCTGAATAAGCGCCTGGAAAACTCGCCCTGGCTGGGCGGTGAAAACTACAGTATTGCAGATATTGCCTGTTGGCCGTGGGTTAATGCATGGACTCGCCAGCGAATTGATCTCGCGATGTATCCGGCAGTAAAAAACTGGTATGAACGAATCCGCTCACGTCCTGCTACCGGGCAGGCGCTACTAAAAGCACAAGTAAATGATGAGATTTCGAATAGTTAACAGAACCTGGTTCTCGTGTATTATTTAATCCTAAATAAAACAACGGAGAACCTGCAATGGCACAACCTGCCGCGATTATTCGTATAAAGAACCTTCGCTTACGTACATTTATCGGAATTAAAGACGAAGAGATTAACAACCGTCAGGATATCGTTATCAACGTGACGATCCATTACCCCGCCGATAAAGCGCGTACCAGCGAAGATATTAATGACGCGCTGAATTATCGCACCGTTACCAAAAACATCATTCAACACGTAGAGAATAACCGTTTCTCTTTGCTGGAAAAATTAACTCAGGATGTGCTCGATATCGCACGTGAACATCACTGGGTGACGTATGCTGAAGTGGAGATCGATAAACTTCACGCGCTGCGCTATGCCGATTCGGTATCCATGACCTTGAGCTGGCAGCGTTAACCGCTATATCGGGAGGCTGCATGAATATAGTGATCACCGGAGGGACGGGATTAATTGGTCGCCATTTAATCCCACGCTTGTTGGAACTGGGCCATCAGGTAACGGTGGTAACGCGTAACCCGCAGACAGCCAGTTCCGTTCTCGGCTCCCGAGTGACACTATGGCAAGGGCTTGCCGATCAAAGCAACCTCAACAGCGTTGATGCAGTAATCAACCTGGCCGGAGAACCGATTGCTGATAAACGCTGGACTCGCGAGCAAAAAGATCTCCTCTGCCAAAGCCGCTGGAATATCACGCAAAAACTGGTGGATTTGATTAACGCCAGCGACACGCCGCCGTCAGTGCTCATTTCAGGCTCGGCGGCGGGATATTATGGTGACTTAGGTGAAGTCGTGGTCACTGAAGAAGAACCGCCACATAACGAATTTACCCATAAACTCTGCGCCCGTTGGGAGGAAATTGCCTGTCGGGCGCAAAGCGACAAAACACGAGTGTGCCTGCTGCGTACCGGCGTAGTACTGGCTTCGGATGGCGGTATCCTCGGCAAAATGCTGCCTCCGTTTCGCCTTGGCCTGGGCGGTCCGATTGGCTCCGGTCGGCAGTATCTGGCCTGGATTCATATTGATGATATGGTCAACGGTATTCTCTGGCTGCTGGATAACGATCTGCGCGGGCCATTTAATATGGTCTCGCCATATCCGGTACACAATGAACAATTTGCCCATGCGCTTGGTCATGCGCTGCATCGCCCGGCGATTTTGCGCGTCCCTGCCACAGCTATTCGCTTGCTGATGGGGGAATCATCGGTTCTGGTATTGGGCGGACAACGCGCCTTGCCAAAACGGCTTGAAGAAGCGGGGTTCGCTTTTCGCTGGTACGATTTAGAAGAGGCGCTGGCGGATGTCGTTCGCTGATGTGGTTTACTGCAAACATCCGCCAGTTAATCCCAGTGTTACAGGATTAGTGGCTTTGCGCGATAAGATCGTCTGGCGAAAGTCTGGTCACCATCAGAACTAACTCTCTGTCTAACCCTCTCTCCAACATCTCCTGAGCAATACGCAGGGCTTCTTCGCGTTTGCCCAGAATTAATCCATCATTCCGCCCTTCTTCACGTAATCTGTCAGCAATGGTCATCAGTTTCTCCTTTTCTTGTGGTGCGCGTTCTGTTATCTCACCAATAAATGCACGGAAACGCTGGGCATCCCCTGTTTGTAATACGTAATTAAACAGGGCTTTTAGCTGTCTGTCATTAGTGTTCCCTGTAACTAGCAGCGAAACAATTTGATCGACTAATCCCAACAGATCGCGCTGGCGAATATGTTTCTGAATTAACTCCAACAGCGCCATTTTGCGGTGTTGCATAATCTCGTCATCCGGCACCACGGTAATATCCACCAACGGAAACGCTGATGAATATATTTTGCGGGCAATCGCAGGCTCAGCAAATTCATCAAGCCAGCAGAGAGAATAAGGATAAGGGCTTCTGCAACCATGATAAAACAGCATTGGGATCACCAACGGAAGTTCTTTATAGCCCGCATCCAGATGGTTTTGCATCGCCGCGATGGAATAGCGCATCATGCGAAAAGCCATTAGTTCTTCCGGCTTACTTTGGTGCTCTATCACTACATAAATATAACCCACTCCCTCCTGCGTTTTCACAGACCACAAGAGGTCGGAATAATATTGCCGCAGGTCTTCATCAATAAAACTGTTGGGTTCCAGTTTGAGCGTCGTTAAATCACACAGTTTGCGCAGCGGTGCGGGAAGATGAATATCAATAAAATCCCGCGCAGTGTCTGGATGGCGTAAAAAAGATTTAAATACCGCATCATGCGGCGTGGAAGTTGTCGATATTGTCATGGCGTTCCGTCACCCCTCAAATTTAAGATGACGCGACAATAACCACGATTAACACCCAATGCAGCAGGCAGTTTTTATCTTTGGACAGCGAATTCAGAAGTATTTTTAGCGGACTGCAACTTTTACATTTCAGCGGAAGCTGACTCGCAAATTCCCCCTGAAAATACACCGGCAGCATTAGCCACCGGAGAGATAATTATTTTAGCGATCCCTTAAGGAACTGTTGCAGACGCGGACTTTGCGGGTTGCCGAATAACTTTTCTGGCGTACCCTCTTCTTCAATTTTCCCTTGATGAAGAAAAATTACATGCGTGGAGACGTGGCGGGCAAAGCCCATTTCGTGGGTCACTACAACCATCGTTTTCCCCTCTTCTGCGAGCTGCTGCATAATACGCAACACCTCGCCTACCAGTTCAGGATCGAGCGCCGAGGTAGGTTCATCAAACAGCAGAACTTCCGGTTCCATTGCCAGCGCCCTTGCGATGGAAACACGCTGTTGCTGACCACCGGACAGGTGCACCGGGTATTTACCCTGCGCACGTTCGTCTATGCCGACTTTCGCCAGATACTTCACCGCCCGCTCGCGAGCTTCCTGCTTGCTCAGGCCCAACACCTGAATCGGCGCTTCCATGACGTTTTCCAGCACCGTCATATGGCTCCAGAGATTGAAGTGCTGGAACACCATGGTCAGGCGTGTGCGCAGTAAGCGCAGCTGATTTTTATCGGCGACTTTGAGTTGACCGTCTTTGTCACGCACCAGATTGATCGTCTGACCATTAACCACGATCGATCCTTCGCTCGGCTTTTCGAGGAAGTTAATGCATCGCAAAAAGGTACTTTTCCCCGATCCCGACGACCCGATGATGCTTATCACATCTCCGGCGTTCGCCTGCAGGGAAACCCCTTTCAGCACTTCATGTTCGCCGTAGCGTTTGTGCAAATCGATAACGTTTAATTTATTCTCGGACATCGTATTCTCAGTGCGTTGAAGAAGGTTTCACATGCTGCAACCAGCGTTTTTCCGCTCTGCGAAAGAGGCTGATCAGGACATAAGAGATGATTAAATAGAGCACCGCGGCAATGCCGAAGGCGGTAAAAGGTTGATACGTGGCGGCGTTAATATCGCGGGCTATTTTCAGCAGATCCGGCACCGTGGCCGTAAACGCCAGCGCAGTAGAGTGCAGCATCAGGATCACTTCGTTGCTGTATGCCGGTAACGCAATACGCAGCGCAGAAGGCAAAATAATGCAGCGATACATTTTAAAGGTTGAGAAACCGTAGGCTCTGGCGGCTTCAATTTCCCCATGCGGCACTGAACGGATTGCCCCGGCAAAAATCTCGGTAGTATAAGCGCAGGTGTTAAGCGTCAGCGCCAGCACGGTACAGTTCAGGCCACTGCGGAAGAAAGCGTTAAGGAATTCGGTTCCCTTAACAATCTCCAGCGTGTACATGCCGGAATAGAACACCAGCAACTGAACATACAGCGGCGTACCGCGAAAAATATAGGTAAATAACCAGATTGGAAACTGGATGTATTTATTACTTGAGACACGACCAATCGCCAGAAACAGCGCCAGGACTCCGCCTATCACTACCGACAAAATAAGCAGCCACAGAGTGATCGCCACACCAGTAAAGCGATAACCGTCGGTCCACAGCAGCGGTTTCCAGTATTCATGTAAGATTTCGATCACAGGTCAGCCCTCTTCACACCCACGGAGTAGCGGCGCTCAAGGAACAGCAGCACACCATTGGAAACGGTGGTGAAAACCAGATAAATCACGCCGCAGACGATGGCGAAATAGAACGGTTCCCAGGTACTTTTACCCGCAAGTTGCGTGGCTTTGACCACATCTTCCAGGCCGAGTAACGAAACCAGAGCGGTAGATTTAAGGATCACCTGCCAGTTGTTGCCAATGCCTGGCAGGGCGTAACGCATCATCGCCGGAAACATGATCCGCCGAAACACTTGCCCACGAGTAAAACCAAACGCCGTCGCCGCCTCTATATGCCCTTTCGGCACTGCCATAAAAGCACCACGGAACGTTTCGGTAAAATAAGCACCGTAGATAAAACCGAGAGTGATAATACCAGCGACCATCGGATCGATATCAATCTGCCCGACGCCCATCGCCTCCGTCACCGTGTTTAGCGCAATCTGCAAACCGTAGAAAATCAGCAGCATCAACACCAAGTCCGGCACGCCACGAATCAGCGTGGTGTACCCTTCGAAAATCAGCCCCGAAAGCCGATTTTGCGAGAGCTTACCGCCAGCGCCAATTAAACCGATGATTACAGCGAGCACTACAGAGCTGATCGCCAGCTCCAGCGTGACGAGCGCACCCTGTAAAATAACACCTGAAAACCCATACAACATGCTGCCTGTCCTGTCGTGTGTGGTGAATTACCGCCTCTTGTCTCCCTCCGGTTACCCGAAGGGAGCGGGCTTTCTTTCACCGATGGCGATTAACCACCATAAACATCAAAATCGAAGTACTTTTTCGCTAATTTCTCGTAAGTACCGTCAGCGCGCATTTCGGCAAAGGCTTTGTTCAGTGCCTCGCGCAGTTCGTTATCTTCTTTACGCAGGCCCATGCCGGTCCCTACGCCAAACAGTTTTTCATCTTTAACAGACGGACCACCGAATTTGTAATCTTTACCGACGGATTGTTTGAGGAAACCTTCGCTGGCAGCGACCTCATCCTGGAACGCGGCATCAATACGTCCGGCAGTCAGGTCAGAATAAATGTTGTCCTGCCCCTGATACGAGACGATTTCAATGCCTTTTGGTGCCCAGTGTTCATTACCGAACGTCTCCTGGGTGGTGCCCTGCAATACGCCTACCCGTTTGCCTTTCAGCGACTCGACTGTCGGCTGAATGTCGGAATTTTTCGCCACCACCAGACGAGAATCGGCAGCGTACAGTTTGTCGGTGAAGGCAATTTCTTGCTGACGTTTTTCCGTAATGGAAAGCGATGACATGATGGCGTCAATCTTCTTCGCTTTTAAGGACGGGATTAACGCATCCAGCGGGTTTTCGACAAACGTACATTGCGTATTGATGCGCTTGCACAACTCCTTCGCCAGATCGATATCGAAGCCAACCAGTTCGCCTTGTGAATTTTTTGATTCAAATGGCGCATAGGTCGGATCGGTGCCGATGCGGATGTTTTGCGGGATCGCAGCAAACGCTGCAGTTGCGCTGGAGAAGGCCAGAACCAGAGAGAGCGATAGCACCAGTTTTTTCATAATGTCCTCAACTGACAGTCTTTTTATAGGGAATATTTACAGGTTTGTTACACTTATCGTGCCATAAAATTGACCATCAAGGCAAAATATCCCGCCCCGTTAGACGTATTATTTTTCATTAAAAATGCTTAAGTATGCATTTCAATGCACCACGATAGTGCAACAAACCTGGCGTGCACCATGATGATTCCCCATCAGGCGCTACTTCCCTGCGACGTATCAGTCACCATAGACATTAAAGTCGAAATACTTTTTCGCCATCTTGTCGTAGGTGCCGTCCTGACGCAGTTCGCCAAGCGCCTTATCAAAGGCGGCTTTCAGTTCGGCATCATCTTTACGTAGCCCTACGCCTGTACCATCACCGAAGTATTTTTTGTCTTTCACTGATGAGCCAGCAAAGGCGAACTCTTTACCGGCGGGTTGCTTGAGGAAACCTTCGCTGGCAGCCACTTCATCCTGCAGAGCGGCATCCAGACGACCAGCATCCAGATCGGAATAGACCAAATCCTGGTTAGCATAGGCCACCACATCGACGCCTTTACTGCGCCAGTTGTCATTAGCATACGCTTCCTGGGTGGAGCCTTGCAGCACGCCAACATGTTTACCTTTCAGTGAATCCAGCGTCGGCTGGATCGGCGAACCTTTGGCAGCAATCAAACGAGAATCTGCGGCGTACAGCTTGTCGGAGAAGGCAATCTCCTGCTGACGTTTATCGGTAATGGAGAGCGACGAAATAATGGCGTCGATTTTTTTCGCTTTCAGTGAGGGGATCAGCGCATCAAAGTCACTGGCAACCCAGGTACATTTCACCTGCATCCGTTTGCACATCTCGTTACCGAGATCGATATCAAAGCCAACAAAGTCACCTTTGGCATCTTTCGATGAGAACGGTGCATAGGTGGTATCCGTTCCGATACGTACCGTCTCCGGCAGCGCCGCATAGCTGGAAGCCGCTGCGGAGAGACCGACTAACAAAGACAGAGCGAGAATCGACTTCTTCATACATAACCCTCAAGTGAAATGGCTTTTTTATGTTGTGTATTGTGTTGTGTGTTGCAGGCTCTTTCATGCAGGTCTTATGCCATCTTGCCGACAGCAGAAACATTCGATGTTAAATATGTTAACAAGACGTTGCGTTATTGTCCTGAAGTTGAAGATAGCAGGTATGACGGTTCAATCGCAGCGTTTCGATTCAATGACAGGAACAAAATGTCGAGGATTTGATCGCGGTTGCAAAATTGCCCTGAAACAGGGCAACAGCAAAGTTATACGCCCTGCCAGCGGGCAAAGAGATCTTCGGGAAGGGTTATCGCAAACTGGTCAAGTACACGGTTAACCGTCTGATTTATCACATCATCAAGCGATTGTGGGCGATGATAAAACGCCGGAACGGGAGGCATAATCACCGCACCAATTTCCGCCGCCTGAGTCATTAACCGCAGGTGGCCTAAATGCAACGGTGTTTCACGCACGCAGAGCACCAGCGGGCGACGCTCTTTCAGCACCACGTCTGCCGCACGGGTCAGTAAACCATCGGTATAGCTATGGACAATGCCGGAAAGGGTTTTGATTGAACAGGGTAAAATCACCATCCCCAACGTCTGGAAAGAACCGGAAGAAATGCTGGCAGCAATATCGCGCGCATCGTGCGTCACATCGGCTAACGCTTGCACCTCGCGCAGGGAAAAATCCGTTTCGAGGGATAAGGTCTGGCGCGCCGCCTGGCTCATCACCAGATGCGTTTCAACATCTGCGACATCGCGCAGAACCTGTAATAAACGCACGCCATAAATCGCGCCGCTGGCACCGCTGATGCCTACAATGAGTCGTTTCATAAATAGTTGCCCTGTCAGACTTGCAGGCAGACTTTGCAGGATTTCGGCGGGAGTTGCAAGTCAGGGTGCCAGACCGGCACCCTGCGTGAAGGCGTCATCCTTCGTTATGCATTTCCAGATTTTCTACTTCGTTCTGGCGCTGCACCGCTTTGGCGTCGTCATTACGTAAAGTATCGAGGAAATCGAGGTAGCCCTGATCAACATCTTTGGTGACGTAGACGCCGTTGAACACCGAGCATTCAAACTGCTGGATATCCGGGTTTTCAGCGCGAACGGCTTCGATCAGATCGTTGAGATCCTGGAAGATAAGTCCGTCAGCACCAATGATCTGGCGAATTTCATCCACTTCACGACCGTGGGCGATAAGCTCCGTGGCGCTCGGCATATCAATACCATAAACGTTCGGGAAGCGAATTTCCGGTGCCGCAGAGGCGAGGTAAACTTTCTTCGCTCCGGCTTCGCGTGCCATCTCGATAATCTGCTCAGAGGTGGTGCCACGGACGATAGAGTCATCGACCAGCAGGACGTTTTTATCGCGGAACTCGGCGCGGTTAGCGTTCAGTTTACGACGCACGGACTTACGACGCAGTTGCTGACCCGGCATGATGAAGGTGCGACCAACGTAACGATTTTTGACAAATCCCTGGCGGTACGGTTTACCCAGAATTCGAGCGATTTCCAGCGCGATATCGCAGGAAGTTTCCGGGATTGGAATAACCACGTCGATATCCAGATCTTCCCATTCACGGGCAATTTTTTCGCCAAGTTTCGTTCCCATATTGACGCGGGCGCTGTAAACGGAAATTTTGTCGATGAACGAGTCCGGGCGGGCGAAGTAAACATACTCAAACAGGCACGGATTGCTGACCGGATTGTCGGCACACTGGCGGGTAAACAACTGTCCGTCTTCAGTGATGTAAATCGCTTCACCAGGAGCGACATCACGCAGGAACTCAAAGCCCAGGGTGTCGAGCGCAACGCTTTCAGAAGCGACCATATATTCTGTGCGATTCTCATCAATATCGCGCTTCCCTAACACCAGCGGACGAATGCCGTTAGGATCGCGAAACGCGACCATACCGTGGCCGATAATCATCGCCACACAGGCATACGCGCCACGGATCTGGCGGTTTGTGGCGGCAATGGCGGCAAAAATGTTGTCGGCTTCCAGCGGGTAATGGCGAAAGTTGTCCAGTTCACTGGCGAAGATATTGAGCAGAATTTCCGAGTCGGAAGTAGTGTTGATGTGGCGGCGTTTTTCTTCAAACAGCTTTTTACGCAACTCGTGAGCGTTAGTCAGATTGCCATTATGGGCAAGCGTGATGCCATACGGGGAGTTAACGTAAAACGGCTGTGCTTCAGAGGCGCTGGAGCTGCCAGCCGTAGGGTAACGCACATGACCAATGCCCATATTGCCCTGCAAACGCTGCATATGGCGAGCTTCAAATATATCGCTCACCAGACCGTTCGCTTTACGCAAACGGAAGCAGTTATTGGCATCAATGGTGATGATGCCAGCGGCATCCTGACCGCGATGCTGAAGCACCGTTAAGGCATCATAAATCGATTGGTTAACCGGCATAACACCGGCGATACCGACAATACCGCACATACGTCTTTTTCCTCGTTAAGCCACATCTCAGAACCGTTAGATCCTGGGCAAGAAACTTGACGAGCTTTGCAGATAATCAAAAAACCATCTGATGATAAAACTGAACTGCGGGATCAGCTGTGATTTGCTCCAGTCTTCGCTTTTCGACACTCCGGTAAAGGAGTCGAGAAAGAAAAGAATGGCAGCAACAATCAGCACACCACGCAACGCACCGAAACAGACGCCCAGCACCCGATCGGTGCCTGACAACCCTGTTTTCTCCACTAGCTGGCCTATCACGAAGTTCACGATAGCGCCAACGATAAGCGTGGCAATAAACAGTACCGCGATGGCAATCCCATTTCGAACCAGTTCGTCTTCAAAGCCCGTAAACCAGGGTGACAGGTAAGTGTAGTAATGACTGGCGACAAAGAAAGCACAACCCCATGTCACCAGCGATAACGCTTCACGAACAAAGCCACGGATCAGGCTAACCAGAGAGGAAAAAGCAATCACCGCGATTATGGCGTAATCAATCCAGACCATATGTGTCCCACGATTTTACGCCCTGTCATCCTGTTCGGGGCGCATTCTAACAGAAAAAGAAAACGTTTGCGTAGGGATTTCCTTCCCACGCATCAATAAAAATGGCGCTGAAAAAATATTCAACGCCATCGGTTTTTTTTGCCTTTGCGGCATCGGGCAATACGTGTCGGATGCGGCGTAAACGCCTTATCCGACCTACAGGGCTGCTCCTGTTCGGGCCTGATAAGATCGCATCAGGCAAGACCGTATTAATTCGGCGTATAGCCCATTACCACGCCGCTTAAGCCAGAAAGCTGCTTCAGCTCACCCAGCGAGCCTTTCAGCTTCTCTTTCGAGGCATCCGGCCCAACCAGAATACGGGTAATTTTACCCTGTACTGGCGTTGACGGCGACGTATAAACCCGGTATCCCGCACCGCGCAATTTACCAACAATCTCATTCACTTTGTCGGCATTTTTCAGCGCGCCCAGTTGCACAACATACGCTTTACCCGTCGGTGCAGCTTTTTCCTCCACGACCGGTTTCGGTTCTGGCTTCGGCGCAGGCGGTGCTTCTACTTTCGGCTTAGGCGGCTCCACCGGTTTTGGTTTCGGTGGAGCGACCGGTGCAGGTTCCGGTTCAAACTCGGTATTATTGGCCGCAATAATTGCCGGATCGAGCGAAGGTGCCGCAGCATCGCCCGCACGCACCTCCTCTGCAGCCCCTTCAGGCGGCTGTGTCGGCAATGCCTGGGTAGCGGCTGGCATCATATCAGGCTCATCGCGATCGCCCGCTTTAGGCACCAGCGGGATTGCCGCGAACTCATCCTGATAATGTTTTTTCTGCCCGTCCAGCAGCCCTGGCAGCACAATCACTCCCAGCGCCACCAGCACTATTGTGCCAACTAACCGATTCTGAAACTTACTCGCCACCGCTTCTCCTCGCGTCAATCACTTCCATGACATGTGCGACCGTGTGGAATGAACCACACACCAGCACGGTATCTTCCGGTTTAGCGTCCGCCATTGCAGCATCCCATGCCTGCGCAACGCTATCAAATGATTTGCCGTTACCCAAATGCTCAAGCAGTTGTTCTGCCGTGGCACCGCGCGGCCCTTCCAGTGGCGCACAATACCAGTCATCCACCACGCTTTTCAACCAGGCCAATGTCCCAGCAATATCTTTATCATGTAGCATACCGATTACTGCCAGTACGCGCCCGTTTTTCGGTAACGCTTTCATACGCCCGGTAAGATATTCTGCCGCATGGGGATTATGGGCGACATCAAAAATGACGCGTGGCGACTCGCTCACAATCTGGAAACGTCCCGGCAAAATTGCGCTGGCAATACCATCGCGAATTGCCTGCTCACTGACCTCCAGGCCGCTGGCACGCAGCGCCGCCAGCGCCGTTGCGGCATTCGGTTGTGGGACAAGCGGTAACGGCAGGTTTTCCAGCGTACCGTGTGCGTCGGTAAACGACCAGTCATGGTCGCTGACGGAATAATTCCACTCTACGCCTCGACGTCGCAACAGTGCGCCCTTCTCATGCGCCACATCGGCGATGGTGTACGGCATTTCAGGTTCACCAACGATCGCCGGTCTTTCACTGCGGAAGATCCCTGCTTTCTCGCGACCAATGCTTTCGCGATCTGGCCCCAGCCAGTCGGTATGATCCAGCGCAATGCTGGTCACCACGGCTACATCAGCATCGACAATATTGGTGGCATCCAGACGACCACCCAGCCCCACTTCCAGAATTACCACATCAAGTTGCGCCTGTTTAAACAGCCACAGCGCCGACAACGTGCCGAATTCAAAATAGGTCAGGGAAATATCACCGCGTGCCGATTCAATCTCAGCAAAAGAGGCGGTGTGGGCCGATTCTGGTAGTTCCTGACCCTGTACACGAACGCGCTCGGTATAACGCACCAGATGCGGCGAACTGTAAACACCCACTTTGTACCCTGCCGCCATGAGTATCGATTCCAGCGTGCGGCAGGTTGTGCCTTTGCCATTAGTACCCGCAACGGTAAACACAAACGGTGCTGGTTTCAGAACGCCGAGACGCGCTGCCACCTGGCTTACGCGCTCAAGGCCGAGATCGATAGTCTTACTGTGCAGGTTTTCCAGATAAGAAAGCCACGAAGCCAAAGGCGACGCGGCTTGAGGTGTGCGTTTGATAATCATGGTATCCGCTGATTCATTACGGGGATAATAGCAAAAGGGCAGAGCCAGCGGCCCTGCCCTTATCAGTTATCAGGCCTCAGGTTCCTGATCCGGTGCTGGTGGCACCACTTCGCCTTCACGTGGCGCTTCAGGATTTGGCGCTGGCAGATTCATCAGCTTCGCCAGAATGCTCGCCAGTTTCAGGCGCATTTCCGGACGGCGGACGATCATGTCGATCGCGCCTTTTTCGATCAGGAACTCACTGCGCTGGAATCCCGGCGGCAGTTTTTCGCGAACGGTCTGTTCAATAACACGCGGGCCGGCAAAGCCGATCAACGCTTTCGGTTCAGCAATATTGAGATCGCCAAGCATCGCGAAACTTGCAGAAACGCCGCCCATGGTCGGATCGGTCAGTACGGAAATGTACGGCAGACCGCGCTCTTGCATTTTCGCCAGCGCCGCAGAGGTTTTCGCCATCTGCATCAGCGACATCAGCGCCTCTTGCATACGTGCGCCACCAGAGGCGGAAAAGCAGATAAGCGGGCAGTTGTCTTCCAGCGCCTGCTCAACGGCACGCACAAAACGAGCACCCACTACGGATCCCATTGAACCGCCCATAAAGGCAAATTCGAAGGCAGCAGCAACGACCGGCATTCCATACAGGGTGCCTTTCATTACTACCAGCGCGTCTTTTTCGCCGGTTTCTTTCTGTGCTGATGCCAGACGATCTTTATACTTTTTGGAGTCACGGAACTTCAGCACATCTTTCGGCTCAAGCTCGCTACCCAGCTCCACAAGGCTTCCTTCATCTAACAGGCTATGCAGGCGATTACGCGCCGTCATACGCATGTGATGGTCACACTTCGGACAGACCTCAAGATTACGTTCCAGCTCTGCACGGTATAAAACCTGACCGCAGCTATCACACTTAGTCCACACACCTTCAGGAATGCTTGCCTTGCGGGTGGGAGTAATGTTGCTTTTAATTCGTTCAATCCAGCTCATTAGGGACCTTTCTGTCTGAACCTGGTTCGATGCCAGTTTTATCTTTGGGGACGCATAATGCCATTTTTGCCCCCAACAGACCATTAATGTTGCACATTAAAACATAACAGCCCGAAACTTTGGATAAAAAAGTGGTCGAACCGCCGAGTTACTTTATTTTGCGGCGCGTGCCGCAGCGCGTTTGTGACGGATAATTTCGATGACGCCCGGCAATATGGAAACCACAATAATCCCGACGATCAGCAGCTTAAGGTTATCCTGAACCATTGGGATTGTACCGAAGAAATAGCCTGCGTAGGTAAAAAGCAGTACCCATAACAGCGCGCCGATCACATTGTAAGCGGCGAAATGACGGTACGACATGTGGCCCATCCCCGCAACAAACGGGGCGAACGTTCTGACGATCGGCACAAAACGGGCGAGAATAATGGTTTTGCCGCCGTGTTTCTCATAAAACTGATGCGTTTTGTCGAGATAGCTACGACGGAAAATTTTCGAGTTCGGATTACTGAATAATTTCTCCCCGAACAACCGTCCGATGGTGTAGTTAACTGCATCACCAACAATCGCGGCAATTAACATCAGTACGACCATCATATGAACATTGAGATCGTTGGTTTCAAGCGAAGCCAGTGCTCCAGCGACAAACAGCAGCGAATCTCCCGGCAGAAACGGTGTCACCACCAGACCGGTTTCACAGAACAAAATCAAAAACAGGATGGCATAAACCCAGACGCCATACTCTGCGACCAGCTCCGCCAGATGCACATCAATGTGCAGGATAAAATCGATGAGGAAATAAATCAGGTCCATAATTGCCTATGCCTTTTGCTCTTACTCTTTCAGGCCGTAACTGCGTTGGCTACGGCCTGAAATGTTCAGAGCATTATTCTCATTAGTCCGCCAGAAATAGCGGGCCCATTGGCGGCTTTGGAAGATCAAATCGGTCAGGGTAATCCACCGCAACCAGATACAGACCTTCCGCTTTCGCCGTTGCTGCCGCCAGCGTTCTGTCCTTTGCCGCCAACAGCTCTGCTATCCAGCTCTCTGGCTGGTTGTGGGCACCGACTTCCATCAGGCTGCCAACAATATTCCTCACCATATGGTGTACAAAGGCATTCGCTTTGATATCCACCACCACATAAGGACCGTGACGCGTGACGTTGATATGCATAACATTGCGCCACGGCGTTCGGGACTGGCACTGCACCGCGCGAAACGAGGTGAAATCATTCTCGCCCAGCAGACATTGCGCAGCCCGATGCATCCGTTCGGCGTCCAGCGGTTCGTAAAAGTGGGTTACCCCTTTACTCAGTACTGCCGGGCGCAGCCGATGATTGTAGATGATGTAGCGATAACGGCGAGCCGTGGCGCTAAATCGGGCATGAAAATCATCGGGTACAGCTTTAACCCAACGAACGGCGATGTCACCAGGTAAATTCGCATTTACGCCCAACGTCCACGCAGCGTCTTTACGCTGCGCGGTGGTTTCGAAATGCACAACCTGCCCGGTGCCGTGTACGCCTGCGTCGGTACGCCCGGCGCAGAAGACGGTGATCGGTTCGTTCGCCACCTGCGAGAGCGCCTTTTCCAGCTTCTCCTGCACGCTGCGAACTTCGTTCTGCCGTTGCCAGCCGTAATATCTGCTGCCGTCGTACTCAATGCCCAGCGCAATTTTATAAACTGGCGGTTGTTGCTGGTCGGACATTAGTACAGGTACTCCTGCACCAGTTTTTCAGCGATCTTCACTGCCATCAATGCGCCGCCAAAGCGAACGTTATCAGCCACCGACCAGAACTGAATTTGTTCCGGCATACCATAGTCATTACGCACGCAACCAACAGAAAGATGCGGCGACCCGGAAGCATCGCCCACCTGCGTTGGAAATTCATTCTCTTCAGAAAGCTCAATATCTTCGCTTTGAGCAAACGCATCACGCGCTTCTTCCGCCGCCAGCGGACGCAGTGCTTCAAAGTTGACCATCTGAGCATGACCATAAAATACCGGTGCCTGGACGACGCTTGCCGAAATCATCAGTCCTTCGTCCTGCATAATTTTGCGCACTTCATCGACGATACGGCGTTCTTCGCGCACGCTACCTTCGCGATCCGGCAACAGGGGTAGCATGTTGAACGCCAGCTGACGACCAAAGAAATCTTCTTCATCAATCGGAATACCGTTGAGCAATTTCGCGCTCTGCCCTGCTAACGCATCGACCGCTTTTTTACCCTGGGCGGAGGCAGAAATCAGGCTGGTGACGCTGATACGAGACAAACCGCCCTGATCGATTAACGGTTTCAGTGCTGCCAGTAACTGACTGGTCAGGCTATCAGGAACAGCAATAACGTTGCGATTACGGTAGTCCGTCAGTACAAAAGGATTCACTTCCGGCACCACCAGCGGTACGTCGGGTTCGAGAGCAAACAATCCGCTGCTGTCGATCACCAGACAACCCGCGTTGGTCGCTTCTTCAACCCAGGCAGCGGTCGCTTCTTTGCCTGCGACAAAAAATGCAAGTTGCGCCTGCGTCCAGTCAAATTCAGCGGCATCCTGCACGGTGATTGTCTTACCACCAAAGCGCAGATGTTCACCTGCGCTTTCGTTACGTGCCAGTGCATAAATTTCCCCAACCGGGAACTGACGTTCAGCCAGCGTTTCAAGCAGGGCTTCGCCCACAGCGCCAGTTGCGCCCAGGACGGCAATGTTCCAGCCTTCAGACATGGTGGTTTACTCCAGAAATAGCAAAGCTCCCTGCCAATATTACAGCAGAGAGCATGAAGAAGAGATTAACGTGCCGGATGATGAACGGCGTTAAAACCCAGTTTACACAGTAATGCCGCCGCGCTGGCGTCATCACAGATCACATACAGAGACGACCATTCACGGCGCTCAAGGTAGTTTTTGCGCAGTTTATCAAACTCACCCGGTATCCCGGCGACTTTACGCAGCGGTGCGTCATCGCGGCGCACATCATACACCAAATGCACCAGCCTTTTCAGCGTTGGCTGATCGAGCGAGCCATGCAGCGTAATGCGACCAAACTCTGGCGTTGGCAATAAGGTATCCAGCGCAACGTGCTGCTCATGACCAATAAATTTGCTGTATGCTTCAAATACTTGTGTGGTTCCGCGCGCTTTTCCTTCCAGGGTATAACCGGCGATATGCGGCGTGCCGATATCCACTTTCTTCAACAGTTCTACGTTGAGTTCCGGCTCCCCTTCCCAGACATCCAGCACCACGCTTAACTTCTGGCCTTCGTTCAGGCAAGTCAATAACGCGGTATTATCAACGACCGCGCCACGGCAAGCGTTAATCAAGATCGTCCCTGGCTTCAGGCGGCGGATCAATTTTTCATCCGCCAGATGTAGCGTTTTGTACGGCCCATCTTTAAAGAGCGGTGTATGGAAAGTCAGAATATCCGCGTGCTGAACCAGCTCATCAAGAGAACGGAAATCTCCCTCATCCCCACGATCGGCGCGTGGCGGATCGCAAAGCAAGGTTTTAATCCCCAACGCCTCCAGCCGCGCCTGTAATCGACGACCGACATTACCGACGCCCACGATCCCCACGGTACGGTCATGCAGTGAAAATCCATCGCGTTCGGCAAGCATCAGCAATGACGAGAAAACGTATTCCACTACCGCAATCGCATTACAGCCAGGTGCCGCAGAAAAACCAATTCCCGCCTGCTTCAACCATGCCTCATCAACATGGTCTGTCCCTGCCGTGGCAGTGCCAACAAATTTTACCGGTTTCCCCGTCAGCAGCGACGCGTTCACTTTTGTGACTGAACGCACCATCAGCGCATCTGCATCATCCAGTTCAGCGACTGGAATTGGACGCCCCGGAACCGCTTTCACCTCACCCAGACGGCTAAATAATTCGCGGGCATAAGGCATATTTTCATCAACAAGGATTTTCACGTTTGTGCTACCTGTATGAGAACGAGAGTTAACCGTACAAGTGTGCCATAATCTCGCGGCCAGGCATACTTGCGATGATTTCAGGTATAAGGATACGTAATGATACAACCTCTTTCAGGCCTTCCACCTGCGCAACCACCAGGTCAGGGGGATAACCTGTCGTCTGGCGCAGGCAATCAGCCTTTATCCAGCTTGCAACGTACCGCGTTGGAAAGTTTGATGACCAAAATAACTTCGCTGACGCAACAGCAGAGAGCGGAATTGTGGGCCAATATAAAGCACGACATCGGTCTGCCGGGTGATTCACCTTTGCTTTCACGCCACTTCCCGGCCGCAGAACAAAACCTTGCGCAACGTCTGCTGTCTGCGCAAAAAAGTTATTCTGTCCGCCAACTTCTGGCTCAATTGGGGGAGTATTTACGTCTGGGGAATAATCGTCAGGCCGTCACGGATTATATCCGGCATAATTTTGGTCAGACGCCGCTGAATCAACTCTCACCAGAGCAGTTAAAAACCGTCCTGACTCTGCTACAGGAAGGGAAGATGGTTATCCCGCAGCCGCAACAGCGCCAGGCGACCGATCGACCTTTATTACCAGCGGAGCACAATACGCTCAAACAACTGGTCACAAAACTCGCGGCAGCCACGGGGGAACCCAGTAAACAGATCTGGCAATCGATGCTGGAACTTTCAGGGGTGAAAGATGGCGAGTTGATTCCGGCGAAACAGTTTAACCATCTGGTCACCTGGTTACAGGCGCGTCAGGCGTTAAGTCAGCAACACACACCGACGCTGGAGTCGCTCCAGATGGCGCTAAAACAGCCACTGGATGCCAGCGAGCTGACGGTATTATCGACCTATGTTGAGCAAAAGTATGGCCTTTCTACGCATTCAGCCCTGACTTCTGCACAGGCCGAGGATATCCTTAACCAGCTCTATCAGCGGCGGGTAAAAGGCATTGAACCGCGTGATATTCAACCGCTGTTCAATCCCTTTACCCCATTAATTGACACGATACAAAAAATATCAATGCGCCCCAGCTTGTGGATATTATTCGTCGTCATCATTGTGATGTTGTTTTGGCTGGTGAGTTAACCCCGGCGAAACGCCAGTATCGTCACGATAATCCCCAGCACCGCCGATATCGCCCCGGCAAGAAATACTGAAGAGTAGCCAAACGAGGTCGCCAGCACTCCCGCCAGCGGCCCGGAAACGCCGAGGGCGATATCCTGAAACGCGGCATAGCCGCCGAGCGCAGTACCGCGAACCTGGGAAGGAACACGTTTAACCACTTCCACGCCCAGCGCAGGGAAAATAAGCGAACACCCAGCTCCGGTTAACGCCGCGCCAGCTAACGCGACCCACGCGCCCGGTGCCTGCCAGAGCAGCAACAGGCCTACCGTTTCCACCAGCAGAGAGACAATCGCCACTTTTACGCCGCCAAAACGGTCTGGCATCCAGCCAAACATCACGCGCATAACGACAAATGCGCCGCCAAAGGCAGTGAGCGTAAAGCCCGCCATCGCCCATCCTTTGCTGGCAAAGTAAAGCGAAACAAAAGTCCCGATAACCGCAAAGCCAACACCCTGAAGCGCCAGTCCTAGCCCTGGTTTCCAGATAAGCCCAACAACGCTCCACAGCGATGGGCGTTCTCCCGCCATTGCCGGTACTTTGCGTACTGTGCCATTGCAGCCCCACGCCAGTAAGGGTAATGCCATTGTGGTGAGCGCCAGTGCGGCAAAATCATAATGGCTATGAATCAGTAAGCCAAGCGGTGCGCCGACTGCCAGTGCGCCGTAAATGGCCATTCCGTTCCAGGACATCACTTTACCAGAGTGTTTCGGCCCGACAATGCCTAATCCCCATGTCAAAGCCCCTGTCAGCAACTGACTTTCACCAAAGCCAAGAATCAAACGTCCGACAACCAGCAGAGTAAATTTAATCGGTGCAGAGACGGGTAAAAGCGCCGCCAGCAGCAACGCGCCGCCAGCCAGACCACAAGCTAACATCCCCTGAAGCGCCGAACGTTTTGCGCCATATTGATCGGCCAGCCGCCCGGCGTAGCCACGCGTCAGCACCGTAGCCAGAAACTGAATGCCGACGGCAATCCCGACCATGGTGTTGCCATAGCCCAGTTCATGATGAACAAACAGCGGGATAACCGGCAACGGTAACCCTACGGTCATGTAAGTTAGAAAAACCGCAAAGGCGATACGAAAGAGTGAAAAATTGGCAGAAGATCGTGTTTCTGTTTGGCTTACAGCAGTCATGCATTACTCCAGAATGCAGCGCAAGGCGAGGAGTGTCCCCGTCTCATCTCTCTGGTTTTCAGGGTTACGGTGCGTCGCGTACGTGTTTTCAGAAGGCAATTGACAAAGCGGGAAGTTTGCCTGGAAGCGGCAGCGATTGTCAACGATGTGAAAAAGGGAACCATCAGGTTCCCTTTTGCGTTACTGTCGGATGAGACGCTGGCGCGTTTTATCCGACCGACTCTACCTATTAATCTTTCAGCTTACGCATTACCAGCGTGGCGTTGGTGCCGCCGAAGCCGAAGCTGTTAGACATAACGGTGGTCAGTTCGCGATCGGTTGTTTCGGTCACGATGTTCAGACCCGCCGCCTGCTCGTCCAGCTCTTCAATGTTGATGCTCGGGGCGATAAAGCCGTGTTCCAGCATCAGCAGAGAGTAGATAGCTTCCTGCACACCCGCCGCGCCCAGTGAGTGACCGGTCATTGCTTTGGTTGCAGAAATTGCCGGGCTCTTGTCGCCGAACACTTCACGGATAGCCGCCAGCTCTTTCACATCGCCAACCGGAGTCGAAGTACCGTGAGAGTTCAGGTAGTCGATTGGGGTATCAACGCCGTGCATCGCCATCTTCATGCAGCGAACTGCGCCTTCACCAGACGGAGCAACCATATCTGCGCCATCAGACGTTGCGCCGTAGCCAACGATTTCAGCGTAAATGTGAGCGCCACGTGCCAGAGCGTGTTCCAGCTCTTCCACCACGACCATACCGCCGCCGCCAGCGATAACGAAACCGTCACGATGAGCGTCATAAGTACGGGAGGCTTTTTCCGGGGTGTCGTTGTATTTGGTAGACAGCGCGCCCATTGCGTCGAATTCGCACGCCATTTCCCAGCACAGCTCTTCGCCGCCGCCAGCAAACACGATATCTTGTTTGCCCAGTTGGATCTGCTCGACTGCGTTGCCGATACAGTGTGCGGAAGTCGCACACGCGGAGCTGATGGAGTAGTTAACACCGTGAATTTTAAACGGTGTGGCGAGGCAGGCAGAAACGCCAGATGCCATCGCTTTGGTGACCACATACGGGCCAACCGCTTTCAGGCCGCGCGGGCCGCGCATTGCGTCAGCGCCGAACACCTGGAAACGCGGGGAACCGCCGCCGGAACCTGCAATCAGGCCAACGCGCGGGTTATTCTGGTAAGCTTCCGGAGAGAGGCCAGCATCTGCAATTGCCTGCTCCATAGAAAGGAATGCATAGATGGATGCGTCGCTCATAAAGCGCACAACTTTGCGGTCAATGAGGCCAGTGGTATCCAGTTTTACGTTGCCCCAGACGTGGCTACGCATGCCGGAATCCTTCAGCTCCTGAGAGAAAGTGATCCCTGAGCGTCCTTCACGCAGAGATGCCAGGACTTCCTGCTGGTTATTACCGATGCTGGAAACAATGCCCAGGCCAGTAATCACTGCACGTTTCATTCAATACCTCTGTAAGTCGCACATAGAGTAAGTTTCGAATGCACAATAGCGTACACTTGTACGCCGAACAAGTCCGATCAGACAATTTATAGAGAAATTTGCGCGGCCTGACACACATCGCTAAGATCGAGCCACCGCCTGTAAGACGAGTAACTTACGTGAAACACTACTCAATACAACCTGCCAACCTCGAATTTAATGCTGAGGGTACACCTGTTTCCCGAGATTTTGACGATGTCTATTTTTCCAACGATAACGGGCTGGAAGAGACGCGTTATGTTTTTCTTGGGGGTAACCAATTAGAGGCACGTTTTCCTGCTCATCCAGATCCTCTGTTTGTGGTAGCGGAGAGCGGCTTCGGCACCGGATTAAACTTCCTGACGCTTTGGCAGGCATTTGATCAGTTTCGCCAGGCGCATCCGCAGGCACAATTGCAGCGATTGCATTTCATTAGTTTTGAGAAGTTTCCCCTCACCCGTGCTGATTTAGCGTTAGCGCATCAACACTGGCCGGAACTGGCGCCGTGGGCGGAACAACTCCAGGCGCAGTGGCCTTTACCCTTGCCCGGTTGCCATCGTTTATTGCTCGATGAAGGACGCGTAACGCTGGATTTATGGTTTGGCGACATTAACGAACTGACCAGCCAACTGGACGATTCGCTGAATCAAAAAGTGGATGCCTGGTTTCTGGACGGTTTTGCGCCTGCGAAAAACCCGGATATGTGGACGCAAAATCTCTTTAACGCCATGGCACGTCTGGCGCGTCCTGGCGGCACGCTGGCGACCTTCACATCTGCCGGATTTGTCCGTCGCGGTTTGCAGGAAGCCGGATTCACAATGCAAAAGCGTAAGGGCTTTGGGCGGAAACGGGAAATGCTTTGCGGCGTGATGGAACAGACATTACCACTCCCCTCCTCCACGCCGTGGTTTAACCGTACAGGTAGCAGCACACGGGAAGCCGCAGTTATCGGCGGCGGTATCGCCAGCGCGTTATTGTCTCTGGCGCTGTTGCGGCGCGGCTGGCAGGTAACGCTTTATTGCGCGGATGATACCCCTGCGCTGGGTGCTTCTGGCAATCGCCAGGGGGCGCTGTATCCGTTGTTGAGCAAACATGATGAGGCGCTGAACCGCTTTTTCTCTAATGCGTTTACTTTTGCTCGTCGGCTTTACGATTTATTGCCCGTTAAATTTGATCATGACTGGTGCGGCGTCACGCAGTTAGGCTGGGATGAGAAAAGCGAGCATAAAATCGCGCAGATGTTGTCGATGGATTTACCCGCAGATCTGGCGATGGCGGTCGATGCAAATGAGATTAAAGGCGTTACAGGTGTTGCGACAAATTGTGGTGGTATCACTTATCCGCAAGGCGGCTGGCTGTGTCCGGCAGAACTTACCCGTAATGTGCTGGAACTGGCGGAACAGCAAGGTTTGCAGATTCGTTATCAGCATCAGTTAAAGGATTTATCCCGTAAAGATGATAAGTGGCAACTGACATTTGCGGATAGTCAGCAAACGATGCATAGCGTGGTGGTACTGGCGAACGGGCATCAAATTAGCCGTTTCAGCCAAACATCGCCTCTGCCAGTGTATTCAGTTGCCGGGCAGGTTAGCCATATTCCGACAACGCCGGAACTGGCGAAGCTTAAGCAGGTGCTGTGTTATGACGGTTATCTCACGCCACAAAATCCGGCGAATCAGCATCATTGTATTGGCGCCAGTTACCATCGCGGTAGTGAGGACACGGCGTACAGTGAAGATGATCAGCTGCAGAATCGCCAGCGGTTGATTGATTGTTTCCCACAGGCGCAATGGGCGACAGAAGTCGATGTCAGTGAAAAAGAGGCTCGTTGCGGTGTGCGTTGTGCTACCCGCGATCATCTGCCAATGGTGGGAAATGTGCCCGATTATGACGCAACGCTCGCGGAATATGCCTCGCTGGCGGAACAGAAAGATGAAGCGGTAAGCGCGCCGATTTATGACGATCTGTTTATGCTTGCAGCTTTGGGTTCGCGTGGTTTGTGTTCTGCCCCACTGTGTGCCGAAATTCTGGCGGCGCAGATGAGCGACGAACCGATTCCGATGGATGCCAGTACGCTGGCGGCGTTAAATCCGAATCGGTTATGGGTGCGGAAATTGTTGAAAGGGAAAGCGGTTAAGGCGGGGTAATCTGCTCTGGCATTGCTTGCCGGATATGGCGTGAACGCCTTATCCGGCACATTACTTACTGCTGTGACGCCTGCTGAAACAGGTTTTCCCACATATCGGTCACCAGCGCCTGGTCACGCGGCGACAACTCACCTGCACCAATGGCTTTTTCCAGACTCTGGCTAACGGTTGTATGCACCGCCTGGGCGGAGTGGTCATCACCACTTTCCAGTTCTGCGATGGCTAATGTCAGGTGGCCACGCAAATATCCACTGGCAAACAACTCATCATCACTGGCATGGTCAACCATACCGTCGATTAATGCCAGAATGCGTGATTCAAACTCCGCGATCATCTTCTTTCCTCATTGTAAAACGTGGCGCTGACTTCAGTTGAGCTCTTCCGGCCACGGGAACTGTTCCGCCGTAAGTTCCGGCGTGTGATAATAATTTTGTAATGCGTTTATGAAACGTGCCGGACGTTCGGGAATACCGTTTGCCAGATAATCCATGACCTGAGCATGTACCCGCCGTTGAAACACCACGCGATCCGGTTCGAAGTCGCCTTCCAGATTGTCGCAGCTAACATTAAACGGATATCCCGCCGCCACGCAGAACAACCAGTCGAGCGCCTGCGGCTTAACTTCAACATCTTCAAACTGGCTTTGCGTTTGGGCATCGCGTCCGTCCGGGCAATACCAGTAACCGAAATCAACCAGTTCACGGCGCGCTTTCCCGGCAATACACCAGTGCGAAATTTCGTGGATGGCGCTGGCATAAAAACCATGAGCAAAGACGATTCGGTTATACGGTACTTCCGCATCAGCAGGAAGATAGATCGGTTCGTCGTCGCCTTTAATCAGACGGGTATTAAATTCATCGGCAAAGCAGCCATTAAAAATTTCAATCAACTGCTCGTAGTGATGTGTACTGTTCATTAGTTCATCCCCAACCAGTGGAGGATCTCCTGTCCGTGGCTATCGTAAAGTAATTTGGCACTCATCACCGCCGAGACGATAACAATCATCGGGCGGATCAGCTTTTGTCCTTTGCTCAACACCAGTCGTGAACCCATGCGCGCGCCGAGGAACTGCCCCACCAGCATCACAAAACCCGTCGCCCAGATCACTTTGCCGCCGAGAATAAACAGCAACAGGCCGCCGATGTTTGACGTCGCGTTGAGTAATTTGGCGTGGGCGGTGGCTTTGGCAAGATTAAATCCGCACAGCGTAACGAAGGCCAGCGCATAAAACGATCCGGCTGCCGGACCAAAGAATCCATCGTAAAAACCGACACAACCACCGGCAATTAACGCAAAAGGTAGGCCGTACATCCGGCGCTGGCGATCTTCTTCTCCCAGTTTGGGCATCAGCAAGAAATAGAGACCGATACAAATCACCAGGATGGGTAAAATCTGCCGTAGCACATCAGCCTGCACGTACTGCACCAGCAATGCGCCGCTCATTGAACCAACAAAGGTCATGGCGATATTGAGTTTCTGATCGCTTAAGCTGACGACTTTGCGGCGAATAAAATAGATAGTGGCGGAAATAGAGCCACCGCAGGCTTGCAGTTTATTAGTTGCCAGCGCGTTAGCCGGAGACATCCCCGCCGCCATCAATGCCGGAATGGTGAGTAACCCACCGCCACCGGCAATCGAGTCAATAAATCCCGCCAGCATGGCGACAAAAAAGAGAACGCCCAGCAATAGCGGGGAGACCATAAACAGGCTATTAAACGTTTCCATTAGATCACGTGCTCATCCAGTAGCGCCTGGCAGGAAGGCGGCAACGGAGGCGGTGTCTTCTTCTCAGGCTTGGTTGTTCCTGGTTTCGGTGGTTCAAACCAGCTTTGCAGTTCAGCCCCGCAACCATCGCCTGGTGGCGGTAAAGGTTGATCTTCACACTCCAGACTATCGGCAGGACAACGTAATCGTACATGCATATGCGCACGATGCTGGAACCAGGGTCGCACTTTACGCAACCAGTCGCGATCGGTGCCCGCATCAAGGCAAAGTTGTTGTTTAATCGCCGGATTAACAAAAATGCGGGTGACGTCTTTGTCCTGCGCAGCGAGTTTGATCAGGCTGAAAATTTCCGGCTTCCACAGCGTCGGGACGACGTGTTTGCCGTCGCGGGAAACTAAGTCCAGTGCCTGCGGGCGCAAGAGCTGCGCGGAGGTCCAGCGTTTTTTCGGCAGTTGCAGGAAGATATCGACATCCAGTCCGGTCTGGTGGCTGGCGTGACCACCGTTGAAGCGCCCACCAGCAGGCATCCCCATATCGCCAATCAGCACCGTACCCATGCCCAGATTGCTCACCTGGCTACTCAGTCGCTGGATAAACATCACCAGATCCGGGTGTCCAAAATAGCGACGCTGGTCGGTACGCATCACCTGATAATGTTCGGACTGTATCGGCAGCGTGTCAGCGCCGACGATACAACCATTAGAAAAACTGCCTATCGATTGTGCGCTACCCGGCACAGGTTGGGTTATTTTTTGCCACGGCGTCGCTGCCAGGCTGGCGCTACTGGCAAGCAGGGCCAGCAGCGCAATCGCGGTTTTGTTCATGTTTTACCAGCGTGGAATATCAGTCTTCACATCGGCATTTTGCGCCCGTTGCCGTAACAGGTGATCCATCAAAACGATCGCCAGCATCGCTTCAGCGATCGGCACCGCGCGGATCCCGACACAAGGGTCGTGACGGCCTTTGGTGATCATCTCAACTTCTTCGCCAAAGCGGTTGATCGTGCGCCCAGGCACGGTAATGCTGGAGGTCGGTTTCAGCGCCATATGGGCAATGATTTGTTGCCCGCTGCTGATACCACCAAGAATGCCGCCTGCGTGGTTGCTCTGGAAACCTTCTTTGGTGATTTCGTCGCGATTCTGGCTGCCGCGCAGCGCCACCACGTCAAAACCATCGCCAATTTCCACGCCTTTCACCGCGTTGATGCTCATCAGCGCGTGGGCGATGTCGGCATCCAGGCGATCAAAGACCGGCTCGCCAAGTCCGGCGGGGACGCCACTGGCAATAACGGTCACTTTCGCGCCGATAGAATCGCCCTCTTTTTTCAGCGCGCGCATCAGTTCATCTAAGGCGTCGATTTTGTCCGGGTCCGGGCAGAAGAACGGATTTTGCTCGACCTGCGACCAGTCTTTGATTTCCAGCGGAATGTCGCCCATTTGGGTCAGGCAACCGCGAATCTCAATACCAAATTTCTCAGCGAGATATTTTTTGGCAATCGCCCCTGCCGCAACGCGCATGGCGGTTTCACGGGCGGAAGAACGTCCGCCGCCGCGATAATCGCGCAGGCCGTATTTTTGTTCGTAGGTGTAATCGGCATGACCCGGACGGAAAACGTCTTTAATTGCGCTGTAATCCTGGGAACGCTGGTCGGTGTTTTCGATCAACAAGCCAATGCTGGTGCCGGTGGTGACGCCTTCAAAAACGCCGGAGAGAATTTTGACCTGATCCGGTTCACGACGCTGGGTGGTATAGCGCGATGTCCCAGGGCGACGACGGTCGAGGTCATGTTGCAGATCCGCTTCCGTGAGCGGAATTCCTGGCGGAACACCATCGACGATACAGCCGAGCGCCAGCCCGTGCGATTCGCCGAAGGTGGTTACGCGAAAGAGTTGTCCAATTGTGTTTCCAGCCATCACGGCTCCGTTATTGTTGTGTTTGCGTGTTTACTTAATCTTTATAAATTCCAAAATGTTCCCGTGCCGCAATAAGCTGCGCTTTGGTGAGCATAAACACACCATCGCCGCCGTTATCAAACTCCAGCCAGGTGAACGGAACATCCGGATATTGTTCCATAAGATGTACCATGCTGTTGCCCACTTCACAAATCAGCACGCCATCATCAGCAAGGTAATCTGCCGCGTTACCGAGAATGCGGCGAGTCAGTTTCAGGCCGTCGGTGCCAGATGCCAGACCCAGTTCCGGCTCGTGGCGGTATTCATTTGGCAGGTCGGACATATCTTCCGCATCGACGTACGGCGGGTTAGTGACGATCAGGTCGTACTGCACTTTCGGCAAGTCACGGAACAGATCGGATCGAATCGGAATGACGTTATGGATCAGGCCGTGTTCTTCGATGTTCTGTTCGGCAACCGCCAGCGCGTCGGGAGAGATATCCACCGCGTCGACTTCCGCTTCCGGGAAGGCATAAGCGCAGGCAATGGCAATGCAGCCGCTGCCAGTGCACATATCCAGAATATGCTGCGGTTGTTTGCTGATGAGTCCGGCAAATTTATTGTTGATCAGTTCACCAATCGGCGAACGCGGCACCAGTACGCGTTCATCGACGTAAAATTCATGACCGCAGAACCAGGCTTTGTTAGTCAAATAGGCCACCGGAATGCGTTCGTTGACGCGGCGGATCACGCGCTCAACAATACGGTGTTTTTCGCTGGAGGTCAGGCGGGCGTTACGCATATCTTCCGGAATATCCAGCGGCAGGTAGAGCGACGGCAACACCAGTTGCACTGCTTCGTCCCACGGGTTGTCTGTGCCGTGACCGTACCAGATATTTGCCGCGCTGAAGCGGCTAACCGACCAGCGCAACATGTCCTGAATGGTTTGCAGCTCATTTACTGCTTCATCGACGAAAATTTTATCCACGTATTCCTCCAGGGCATGGTCGCATTAATTTCGGCGGCTAGTTTGCCATGAAGATGACGATAAATCAGCATTCACGCGGCGATGACACAGGAAAATTATGTTTTGACCGATCGATTGCGCTGCGAGTCGGGTAAACTGTAGGAAAATTAAAATAGAGATGCATAAATGAAAAAGAAAACAACACTCAGCGAGGAGGATCAGGCACTGTTTCGCCAGCTGATGGCGGGCACTCGCAAGATTAAGCAGGACACGATTGTCCATCGACCACAGCGTAAAAAAATCAGCGAAGTGCCGGTCAAGCGGTTGATTCAGGAACAGGCGGATGCCAGTCATTATTTCTCCGATGAGTTTCAACCGTTATTAAATACCGAAGGCCCGGTGAAATATGTCCGCCCGGATGTCAGTCATTTTGAGGCGAAGAAACTGCGCCGTGGTGATTATTCGCCAGAGCTGTTTCTGGATTTGCATGGTCTGACGCAGCTTCAGGCCAAACAAGAGTTAGGCGCGTTGATTGCCGCCTGCCGCCGTGAGCATGTGTTTTGTGCCTGTGTGATGCATGGTCACGGGAAGCATATTTTAAAACAGCAAACACCGCTGTGGCTGGCGCAGCATCCGCATGTAATGGCATTTCACCAGGCACCGAAAGAGTATGGTGGCGACGCGGCGTTGCTGGTGTTGATTGAAGTGGAAGAGTGGCTGCCGCCAGAATTGCCCTGAATGGCAACATCCGGATATGGAATTTGTAGGTCGGATAAGATGCGTCAACATCGCATCCGACAAGAAATGCCGGATGCGGCGTGAACGCCATATCCGGCATGGGCGCTACAGCATATTTAATATGTACTGGAATCGGCACGTAGCGTCTATAGGCTGCCTGCTACTGGTATCGACACGCACTAACATATCGTGCAGTTGCCGATCGGTAATCGGGTGCCTGGTTGGCGCCACCGTCACTTTAGCGTTATCGCATCCTTCAGCAGTAAAGGTAATCAACTGATTTACATAGCGACAATACGCGGCGCGTTCATCCGTTCCGCTGCCATCGCAGAGCTGACCATCTTTCATCAGGTAGGTCGATAAGTTTTGTTCAATCACGGCCCCGGTTGATTTCAGATTCAATAGCTGGCTGTGGACAACGCGACTAGCACTCCAGGAGATATCATAATTTGTTAATGGCTCACCTGGGCAAGTTGTTGTATAGGTGGTAGGCCCCCTATAATTCTCTACCCTCGGTTGATAATTATAATATACAGTTACAGAACTGTTTGCCGTCATCCCCACCATCCACGGGCACGTCTCTGCCGAACCGGAGACTTCTATAGTCATTACGAGATCGGAACATCTCCAGTTAAAATTTGGATCAATCTCTTTAACACCCGGACAATGTGAGTCTTGTGTAAAATCCCCCGACTTTATCGTTATTTTGGGTGCAGGAATGTTTCCCGGCCCAGTCCATGACTTATTAGGAAGATCCCCAATAGCGACGCCATACGATCGATTCTGATAATACTCCCCATGATAAACTCCATTGGTGGTGAGTAAATCCAGGTAGAAACGAAGCGTTGCATTGGCACCAACCGTACCATAATAGATCGTCACGTTATTATAGACTGCCCCCAGTTTCGCCTGAGCTCCCTGGCTAAAACACAGCACCAGCATGGCGCAAAGCAGTAATCGTATTTTTTTCATCTTATATATACTCAAAGGTTGCCGTCAGGTTGGCGGTAAAATCACCGAGCGTGACATCGCGACCGCTTTTCGCCTGCAGCCAGGCCCTGAAATTAATGTCATTGCTGCCATCGCTGAGTGTAAATTTCGCCCCGGTCGGGTTGTTAATCGACACCCGCACACCGTCGGTCGTCTCCATCCCAATCCCGACGCCCTGAGCGGCTGAGGTGGTATCCAGCGCAAGGAAACCCGGTTGCTCGCTGTCTTCCGTACCGGTAAGGGTCACCTGCACCTGGTAACTCGCTGGCCCCTTACAATCTTTCAACTTAAACACCACCGGAACGCGCGGGGATTCCCCGGCGACCATAAGATCCTGACGGCTGATGGCAGGAAAATGCACTTCTGCCAGATTTCCGCCATCAACCACCAGCGTGCAGGAACGACTTAACAAGTTGCCGGAAAAATGCAGGTTGTTGTCCACGGCCAGAGTACGAGTACTACCGGTCAGCAGCAGACCCGCTAACAGTGTGTAACCGAGCGAATAAATGCGTCCTGTCTTCATTGATAATCCACCCGTAATGTTGCCCAGGCCGAAAACGTGGTATCACTCAACACAGCATCAGCCGATTTTACCGGCACAGCTTCCAGCTTCGGCTTTTGCGTAAAATCGATGGCGTTAATGGCAAGCGGCGTATTCAGCTTAAAACGCTGACCATCGTGCTGAAGCTCAATACCAAAGCCGGGAACGTCTGTTTCGATAGCTGCGTCATTGTACGAGGTCTGCGTCCCCGTCCAGGTGAGCGTCATATTCCAGTCGGGATCGCGAACTGCGGAGTCACAGCTCAGGTCATAGTTCACTTCCTTGCGACCATAGTCCCCGTTGATGCTGTCGATGATGAGATCGCGAAATTCCACTTCGATGGTCTTTCCACCGCTGATAGTACAGACAGGCGGTGCCACCAGCGTACCGTGGAAGGTGATGTCATCGTCAGCGGCCAGAGCCATGCCGCCATACGCGCAGAGTAAAAAGAGCGAGAGTTTTTTCATTGGTAATCCACCACCATCGTCATACTGGCGTTAAATTCCGCTGGCGTAAGCTGCACTCCACTCTGTTTTACCGGCACCGCTTTGAGATTGGGTAATTGGTTAGTATTGAAATCAGACCAGTTACCTTCACCCACTTTAAACAGGGAGTTATCGGCGCCGTTTTCAATGCGAATGCCCAGGCCTGAAATTTCGGTCGCAATGACCGTTTCCCCGTTAATCACGGTGGTGGAGCCTTTAAGCTGCATCCGCAGATCATCAACACCTGCTATTTTGTTACCGCAGTTCAGGGTATAAAGCGCATCCGTCGTGCGGTAATTTGTGCCATTTATTTTGCTAATGTACACATTGCCAAATTCAACATTGCTCCCCTTCACGGAACAGGGCGGTGGCGCATCGACCAGAATGCGCAACGATAATGACACCTTTTTACTTTCCCCTGCGACGGCAATGTTGCCCGTCAGCCAGCCGCTCAGGAGCAAAATGCCCGTTCCCACCAGAAACGTGTATTTCATAAGACTCTCCCGGCATTAACCTTTACGGCTCTGCTCTGCATCCACCTGGCAACTATTGCCGTTGCATTTAAAGATCAGCGAAAGTCGCGCGCCGTAGTCGTTGACGTAAGTCAGCACCGGCACACTGTCCATCTTCACATTCAACGGCGCAGATGTTTTAGGCGGCATCACCAGCGGCGTAAACCCGGCTGCCGGATTACCATTTTTCTGCGTACTGGCGTTGCTGAGGATCACGTAATACGGCGTTGGGTTATTAACGGTGAAGGTCTGACCATTGCGGGTTAAGGTCACCTTGTGCTGCCACGGATCTCTCATGTTGATTTCTGCCAGCGCCTTGGGTCGCCAGAACAATTTGATACGCGTTTGCAGCGCAATTTGCAGGGTGTTAGGTTTGTTCGATTTTGGCGGAATTTCACGCACGTTAAAGTAGAACATGCTCTCACGATCGGCGGGTAACTTGCTGATATCCGGCATTCCCTGGACTTTTACCTGACCATTCATCATCGCATCAATGCGCTGTACTGGCGGCAGTACCGTCAATGGAGAGCTGATTTTGTTGCCCTTTTCGTCTTCTATCCAGCTTTGCGCCAGGTATGGCAGCTTAGGATCGTTATTGCGTAACGTGACGCTGATGGATTTGTCACTTTCTTTGAAGATCAAGCGGGTGCGGTCGGGCGTTACCGATGCGTGGGTTGTAAAACTGGCGGCGGTCACCAGCAGCGCCAGCGCCGGGGCAACCATTTTTGCAGTATTAGTCTGTGTATACATGGATCATTCCTTAATCACGTTATTGGTTAGCGGAGATAGCGACTGGCGGTGTACCCGGCGTGACCTGTTGCGTCTGTTCCTGAATCACCGGTTTGATTTCCACCGGCGTAGCAGGCGTCACTGTGCCTTTTTGCTTACACGGCAGTAACAGGCCATTGAACAAGTCAGCAGGCAATGGATCTGGCAGGGAGATCTCACAGTGGGAAGCCCCATTCCATGAGACACTCATACGTTCGCCAGCTTTTACCCCAGCCAGATAGACGTTGCCGTCGTCATCGACCAGGCCGACCTGTTGGTCGTGTTCGTTTTTCACTTCTGCACCAAATGGTGGATAACTGCCATCACTCATGCGCAGGACAGCCATCGCCTTTTGTCCACTGATGACCGCAAATTTACGGTAGCCAATGGCTCCTTCGGTCAGCGTCGCCTGCACCACTGACTGCGTGGCTTCGGCGTTCTCTGGCAGTTTAGTCAGGTCAATCGTGGCCTGGTTACGGTAGTAGTTATTGACGTCCGCAACGACGGCTTTACCGAACATGTTGGTGTAAACTGCTGAACCGTTACCTTCGACCGGTACGTCAGCCACGCCGTCAGCGTCGATAAGCAGGCGCGTACCGCCCATGTTTTGAGTACGATGCAACGCGCCACCGTGCGCCGTTAACGTGGCTCCACCTTGCAGCGACAGCCCGGCAGAAGTGTATTGCCCTTCATGGTAGTTAGCACTCAGATCCACGTGTGCCATAGAGCCGTCATGGCTGTAATAACCATCGACGCTGGAGTGATTTTCACTGCTGCCAACGTTTATCTGATAGTGGCTGGCGTCATCAATACGGTTGAAGTATCCCACCTGACTGCTGTCTGAACCGCTGCCGTAGTTGCCGTTGTAACTCACGGTGCTGTTATCACCCCACGGCATACTTAAGGAGATATAGACGCCTTTGTCGGCGCTGTTGTCATACTCGTAGCGATAACCTGTCAGGGAGATACTCATGTTGCGAATGCCGCCCATATTGAAATAATGGGAAAGCATGACGTTGTAGTTGGTCTGCTCCTCGCGATCCCAGTAGGTATGGCGCGTATAGTTCAGATAAACAGAAACGCCGGCATCCCTGAAGTTCTGGTTATAGGTGGCGGTGTACATCTCTTTATCGTTGCCGGCGCTAACCATTTCGCTGTCATTCGCGTCCAGATACTCGCTCATGGTCATATAGTTCTCTTCAGAGAAGCGGTATCCGGCGAAGGTGACGCGGCTGTTTAGTTCATCAAAGTCTTTGGAGTAGCTGACGCGGAAAGAGTTACCGTCGAGCGTACCCTTGCCGTAAGCGGTTGAATCGTCGAGTCGGGTATGCGAGTGGGTAATATCAAACGCCATCGCGCCGAAAATGGAGAGATCGCGCCCGATGCCAAGCGCGGCAGACTGGTAGTTTTCATCGCCCAGCGCCCCGCCGTACAGCGACCAGCCGTTGGCTATCCCCCAGGACGCTTCGCCACCGGAGAAGAATCCGCCCTGTACATGGTGGCCCCACTCCTGCGGGCGCCCCATCATCACTTTGTAGCGCACCTGACCCGGGCGCGTCAGAAACGGCATGGAAGCGGTGCTAATGTCATACTCCTGCACCTGACCGTTCAGCTCTTCAATGCGCACATGCAGCGTACCAGAGTTAAATTCACCGAGATCCTGAATACGGAATGGCCCGGCAGGCACCTGGGTTTCATAAATTATGCGCCCGGCCTGACTAACGGTGACTTTCGCCGCTGTATGCGCCACGCCGGAAATATCCGGGGCGTAGCCGCGCAGGTTCGGCGGCAACATTTGATCGTCGGTACTGATGCTACCGCCGATGTAGTTAAAACCATCAAAAATATCGGAGTCGAGATAGTCTTCGCCAAGTGCCAGTTTGGCTTTCAGGCTCGGTAACGCACGCCAGGCGTAGTAACGGCTCCAGTCCCAATTTCTCTCGGTGCTGTTATCCGTCTCTTCATCGTTGCTGCGGGTGTGCTGATAATCGCTCTGCCAGTCGGCGCGCAGACGCCACGGCCCAAGGTTAACGCCAACCGTACCATTTCCGCTGATGTCGTTGCTGTCATCGCCGCCATTTTCTTCGTGTCGGGTTTGGGCGTTGATGCTGTAATCGGCAATGAAACCGGGGATGCCATCATCCCAGCGCGAAGGTGGATCCCAGTCTACATCGCTGTATTCAAGATAAGCCTGCGGTAAGGTGATGAGCAGCGCGGACTGGCTTAAATCAGCACGTATTTCCAGACCGTCAAGTTGACCTGGTTTGAGGCATTTACCATCGCGATCCCATTGCAATTTTTGTGCAATATCTTCTTTAAAACCCAGCTGCGCCACCAGCTCTGGCGACAGGCAGGCGTAAGTTTTATTTTTATCGTTTTCTGACGCATACCAGTAAATATCATATTCATCGGGTAACGGCTGTTTATTTACCTGAACCTGTAAATTATATTTACCCGGTTCAACATAACCCTGACTGGAAAAACGCTTCAGATCAATTTTCGTGTCGCCTTTTAATTCCAGAAAACGGGAATCAAACTGAATATCTTCGTCGGCCCAGGCATTGATATGGCATCCAGATATTGCCATAGCAACACACCAGGGAAGCGCCCGTAAGCGGAAAAGGGAATGGTCAGGCATACACGTATCCATCCGTGGTTATTTAAAGACTATCGAAACGCTAAAAACCCCTCATAGCATTGCTGCTATGAGGGGACATACCTTAGAGATAGGTAATCTGGAAGGTGGTATTAGCTTCAAAACCACCCAGGTCCGGCGCGTCAGTCGCACCTACCAGCCAGGCTTTAAAGTTTAAAGTTTGTTTCGGTTTGCCTTTGGAGGTCGCAGTATCTTTTACGATCTGCTGATTAATGCCAGCGCCACTTTTGTAAGAGGTTCCTTGTTGATCACCAATCGCCAGGCTCACGTTGTTAAACGCCGCACCGGTATCAGTATTAAAAATGGTGTAATAGTTGCCGCTATTCGCCGTAGACACAGTACCGGTGAAGGTAGTGGTCATGGTAGTTTGGGTATCAAACACACAGTCCTGCAAACGAATCTGGAAATCTTTCGGCGTGGTAGTGCCGTTGTTTTTCAGTTTATCTGCACCGATATTACCCATATCCACTTCCAGTTTGTGATCGTCTGGTACGATTGAGCAAACGGAATCTTCAATGGTGCCGTAAAAACGGGCAGTACCGTTGTTACCTTCTGCGAAAGAAGATGTTGAAGTGAACGCACCCATTACCATTGCTGCTGCAATAGCTGTTTTTACAAACTTACTCATTATTTGTCCTTAAACCATAAATAATTAGAATATAAGCTAACTGAAATATTGACGATAAAATCCCTCAATCTTTCTTCAGCAGCTTTTAACCAACCATTGAATAGGATTTCTGATCCATAAAATACGGGTTGCACGAGATGATATTCTTTGGCGTGGCGGCAATGTTGATATTTTAATGAGACTGATTCAATTTAAATTTACTAACAACACAGTGTAGAAATTTTTAAATAATCAACAGCACAAATAATAGCTTGAGGGTTATCTCAAAAAGCAGCAGAACATTTCATCAAAACGGTACAAACACTTTATACCATGAATGATTCTGGATCATAAAACAGCTAAAAATAAATATGGCAATTGTGACTTTAGCTTCTCGAAGATATAATATTAATCTTTCTGAATTAATATTATATCAAGACCCAAAAATATCTACTCAGCAATGTTATCTTTTATTTTTTAACACCTCTTTTCGAAAAATAATAACCCATGCAAAAAAGCAACAATTACTTCCATATGTAACTTTGTGAAAATAAATAAGCACCATTACTATAAATGGAAACATTTATTTTTTCACACCAGGACGATTAAACGCATTTAAATAGCAATGATTTCAATACAGTAAGCAAAACTAAGGCCCGACAGCTTACGCCAGCGGGCCTTACACGTTCATATCAAATTGCTTTTGCCATCTTCAGATTACACGGACTCATCTGCCAGTTGAATTGACCTTTTCCGCTTTCATCAAGCGTTACGCTGGCAATGGCCGAGGTGGTAAACATAGGCGGCGTTTCGCCCGGACATAACTCGGCGACCAGATACCCGACTAATGGTAAATGGGAGATCACCAGTACCGAAGCAACACCTTCATTGGTCAACGCCTGCAGATAGGCACTGACCAGGCCAACATCGCCGCAGGGCGTTAACTCCGGCAGAACTTCTGCACTGGAAGGCAGGTTCAGACAATCCCCTACTTCGTCCAGTGTTTGCTCGGCTCGCAGGAACGGGCTCACCAGAACGCGTTCGATTTCCACTTTTTGACCTTTCAGCCAGTTCGCCATCAGGCGAGATTCGTCACAACCGTTAGTGGTCAGAGGACGAACCGAATCACTGGCGGCATCGAGGGCTGCGTCGCCGTGACGCATGATAAAAACTTGCATATTGCACCGCTTTTGTTAACCAGATTCGCCCGTCTTCTTTCATCTGAAACCAGATAAAGAGGACGGTGGCCGGCATTGTGCCTTATCCATTCACCGAATGAAACGCTGTTTTTTACCTCAATGGCGTAAGTATAGTCAATATGTGTTTACATTTTGACCAGCACTCCACCACTCAGCGCGGATTCATATAGCTTTGACCTTCTTATTGCAGGTCAGTTGCAGTTGTTTTCCAAAAACTTTCCCCTCGCTCGCTCATCTCTACTAAACGCTCGCAAGGAGTAAAACGAGAACCATATTGCGTGGTCAGTCGCTGCATTATTGCAACCACTTCACCCGCGCCGAGAGAATCGATATAGCGGAACGGCCCACCAAGAAACGGTGGAAAACCAATGCCAAATACCGCGCCAATGTCCCCGTCACGCACGCTACGGATAACCTGCTCATCCAGACAACGTACTGCTTCATTCAGCATCAACATCACACACCGTTCAGCAACCTGCGGTGCGGAAAGCCGCCCCTGCCCTTGCGCGCCAATCAGCGGGTAAATAGCGGGATCGACCTGTTTTTTGCTTTTACGCCCTTTCTGACCATAAAGATAGAAACCCCGGCCATTTTTTCTGCCTTTGCGATCGTCGTTCAAAATTGAAGAAACAACATTTGCAGGCGCGCTAAAACGTTCTCCATAAGCTGCTTCCAGTACAGGAATAATTTTAGTCCCGGTGTCGATTCCTACCTCATCCAAAAGTTGGATTGGACCTACCGGAAAACCAAATTTCACCAGCGCGGCATCAATGTGCTCTACCCGCTCACCTTCGGTCAACATGCGGATAGCTTCATTAATGTAAGGCGCTAAGATGCGATTGACGTAAAACCCGGCTTTATCACGCACGACAATTGGCGTTTTACCCTGTTTTTTCGCCAGTTTTACCGTAGTGGCGATGGTTTGCGCCGATGTCCCCGCATGAGGAATAATCTCCACCAGCGGCATTTTTTCCACCGGACTGAAGAAATGCAGGCCGATAACTTGCTCTGGTCGCGTGGCGTGAGCGGCGATATCGCCAATCGGTAAAGATGAGGTATTCGAAGCAAAAATGGTATGAGTGGCGCAGTTTTGCTCAACTTCTGCCACCATCTGTTGTTTTAATTCGAGATTTTCAAATACTGCTTCAATAATCAGATCGCGATGGGCAAAGCCGCGATAATCCGTCGCCCCCGAAATCAGCGCCAGCTGTTTGTCGCGTTCACTGGCTTTGAGATGACGGCGGCGCACTTTGCTCTCCAGCTGATCCCAACTGTATTTCAGCGCATGATTAATCCCCTGAGCGTTGATATCTTTAATTCGTACCGGCAGACCCGCTTTACAGGCAGTGACGTAAGCAATACCGCCGCCCATCAAGCCGCCGCCTAAAATCCCCACGCTGTTTAAGGGAGCGGGTGCAACATTGCTGCCAGGATCTTTCTTCACATCAGTACTGGCAAAAAAGATATTGCGCAATGCCTTTGATTGCGACGTCATCGCCAGTTCACCAAAGGCTCTTGCTTCAGCGTCATAGCCGCTGCTGGTGCCCTGCGCTAACCCTGTCTCGACAACCTCAAGAATACGTTCCGTCGCCGGATAGTTACCCTGGGTTTTCTGTTCTGTTTTTTTGCTTACCATTTTGAATAACAGCGCACGACCTAATGGCCCCGCCATCACACGTTCGCGAACCGGGAGTGTCCGCGAAACCGGACGATCCTGCTTCGCCAGCTCCACAGCGGCTTCCAGTAAAATGGAATGCGGAACGACATCATCCACCAGCCCCAGCTTTAACGCCTGTTTTGCCCGAAGCTGCTTGCCGGTGAGGATCATCTCTAATGCTGTGCTGACGCCTATCAGGCGCGGTAAACGCTGGGTTCCACCTGAACCGGGTAACAACCCAAGCTGAACTTCAGGCAAACCGAGTACCGTTTTAGGATCGTCAGTACAAACACGACCGTGGCACGCTAATGCCAGCTCCAGCCCGCCGCCCAGGCAAGCGCCGTGAATAGCGGCAATAACCGGAACTGGCAAGGCGTGAATTTCCGCCATCAACTGTTGCCCCTGCCGCGCCAGTGCTTCCGCTTCTTGCGCCGTTTTGCAGTTGCCGATCATGTTGATATCCGCGCCGGCAATAAAGTTGTCTGGTTTCGCGGAGATAAACACCACGCCGCGCAGATCTTTATTTTCGCGGAGTTGCTTAATAATGGCGCGCACCTGTGAGGCAAACTCCGCCTTCAGGGTGTTCATTTTCTCACCGGGAACGTCGATGGTGATGATGGCAATGTTGTCCAGACGCATATTGAGGGTAAATGCTGATGCCATTTCCATTATTCCGCCTCCAGAACCATTGCTGCGCCAAGCCCACCGGCAGCACAGGCGGTCACTAAACCAAATCCACCGCCGCGTCGGCGAAGTTCATGCAATGTCTGAGTTATCATCCGCGCGCCAGTCGCCGCAAAGGGATGCCCGTAAGCTATCGAGCCGCCAAGCACGTTAAATTTGCTGTCGTCCACTTCACCAGTGGCATGTGCGCGCCCCAGCACATCGCGGGCAAAACGTTCGCTACCCAGTAACTGAATATTCGCCAGCGTCTGGGCAGCAAAGGCTTCGTGCATATCAATCAATGTCAGATCGCTCATCGTCAAACCGGCACGTTCCAGCGCCAGCGGTGTTGACCAGGCCGGGCCGAGCAGCATGTCCTGCCAGACATCTATCGCGGTAAATGCATAACTGCGCAGATATCCCAGCGGCACCAGCCCTAATTCTTTCGCCCGCGATTCGGTCATCAGGATCACCGCCGCAGCACCATCGGTCAGCGGCGTACTGTTTGCCGCCGTTACCGTTCCGTGTTTGCGATCAAACGCCGGACGCAGCTTTGCGTAATCGGCAAGCGTGGAATTACCGCGAATATTATTATCTTCCGCGAACGGTTGTTTATAAGGAGGGATAAAGGCGGTCATCACTTCTTCTTTGAGTTTACCTTCCGACCACGCCTGAGCGGCTCGCTGATGCGAACGATGCGCCAGCGCATCTTGCTGTTCGCGAGTAATACCGTAGGTTTTCGCCATTTGTTCGGCGGTGTCACCCATCCGCAAGCCTGTGGAATATTCTGCTACCGCAGGCGGTACAGGCATTAAGTCACGCAAACGCAGGCGAGAAAAGAGTTTCAGCCGTTGGCTCATTGTGCGTGCTTTGTTGACATCCACCAGCACGCGCGCCAGCTTTTTACTAACGCCAATCGGCAATACCGATGAGGAATCTGCCCCACCGGCAATCCCCGCGCGAATAGTTCCCGCCATCAGGCTTTCGGCAACGTTTGCCACAGCCTGGAAACTGGTGGCACAGGCACGACTGACGCTGTAAGCATCGGTATGGACGTTCATTCCGGTGCCAAGAACAATTTCACGCGCAATGTTGGGGGCTTCCGGCATTTGCACAACCTGACCAAATACCAGTTGTTCAATCACTTCGGCGGGGATCTCGCTACGAGCAAGCAGTTCTCCGACGACCATCTTCCCCAAATCAACAGCGGGAATGCCATGAAAAGCCGTCGCCTGGCGAGCAAAAGGCGTGCGTAATCCGCTAACGATGGCGATACGATCGCCCTGACGGGTAACCAGCGGTAAAACCTGACCCATAACACTCCCCTGTAAAAAAATATATAAAGTGGTCTGACCTGATCATAGTCTTAACCATTTTTTTACATTTAGCCAAGTGGAGAAAAGGGAAAGTGGGAGCTATGACACAGAGAGAAAAGAAGAAGAGAAAACAAAACGCCCCTGCCAGCAACTGGCAGGGGCGTGCGTACCTGAGAGGAATTAACGCAGACCCAGCTGGAAGATCAGCATTTCAGCTTCGCAGGCAAAAGTGAAATCGATATCCAGGCGAACACCGTCAGACTCTTCTGTGAAAGTCGGGGTGATTTTGCAAGGTTCGGATTCCACGCCACGGGCTTTTTCAGTCAGCGCCGCCAGCATTTGTTCTGCTTCTGCGCGGTTTGCAAACACGCGGCTGTAAGACGCGGTGCAGTCGGAGTTGTCCATAATGGTGCCAACATCCATACAGCAGCAAACCGGGGTTTCATCAGCACTACATTTACTCATCGTTGATTTCCTCTGTATGTGCACCCAAGGTGCCAGATAAACGTTGTGGATATTTTACGCTTCCGGAAAGTGCTGCTCCAGTTGTTAATTCTGCAAAATCGGATAAGTGACCGAAATCACACTTAAAAATGATCTAAAACAAAATTCACCCGAATCCATGAGTGCGCCACCTCCAAATTTTGCCAGCTGGATCGCGTTTCTTAGATCATATTTGAAAAAAGATAGAAACATACTTGCAACATTCCATCTGGTCAGACCTATACTCTCGCCACTGGTCTGATTTCTAAGATGTACATCAGCACCTACACTTCGCGCTCCTGTTACAGCACGTAACATAGTTTGTATAAAAATAAATTATTGAGGTTATGGTCATGAGCCAGAAAACCCTGTTTACAAAGTCTGCTCTCGCAGTCGCAGTGGCACTTATCTCCACCCAGGCCTGGTCGGCAGGCTTTCAGTTAAACGAATTTTCTTCCTCTGGCCTGGGCCGGGCTTATTCAGGGGAAGGCGCAATTGCCGATGATGCCGGTAACGTCAGCCGTAACCCCGCGTTGATTACCATGTTTGACCGCCCAACTTTTTCTGCGGGTGCGGTTTATATTGATCCGGATGTAGATATTACCGGACATTCTAATTTAACCGGTCAGAGTGCAAATGCTAAAAATATCGCACCGACAGCGTGGGTACCTAACCTGCACTTTGTCGCGCCTATTAACGATCAGTTTGGTTGGGGAGCGTCAATAACGTCCAACTACGGCCTGGCTACGGAATTTACCGACAACTACGCTGCTGGTATCTATGGCGGTAAAACCGATCTGCAGACAATCAACCTTAACCTTAGCGGGGCTTATCGCCTTAACAATAGCTGGAGTTTTGGTCTTGGTTTTGATGCTGTTTACGCCAAGGCAAAAATTGAGCGTTACGCCGGTTCGCTGGGGCCTTTGTTGTCTCAACAGTTGATTGCCCAGGGTGTACCCGCTTCATTGACCAATGGTATTAATACTCCGGACTCTCAAATTGCTCATCTGAAAGGTGACGAGTGGGGCTTTGGCTGGAACGCGGGTATTCTTTATGAACTGGATAAAGATAACCGTTGGGGCCTGACATATCGTTCAGAAGTTAAAATCGACTTCGAAGGGGATTACAAAAGCTCCATTAACCCAAATCTGAACAACATTTTGGGTAACATGGGCTTGCCGTATGGCACGATGGGTGCAACACAAAATGGATCCTTGACACTCAACCTGCCTGAGATGTGGGAGATTTCTGGTTATAACCGTGTTGCGCCGCAGTGGGCAATTCACTACAGCATGGCCTATACCAGCTGGAGCCAGTTTCAGGAGCTGAAAGCGAAAGGCGATAGTGGTCAGACGCTGTTCTATAAAGATGAAGGATTCCGTGACGCATATCGTATCGCGTTGGGTGCAACCTACTATTACGATAAAAACTGGACCTTCCGTACCGGTATCGCCTATGACGACAGCCCGGTTCCGGCAGATAAACGTTCTATTTCCATTCCTGACCAGGATCGCTTGTGGTTAAGTGCTGGGTTAACCTACGCATTTAATGAAGATGCATCCATTGACGTTGGCGCATCTTATATGCATGGTCAGAAAGTGAAATTCACCGAAGGTGAAGGCGCGGCAGCTTATTCCTTCGAGTCTGAAGGTAAAGCCTGGCTGTTCGGGACTAACTTTAATTACGCGTTCTAATAACACGTTAGCTTAATAAGAAAAAAGGTGAGTTTTACGACTCACCTTTTTATTTGCGGCTTATTCAGAATCGATATCTTTTAAATCATCCTGAATCGCTTGCGCATTCGGGTTTTCTTGTGGTTTGAGTTCACCGCCATTGGCGATGAAATCATGACGCTGGAAGTAAGCCTCGCGCACCATGATATAAGGATCGGAGGACTGGCGAAGCAAGCCGTCAGAATCCAGCAACTGCGCACGAGTTTCGATCCCTTCAAGCGTCCATTTACCCACCGACATCGGCCACGTCAGCCAGGAAAGTACCGGGTAAAGACTATCTGCCATATCACCGCCGTCATCACGCAGCGTAAAGCTACCGTAGAACGGTAACTGAACGTACGGCCCATAGCCCACGCCATAGTGACCGAGCGTGCTACCAAAACGGTGAGGTTCAGTGCGTTGCAGTTTCGGGTTCGCCATCCCCGCAACATCAATAAAGCCGCCCATACCCAAAATGGTGTTCAGGAAAAAGCGGGTAAAGTGGACCATCCCCTGATAAGGGTCGCCCTGCAAGAAGTAGTTAACCATCACCGCAGGTTCTTCAAGGTTGCCGGTAAAGTTGCTCAAACCGTTACGCGCCGGTTGCGGAACATAATCACGCCAGACGACAGCTACCGGTCGAACCACATACGGGTCTAACACATTGAAGTTAAAATTGTACATGGTGCGGTTGAACCCTTCTAACGGGTCAGAACGCCCTTGCTGATCTGTACCGGAACTCGCACACCCCACCAGAAGCGTAGTTCCCAGAGCAAGCGCCGACAGGCGAAGCTTCATAAATGTCTCCCTGTTTTTTATGGCTTTTTTATGGCTTATGCAGTTTGCCATCCATGACGGAACGATACCGTATCCGCCTGTTTAGGTGTGGGCGATTGTAACAGCACGTCAACTGATGTCCAGACGCCCTGGAATGCTGACTTGATCATAGCCTGGTAATCGCCGCCCTGTAGGCTACTTGATTCTGTAGAAACAGAAAAAGGCAAACGCAGCCTTTTATACATTTTCAGAGTAACTCCCGCCAGTTGCGAGCAAAAAAGCCGCTACGCTTGAGCTATACGTGCTAATTCAAGAGACGACACCATGGACAATGACAAAATAGATAAACACAGCGACGAACTTGAAGTAGAGAGCGAAGAAAAAGAACGCGGGAAAAAAATAGAAATAGATGAAGACCGGCTCCCCTCCAGAGCGATGGCTATTCACGAACATATCCGCCAGGACGGCGAAAAAGAGCTGGAGCGCGACGCAATGGCGCTACTGTGGTCAGCCATTGCAGCGGGTCTGTCGATGGGCGCATCTCTACTGGCAAAAGGGATATTTCATGTCGAACTGGAAGGTGTGCCGGGGAGTTTTTTGCTGGAGAATCTGGGTTATACCTTTGGTTTTATTATCGTCATTATGGCTCGCCAGCAATTATTTACTGAGAATACCGTAACGGCGGTACTGCCGGTGATGCAAAAACCGACTATCGGCAACATCGGCTTACTGATGCGGTTATGGGGTGTCGTACTGCTGGGTAATATTCTCGGAACAGGTATTGCGGCGTGGGCGTTTGAGTATATGCCTATCTTTAATGAAGAAACCCGCGATGCGTTTGTCAAAATCGGCATGGATGTGATGAAAAACACCCCCAGCGAGATGTTTGCCAACGCGATCATCTCCGGCTGGCTTATAGCCACAATGGTATGGATGTTCCCTGCTGCGGGAGCGGCAAAGATTGTCGTAATTATATTGATGACATGGCTTATCGCACTGGGCGACACTACCCACATCGTCGTCGGTTCTGTAGAGATCCTCTATCTGGTCTTTAACGGCACGCTGCACTGGAGCGATTTCATCTGGCCATTCGCGCTACCTACTCTGGCGGGAAACATCTGCGGCGGCACCTTCATCTTCGCATTAATGAGCCATGCGCAGATCCGTAACGATATGAGTAACAAGCGTAAAGAAGAGGCACGCCAGAAAGCAGAACATGCGGAAATCATTAAGAAAAATGATAAAAATCCGCTATAAGTGGCGAGGGTTTAAGCAATCGAGCGGCAGTGTACTTACCCCGCTGTTTAATAGCGGTTATACTCATGCCGCATTGTCCTCTTAGTTAAATGGATATAACGAGCCCCTCCTAAGGGCTAATTGCAGGTTCGATTCCTGCAGGGGACACCATTTATCAGTTCGCTCCCATCCGTACCAGTCCGCAAAATCCCATAAATATCAAGCTTTCCGTGCATCCACAGTTCGTCATAGTTCGCGTAAGATTGTTAACAGCCGCACTCCATGACGGGTAAAAAGTGGATAAAATAATTTTACCCACCGGATTTTTACCCATGCTCACTGTTAAACAGATTGAAGCAGCAAAGCCGAAAGAAAAACCATATCGACTTCTCGATGGTGATGGTCTGTACCTTTATGTCCCTGTATCCGGGAAAAAGGTATGGCAGCTTCGCTACAAGATTGACGGTAAGAAGAAAATCCTGACCGTCGGAAAATATCCGCTTATGACTTTGCAAGAGGCAAGGGATAAAGCATGGACTGCGAGGAAAGACATCTCGGTTGGCATCGATCCGGTAAAGGCGAAAAAGGCTTCGTCTAACAACAATTCCTTTAGTGCGATTTACAAGGAATGGTACGAGCACAAGAAGCAAGTCTGGTCAGTAGGCTATGCAACTGAACTTGCCAAAATGTTTGATGACGACATTTTACCCATCATCGGCGGTCTTGAGATTCAGGATATTGAGCCGATGCAACTGCTGGAAGTAATCCGCAGATTTGAAGATCGCGGTGCAATGGAGCGAGCAAATAAAGCCCGCAGAAGATGCGGCGAGGTTTTCCGTTACGCTATTGTCACCGGCAGGGCTAAATATAACCCTGCACCTGACCTTGCTGACGCCATGAAGGGATACCGCAAGAAGAACTTCCCGTTTTTACCTGCCGTCCAGATCCCGGCATTCAACAAAGCACTTGCAACATTTTCAGGAAGTATCGTATCGCTCATTGCGACCAAAGTTTTACGCTACACAGCCCTAAGAACAAAAGAGCTTCGTTCCATGCTATGGAAGAACGTCAATTTTGAAAACAGGATTATCACCATCGACGCCAATGTGATGAAGGGACGCAGGATTCATGTGGTTCCGATGTCAGACCAGGTAGTTGAACTTCTCACTACGCTAAGCTCAATCACTAAACCAGTATCAGAGTTTGTTTTTGCCGGGCGCAGCGATAAGAAGAAGCCAATTTGCGAGAACGCGGTGCTACTTGTGATCAAACAAATCGGCTATGAGGGTCTGGAAAGCGGTCACGGATTCAGGCATGAATTCAGCACGATTATGAACGAGCACGAATGGCCTGCTGATGCTATTGAAGTGCAACTGGCACATGCCAATGGCGGATCTGTGCGTGATATTTACAACCATGCTCAGTATCTCAATAAGCGCAGAGAAATGATGCAATGGTGGGGGGATTGGCTTGATGAAAAGGTGGGGTGAGTCAACCTTACTATATCTCGGATAGCACAAAGCCTTGCAATCCAGTGCAAAGCTTTGTGTGTCTCAGTTTTGTCTTACGCTTAAACGTATCTTTTTATTTACAATTATTTGATGCATTTAATTTTAGATTTTCTTTAATTTTAGTTTTTCTTTTCAAAATTAAGCCGCATGGAACTTCAATATATTTATAGCTTAGGTATGAAGACAGAAGAATAAGTACTATAATTGGTACAACCATCAATAATTTATCTAACATATAGATATCACATAGCTTATTTATTATACATATAATGATCACATGCGAAAGATATGTCGAGTATGACCAGTCTCCAAGTTTAGATGCAATTCTTGATATAGTACTGTTGCCAATATTCTTTTCAAGACATAAAGCGGAAACAATTAAAGCAGCGCAAGGGATTCCAATTTGGAGAAGTCTTTTTGATTCATTGCTAAAAAATATACTTATTAGTGATAATACGGATATTGTTATAGCAGTTTTAACACCAATATTTCTGAATAACCCATTGTTATAACATATAGCTATTACTACCCCCATAACGAACTCAAATAACAGTTCATCATTATAGAAAAGAAATACTGTAGATTCATTATTGCCAAGCCATGAAAACAAATTCATTACAACAAGAGGAATTAGAACGCAGCAAAATCTTTTGTTGTTTCCAGGGAATAACAGAGAAATAAATACGCAAGTATAAAATAGCATTTCAAAATTAAGAGTCCACCCAACCGTTAAGGTTGGAATGTACCAACCTATCTGTTGATTCATTACCGGAATAAAAGCAAGACTTTTTAATACATTATTTACACCAATTTCAGCAAATGGAATAACTCCGTGAAAGTTGTATGATATTATTACTACCAGCAATGTGTAAAACCAATATGCAGGAATGATTCTTACCATCCTATTGAGAGCAAATGATGTAGGTGTAATATTATTTTTCAATATTGACTTATAAATAATAAAGCCACTTATGACAAAAAATATATCAACACCATTGCCAGCCTTAAGTGCAATAGTGTGCATCAATTTGGATGATACAGACCATTGAAACATGACTTGAGAAATGTGATGATAAACAACTGCCCACGCAGCAAGTGCTCTTAAGATTTGTATTGACTTAATCACGGATGAATCCTAATGTTTTTTTCATGCATTTTATACTATACCGATCGAAAGTCCAGTTCTCTTTTCCCATATCATACTATTCGCAATATACGGTGTAAAAATATGATAAACATCAACTTCCTTATTAATGTGTTTATAAACCATTTTTGTTAAATGCTTTCTATGCCCAATAAAAATCAATACTATAAGTTATAGAGCCTTTTATTATGGCATCAACATTGACATCGCTTTTATGTACAGGATCACAATCAGGGTTGTTAAATTTGTAAAAATCAATGTGATCATTTCCGCGATCAATGGATGCCGTAAACACTTGCCACCCAGTTGTCAAACCAAAAGTTATGGAAATAACATCAGATGCTTGGTTTGCGGCTTTGTGTGGTAGGTTTCTCATTTCACCTAATTGATCTGCGAATCCGTTCAGTCTTATAATAAACTCAATAGTAACCAAACTACCATTTTTATGATATTTAACATCCCTAGCTAAAAGTCCAATACCTGTTGTCGAATCACCAAATGTTATCGCAATCTCACCATCAATAGAGCGTCGTTCTCTTAATGACTCTAGTTGCAAGGCATTCTGAGCAGATGTAATTCTTGCTGTATAGATATTAGCCGAAGTGTTATATACAATAAAAAGTTACCCCTGCAGTTTCATCTGTACAGCCAATTAGCGGCACTCCCGTGCCAAATTTACCACCATTTATGACAATATGATTACCTGGACCATGTATGTAGAAGTCCCATGCATATAATTTCCCCCACGAAAGCATTGGATTATTAAAAGTTACGTAATTATTATCTTTAACAGAAACAATCGGATTCCCCTCTCCATCTTTTGGTATGCATATATACCCAATAAACCTCAAGATGCGGGTGTGAGCACCTGAAAGTGATCATTAATTCTGGATGTCAGTGAGTCCGCTATATCCGGCAGCGTCTGGTTAAAAAAGACAGATATTGCGTCCCTGAACTCTCGCGTACTGCTGAAGTAGCGATTATTCCGGGCATGTTCGTTCATTAATTTCCACATTCTTTCTATCGGATTCAGGTTTGGACTGTAAGGGGGAAGGTAATGCAGCCTGATATTTACCACTTCCGCACAGTCTTTCACTAACTGTGAACGGTGGTAACCTGCTCCATCCAGAATAACATGGATTTTCTGGTTATAATCAGGATAAACCTTTCATATCTCATTGAAAAAACGGGATACATTATATTCATTAATGTTTTTATATTCGCAGATTAGCGGTGACGTCAGTGCTTTCAGATTTAGCACCCCATGATATTCAGGCGTGTGCGGCTGCCTGTTGTTTTTACTGCTTTTTTCTGGCCTTTGCGTATCCAGCCATAGCTGATTTTAGTGGCCTAAGTTGGATGGACTCCATCAATAAAAAGAATCGGTTCATCACCCACAGTTGTTTTCAGTTTCTCATAATATTCAATCAATTGCCTTTGTTTCTCTTCACTGAATTTATGGGGAACGCCTGACGGTTTTTTGTAGGTGAAACCATTACGATGCAGCCACTTATTCATCCCCGGAATACTGAAAATGATGTTCCGTGTCCGGGTGACAAACGCAATAACATCACGGGTATGGTGAAATAAATTATCTGATAACTGGCTGATAAAAAAGGCCGTTTGTTCAGCTCTGAGTTTGCTGTATGAGCCGCCGTTTTCGGGCTTCAGTTTCCCTTTATTCAGGAATTCGGTGATATGGTGATCAATCATTGTCTGACGTAGGCATAAAACCTGAGCAATCATGGCAGAACTCCAGCCTTCGGAAGCCAGAAGAATAACTTTAAAACGATCTCTGATTCGCCCGTCACGACTGGAATCATGAAGGCGTTCAAGTTCAGCTTTTTGTTGTTCAGTAATGAATATTTTCATGTTGGACATGCTTGATCTCCGATTGCTGAAAAATCAAGCATCTCCAATAATCACGGATATAAAATCGTTAATTGTATTATCGTTACCTGACTGCAAATGCATTGCTACCCCCATTCCAATATCAGTTGCGGATGGTAACTCATAGGCACAACTGGTCATGCTGAGGCCATTACAGTTATTGATATAGTAGGCCGTTCTGACAGTACCATCACTTGTGCAACAAACCATGTTCGAATACTGTGCGTTCTCTATCCGGAAAGCTCCTGGCAAGACTTAAGCATCGTTTACCTGTCCAGATATACGTCACGTCGCCACACCACACTTGATTTGGCTCTGTCACGGCGAAGTGCCGTTCAAGATGGTCAGGAGTAGCAACATGTTCATGACCGTCACGCCTGTACCGGCGAGTCGGCTGCTGGCAACTGACCAGCCCCTACTCTTTCATAAACCTGCCAGCAAACCAGCGCCTCATCTGATAGCCTCTCTGGGTTGCCATTGTGGCGATGCTTCTTGCTCCGGCCGAACCATGGCTGATGCCATGTAGCTCAAGTACCTGACTGCGTAATACAGCCCGTCTGCCGTCTGGTTTTCCAGAACGTTTTTTCCAGTATTTGTAGCTCTTGCGATGAACCCCGAACACATGGCAGAGAGTGACCACAGGATAACGCGCCCTGCGTTTCCCGATTATCGAGAACTGTTCAGAGAGCCCGACATCAAGATCGCGGTAGCTTTTTTAATATTTCGTTTTCCATTTCAATTCGTTGTAGCTTTTCTTTAGCTCACGTATTTCGATTTGTTCCGGAGTTATCGGGGAGGCTTTTGGTGCTTTGCCATGACGCTTATCGCGCAGTTGTTTGCCCCATCTTGTCATCGTGGAAAGGCCGACATCCATAGTTTGGCGGCATCAGCCACTGTGTAGTTCTGGTCAACAACCCTTTGACCGGATTCGCATTTAAAATCCTCACTGAAATTTCTTCTTTTCATTGAGATACTTGCTTGTTCTAAGGTGAGCATATCACCGCTGTTCAGATGAACAAATTCAATAAACCACTAAAATTCACAATAAACTTTCATTCATCTCACGAATTAAGTATTATCCCAATATTAAGGACAATCTAAAAATATAATTTCGGTTAAGTTTTTGCACACCCAAATTTACCACATTAATACTTATCAACGTTAATACTTATCAATATTAATACTTATCAATATTAATACTTCTAGTTTTAACGTATTATTCGGAGATTACGATTATGGGGAGTAAAAATATTGCAATCGCAGGAGGTGGTTTTTTTGGTTTGTATCTGGCAGAACAATTTGCATTGAAGGGTTATAAAGTTACAGTTTATGAGAAAAGTCAGGAACTCATGTCCCGTGCATCCTATGTTAATCAGGCTCGAGTGCACAATGGCTATCATTATCCACGCAGCATCTTGACAGCGTTACGCTCTCGTATCTCTTTCCCTCGTTTTGTTACAGAATTTCGCGACTGCATTGAAGATGATTTTGCCAAATATTACCTTGTTGCAGGTGCGTTGAGTAAAATAACAGGTGCACAATTTAGCCGATTTTGTCAACGTATAGGTGCTGAATGTGAAGATGCTCCTCCGTCAGTGAAACGTTTGATTAATCCTGTACTTATCGATGCGGTGTTTACTACCCGTGAGTATGCATTTGATTCCCATAAGCTGCGTAATACAATGCAACAACGGCTTTCAGCAGCAAAAGTTACTATTGTAACGGACGCGGTTGTTGAAAAAGTTAGCAAATCTGGTGAGGGGTTAGAGGTAATCACAACAATATCTGGACAACCAGATATTAGCTATGTTGATCATCTTTTCAATTGTACTTATTCAAGAATTAATTATCTCTTGAATGGTTCTGAGCTTACATTAATTCCCCTTCGTCATGAACTGACGGAAATGTGCCTTGTAACTGTTCCAGATGAGCTAAAAAAAATGGGGCTAACACTAATGTGCGGCCCATTTTTTTCTGTTATGCCATTCCCACCAGCTCAACTACATTCCTTCAGCCATGTTCGATACACACCCCATTACCAATGGAATGACAGACCAAATAAACCTTATGAGGATGCATATAGAAAGTATGAACTAAATGAACGGCATTCGGCCTGGGGGCATATGATAAGAGATGCCACGCGTTATATCCCTTGTTTGAGTGAATGCCAATATCAAAGCTCACTCTGGGAAGTAAAAACAATCCTTCCACGAAGTGATAGCGATGATTCTCGCCCAATTTTATTTCGCCCGAATTATATTTTGAAGGGGCTTCACTGCGTGATGGGTGGGAAAATTGACAATATTTATGATGCTCTACATGAAATAGAACGCGTGATCGAGTTGAGTTGATAAAAATGAAAAGTGAATCTTTTGTATCAGTCGTTATTGTCATTCCAGACCACTTGAATTATATCTATGCTTCTTTATCTAAACTTGCCTCACTTCTGGATACGCTATACAGTGATTACGAATTAGTCGTGATAGCACCGGGGTTAGACAGTACGAGTGCACAGGTAGAAGATCGAGTGTTGAAGGATATTCCTTGTGTACGAATAATCCAGCTATCCACTCCCGTATTTCATGATGTTGCGTTAGCGGCTGGATTAGAAAGTGCTATTGGTGATTTTGTTGTTTTATGGAATCCACTGGCCGATCCGGTAGAAGTCGTACCTCAAAGTGTTAACAAATGTCGTGAAGGTGCCGATGTCGTAATTGGTGTCTCGAATAGCGTTCGTTCACTACGTTATCGGATACTTCGTCGACTCATGAATGTTGCATTGCGCACCATAGATTATGAGATTCCTTCTAATTCAACGGGGTTACGTTGTTTAAGCCGTCGCGCTGTAAATGCCGTTACTCGAATCGGTCGATTTCACCACCAATTCTATCTTCGTATTCACAAAACCGGCTATCCAGCCGAAGCCCTCATCTACAAACCGCTAAAACAATCAGAGGGCGCCGGGGTAGTAAAATCATTGCATCGATTGATGCACTTGGTAATATTTAACTCCACGAAGCCGCTACGTTGGATGTCTATTCTCGGTTTCGGCGGAAGTCTTGCGGGTTTTCTATTTGCTTGTTATAGCGTGTTGATCCATCTGTTCAGTGGGCTTATTGTTGAGGGCTGGACAACGTCTATATTAGTTGTAACTTCATTATTTATAATTCAGTTCGTCATGATGGCTTTTTTTGGCGAGTATTTGGGGCGCCTGCTGGATGAAAGCAACTCACAGGCAGAATATGCAGTGGTTTATGAACGAACAAGTGAAGTTATGGTTAATACCGATAGGTTTAATGTCATGCACACGTCTCTGCCACTAGAGTCTAATTATGTACAAACTGGTCGTGATGGTTTAACACCACAGACTAGGGGGGAAGAATGGACGCACTGATTGGATATTCCGGTTTTGTCGGTACAACTTTATTAAGACAACGTCGTTTCGATGCACTATATCGCTCAACCAACATCGGCGAAATTGTTGGGAAAACATTTGACACGGTAGTTTGTGCCGGTGCCCCTGCACAAAAATGGCTTGCAAATAAAGATCCTGCCGACGACATAAAAAAAATCAATAACCTAATTGAAAAATTAAAAAACATATCTTGTCAAAAATTCATTTTGATTAGTACTGTAGATATCTTTAAAGATCCAGTTAATGTTGATGAGACTACATCAATCGAAACAGAAGGATTACATGCTTACGGTGCACACAGATATTATTTAGAACAATTTGTGAGCAAACAATTCCCTGACAATCTAATTGTACGGTTACCAGGCCTCGTTGGGCCAGGTCTCAAAAAAAACATTATCTATGATTTTTTGCATAAAAATAATATTTTACAAATTGAAAGTCGTAGTGTTTTTCAATTTTACCCGATGATCAACTTGTGGTATGACATTAACATTGCGCTACAACATAAATTATCGCTGGTACATTTGACTGCGGCACCAATAAGCGTCGCTGATATAGCACAACATAGCTTTGGCTTCGAGTTTTGCAATCACATTCAGGATAAACCTGGATATTACGATATGAAAAGTTGCCATAGCCACTTATTTACTAACGATCATGACTATCAGTATAACCGTCGTGAATCATTGATGGCAATACGCGCTTATGCACAATCTGAAAATAGGCAGTAATTAAAATGAGACTTTCACTCTCAGGTATAGCCTGGAATATAACTAATGATGATTCTATCTGTCACCTACTACATTCCAGACAGATTGATGCAATAGATATTGTCCCTGGAAAATACTTCTCCAATCCGTTAGACGCAAGTGAACACGAAATATTTGCCGTTCGTAATTACTGGCATGATAATGAAATTTCATTAGTTGGTATGCAATCACTATTATTTGGAACCCAAGGGTTAAATCTTTTTTCAACCAACGAAGTACAAAAAAGAATGTTGGTTCACTTACAGGCTATCAGTCGTATTGCTGCCGGTTTAGGAATTCCAGCATTAGTATTTGGATCACCTAAAAACCGCGACCGAAAGGGATTATCTGATAGTATCACTCTTGAAATTGCAATAAATTTCTTTAATCATCTTGGTGATATTGCGCAGCAAGAAGGCGTTTATTTTTGCCTTGAACCAAACCCAGTCTGTTACGGGGCAAATTTTATGATTGACAGTGCTGAAACTGCTTTTGTTGTTCGGCAAGTAAATCACCCAGCAATTAAAATGCAGCTGGATACTGGTGCCATCATAATTAACAAAGAAAATATTAATGATATCCTTCAGCAAAACGCTGACATTATAGGTCACATTCATCTCAGTGAACCAGATCTGGCTCCTTTAGGCTGTAGCGGTGCGAATCATACACATATTGCTAATGCTCTCTATCACGCATTACCGAACTCAATTGCAACAATTGAAATGCTCGATCCCAAAAATAAACATTCGCTTTCCTCTATTGAGGATGCTCTTGATTTCGCAATTTCTCATTATCGTCAGTAGAAAGAGGGAATAGCATGAAGTGGCTCATTTTAATTCTTGGCATATTTTCTAATGCCTCGGCCAGTGTTCTTATAAAATTAGCAATAACCCCTCCCAGAAGGCTCCCAAGTCTGGCTGAACCTCTTGCTGCGCTTGCAAATTGGCCATTATGGTTAGGGATATTTCTATATGGAATTGCCTTTTTGTTATATGCTGTTACCCTGGCATTTTTACCTTTGAATGTAGCACACCCAATACTGACCTCTGGTGCAATTGCCTGTGTCGCATTATTCTCTGTCGTTATTTTCCGCGAACCAGTTTACTGGTCTACCATTACTGGAATTCTGTTGGTGATGAGTGGTGTCGCCCTTATTACCCTTAAAGTTAAGTAAAAAGTTAAGCAAACATTATGACTGAATTCATATCTCAAACACTTCGCACCAAATGGCAAGTCCCTGCCTACGAAAACCAAATGTGGCTTGGTAAAAAACACAATTATTGCGTCGTTATCCCCGTAATTAACGAAGGCAATCGTATACATAACCTATTAGCAAGAATGGCTGCCATAAATGTATCAACTTATGCGGATATAATTATTGTTGATGGTGGCAGTACCGATAGTTCTCTAAATCCCAATATCCTACAGGAAAAAGGCGTTCGAGGTCTAATACTGAAAAAAGCACAAGGTAAGCTAAGCACACAGCTAAGATGTGCCTATGCTTTTGCTCTTGAGCAAGGTTATGAAGGCATTGTGACTATTGATGGAAATGACAAAGATGATCCTGTGGCTATTCCACAATTTATCACAGCACTAAAAAATGGTGTACATTTCGTCCAGGCATCTCGTTTCCTTAATGGTGGTGTAGCAGAAAATACTCCTCTCACCCGAGATATTGCAATACGTTTTATCCATGCGCCTATGCTTAGTTTCTTTTCAGGATTTAAATGGACAGATACTACTCAAGGATTTAGGGCTTATAGTAGTAAAATGCTGCTTGACGAGCGTGTTGCACCGTTCCGTGATATTTTCTCATCTTATGAACTACTGGCATATCTCTCATACCGAGTCCCACAACTTGGTTATCGTTGCTTAGAAATTCCGACCATTCGTCGTTATCCTAAAGGTGAAATACCTACCAAAATAAATGGAATCAAAGGAAATTTTTCCATATTGATTGTCTTATTTAAAGCGTGTTTTGGATTTTATAATCAAGGAAAAGGAAAATGAGAAATATAAACATCAACAGTTATATTATTTTAATAATATTTGGCATGATAATTTTGGCTATGCGTTATACGACTCCAATCATCAATCCCTGGCTTTATGCGGAAGATGGTGTCTGGGTTGCTAATGCATTGAATCATGGTTGGCTAGAAACCTTCATTAATGCCAGAGAAGATTATTTTGTATTCTTTAATATTTTGTTTTTGTTTGTATCAACATCAATCAGCAGTATTATAAGTGGGAGTCCCTTATTACTTCTTCCGCAATCTATAGCTGTAGTATCATATTTTTTCTATAGTCTAATGGCCGTTATGGCTTTTCATTTAATTATTAAAATATCCAATCCATTATTTTCTATTTTAGCATATTTCATAACTCTCTTATTGCCTTTAGGCCATTCTCAATCTGAAAATATCGGTCATTTGTTACAAATTGGTTTTTATATGCCTGCTATAGCGAGTGCTCTTATTATACAGAGAGAGTACGTCAATAAAAAAATTGCTAAATTTATTATTGACATGATGATCTGGTTAACTGCCGCAACAAACCCAGTCGTATTTATAATTGTAGGAGTTTATTATTCCTTCAAGTTTTTAAATATTGAAAAAAAGTATATTTTAATTAAGGACATGCTACCTTTAGCAATATCCATGGTCATATTAGCTTTATTTATAATTCCTCGAATCAACGGCTCTGGTGGACTTGGTGACGCTGGCTACAACCCTAATAATATTATTGAAATGGTAACAGCTCGGCTGCTACTTTATCCATTTATATTTCCGTGGTATGAAAAATTAAATGATTCAATATCAATAATTCTATCATTTATATATATTACCTTTTGTACGACTATTATTTGCAAAACTAAAGATATAACAATAAAAAAACATTTACTTACTTTAGCGATCGCACTCTTTATCTGTCTTGTTACGACTGTTTTTGGTAGAATCGGTCTCAGTGATCTCCTGAATAACTATCAAACTACATTTCCTGATAGATATTTTGTAGGAACAAACTTTCTCTCTATCTTATTGTTCATAGCATGTTTGTCTCAATGTAATCTCTCAAAGCCAATCAGTTATTTATCTTATTTTATTTCCGGAGTGTTATTGTGTATTTATATTGTGAATGCAGACATAATATCAGAAGGTGAAATGGCAAAGAAAAACATTTTTTTAAATGATCATTTTTATTATTCAATATGTCACGCTGAAAAAATTGATAACGCAAATTCAGCCATACAAATCAAACCAGCAAACTGGGTTATGATTGTTCCAACAAACTTAATTAGCGAAATTCACTGCCACTAAAGTATTGCATGATTTATGCCCCGAAGCAGGGGCTTTAATTTTGCTGGTCACTTGATACAAATGACCAGAAACTAGCGATTCTTTTTTAAGCCGATACAGACTCAGAACTTTTCCAGTGGACGTTGTTGCCACTGGTTTAACTCAGAAATGGCCTTATTGTCATGGCGATGATGGTCATAGCGGGCACGCTGAAAGCATATAAATCTTCAATCTCACTGCAGAGATCCTGCAGCGTACCCCAAGCACAACAAGAGAATGATAATCTGTTCGATCTTATCGGGGAACGTGGTCTGGCGCTTTTTCACTAATTGGGAGTCAACCGAGCGATTAGAGTCGCGTGACGCAGTCCATTCGAAACTGCCCGTTGTGGCTTTAATAATCTTTTTACTGGAACCGTTTTTAGACCTGGCTTCCAACTACTGAACCAGACGAGAGCCAAATTCCGCAGTCAATGCAGCTGAGGTTAACTGTTTGATTAAATGATCTAAAATGCCGTCTTCATCCGTTAGATCCAGACTGAAGCACCTAAGGGTTTCATCAAAATCGAAGGGCCGGTACATACGTCATTCCTTTCTGATTGCAAATTACTGAAATGCCCCAGAATTTCTAACACTCTCTTTTTTCGTGTTTGTGCATAATTCTATGCAAAGACCTTTTATCGGAAATGACGTAAAAACGGCCACCAACTCAACAATAACGGTCATGTCCAGCCGATTGCTCTAAAGTGGCATTATATATTCACGAAATGGATGGTCACAGGTGAAAATCTCTTCAGTTGGTGCTCTGAACACCTGCCATAAAAATTTTCGCCCCCTATTACCGCCTTCCATACCCCACCATAAAGCGGATCATCAAGCCACAAGCTGGGGCAATAAACATAAATATCCCCGTTACCAGCTCATTACCGCCAGTTAACCACATAGTGAAGTAATAAATGAGGGCGGCGAGGATCACCATGCCGAAAAATGAAGAGACAGCAGATACTACATTTAGTACCTGGCCAATATATCCGCTGACACAAACGATACACAGAGCGAGAAACATCCATAAATAAATCATAGCTCAACCTCCTGCCGCGCTAAAAAACCTGTTACTTCAGGTAGTTTAATAGTAAGACAATTCTTAATCGCTGGCAATTTTTGCCAAGTCCTAATAAAAACAAGATGTTAAAAATAGAGCTTCCAGTTCTGAAAAATATTTACTTGAGTGATTAATAATCAGTAGCTGAAAACAATCGGCTGATGATAAAATGGAAATACCGCATTCATGCTCCTCGTGGTTTTGTCCTGGCTAGTCTTTACACTCTTTACAGGAACCATTGTCGTACATGATGGCCTAATATATTGAGTGTACCGCTGTCGACATGGAATCTTCTGCGATACAACAATTCGTATCTACAGAAGGTAACTATGTTTCCACAACGCAAATTTTCCCGCGAGTTTCTCCATCCTCGCTACTGGCTCACGTGGTTTGGTCTGGGCGTACTCTGGCTTTGGGTACAGCTTCCTTATCCTGTCCTGTGTTTTCTTGGCACACGTATCGGCACGATGGCCAGACCATTTCTGAAACGTCGCGAATCCATCGCCCGCAAAAACCTTGAACTTTGCTTCCCACAGCATTCATCTGAAGAACGCGAGAAGATGATTGCCGAAAACTTTCGTTCTCTTGGTATGGCTCTGGTAGAAACCGGCATGGCGTGGTTCTGGCCCGATCGTCGCGTGCGTAAATGGTTTGATGTTGAAGGTCTGGATAACCTGCAACGCGCACAAATGCAAAATCGCGGCGTGATGGTAGTCGGCGTACATTTTATGTCACTGGAACTGGGCGGCCGCGTAATGGGGATTTGCCAGCCAATGATGGCAACTTATCGTCCGCATAATAATCAATTGATGGAATGGGTGCAGACCCGTGGTCGGATGCGTTCGAATAAAGCGATGATCGGCAGAAATAATCTGCGCGGTATTGTTGGTGCTTTGAAAAAAGGTGAAGCCGTATGGTTCGCTCCCGACCAGGATTATGGTCGTAAAGGAAGCTCCTTCGCTCCGTTCTTTGCGGTAGAAAATGTTGCGACAACCAATGGCACTTACGTATTGTCACGCCTCTCAGGTTCCGCCATGTTGACTGTGACGATGGTACGAAAAGCCGATTACAGCGGATACCGTTTGTATATCACCCCAGAAATGGAAGGCTACCCGACTGATGAAGGTCAGGCTGCGGCTTATATGAACAAGATTATTGAGAAAGAGATTATGCGCGCACCGGAGCAGTATCTCTGGATCCACCGCCGCTTCAAAACGCGTCCGGTGGGTGAAGCGTCGTTATACGTTTAACAAACGACCAGCTCTTCTTCCCTCCTCAAATTAGCCATAATAACTCAATGGTTTTTATGGCTTTTTTCTTAAGGCTTTCCCCTTCGCTGAATCATGAATTATTACTGACAGAAATTAAACTGTCGCCGATATGAGACACTCGTAAGTTACTAAAAGTAAATAAGAAAATGCCACTTGTTTCAATTTAGTTTTAGGCGTACATTAGCGCCGTCTCGAGCAAATCAGCTCAGAATTCTGGGGTGATGCCCACGGCAAAACAGAGGCCTGTTAAGGTCGTTTTCCCGGTGTCAGCTCACTGTATCAGATGTAATGAAGTCATTCAGGCGTAACTGTAATTACGCGGAGAGATGTAAAGTGAAATATTTCTTTATGGGCATTTCTTTTATGGTCATCGTTTGGGCCGGTACTTTTGCCCTGATGATCTAAAAGCAAACTGTGCAACGAAAAACAGGAGCCATCTGGCTCCTGTTTGCTTTTCTGAGAATGCATTTATTCGGCGTTTTCGTGAATATGTTTACTGCTGGCGGGCAGTAAACCGTCTGCGCGGAACATCGCTTTAATCCCGCGTATCGCCTGACGAATACGGTCACGGTTTTCAATCAGCGCAAAGCGTACATGCGTGTCGCCGTAGTCGCCAAAGCCAATCCCCGGAGAGACACAGACCTTCGCTTCGTTAAGCAGCTTTTTGGCAAACTCCAGCGAGCCTATTGCCGCATACGGTTCAGGGATTTTTGCCCAGACATACATCGAAGCCTTCGGCATTTCAACCATCCAGCCCGCTTCATGCAGCCCTTTTACCAGCACATCGCGGCGGCGCTTATACTGTTCGGCAATATCGCGCACGCACTGTTGATCGCCTTCCAGCGCGGCAATTGCAGCCACCTGCAATGGCGTAAAAGTACCGTAATCGTGGTAGCTTTTGATACGCGCCAGCGCACTGACCAGCGTTTTGTTACCGACCATAAAGCCAATACGCCAGCCTGCCATGTTGTAACTTTTCGACAAGGTAAAGAACTCGACCGCCACGTCACGTGCGCCCGGAACCTGCATGATTGACGGCGCTTTCCAGCCATCGTAGACGATATCGGCATAGGCCAGGTCGTGAACCACCAGTACATCGTAGCGTTTCGCCAGCGCAACAACCTTTTCGAAGAATTCCAGTTCCACACATTGCGCGGTTGGGTTCGACGGGAAGCCGAGGATCATCATCTTCGGTTTCGGATAACTTTCGCGAATTGCGCGTTCCAGTTCATTGAAGAAATCAACACCCTCCACCAGTGGCACTGAACGTACCTGCGCACCGGCAATCACCGCGCCGTAGATATGAATCGGATAACTTGGATTCGGCACCAGCACAGTGTCGCCGTGATCCAGCGTCGCCAGCATCAGGTGCGCCAGCCCCTCTTTCGAGCCAATGGTGACGATGGCTTCTGATTCCGGATCTATCTCAACGTCGTAGCGATCCTGATACCAGTGGGAAATGGCGCGACGCAACCGGGGAATGCCACGTGAAGTGGAATAGCCATGTGTGTCCGGGCGCTGCGCCACGGTACAGAGTTTTTCGACGATATGCGGCGGGGTTGCGCCGTCCGGATTGCCCATACTGAAATCGATAATATCTTCGCCACGCCGGCGCGCAGCCATTTTCAGTTCAGCGGTAATGTTAAAAACGTAGGGCGGGAGACGATCAATACGCGTAAAGCGACGTTCAGGGCGAGTGTCAGCCATAATTTCCTCAGATTAACGTTAGCGCCCGGACCGTCCGAGCGACGCTGCCACGATGGTGGCTGTTTTGAAAATAGCCTGATTAATTTCTGTCTGTCGAGCGTTTTAGCAAATATTTTTTTCTACCAAAAAAAGAGGAAAACCTGTAATAAAACGGGAAATCCTTACTTTCTTCCAGGAAAATTAAATTCATATTAATTAACATTATAATTTCAATAAATTTACTTATTGAGTGTGCATTATCAAGAGATGCATTGCCAATACACCATTTGCCTGACAATCCCCTTTTAAAATTGTGGTTTTTCCTCAAAAACGGCCTGCTGGTCATCAGCCTTCAGGTTACCTATCATAGAGGTTTAATCCTTATCCAGAGTTACCCGTGCACGAAATATTCAACATGCTGCTGGCGGTCTTCGATCGGGCAGCGTTAATGCTTATCTGCCTGTTCTTTCTCATCCGTATCCGCCTGTTTCGCGAACTGTTGCACAAGTCGGCACACTCACCGAAAGAGCTGCTCGCCGTTACCGCCATTTTCTCGCTGTTTGCCCTGTTCAGCACCTGGTCCGGTGTGCCGGTGGAAGGCTCACTGGTTAATGTACGTATTATTGCGGTGATGTCCGGCGGGATTTTATTTGGCCCGTGGGTGGGGATCATTACCGGCGTGATAGCCGGGATTCACCGCTATCTTATTGATATTGGTGGCGTGACGGCGATCCCCTGCTTTATCACCAGTATTCTGGCGGGATGTATATCGGGCTGGATCAATCTGAAAATCCCCAAAGCGCAGCGTTGGCGAGTCGGTATTCTCGGCGGCATGTTGTGCGAAACGCTGACCATGATTCTGGTGATTGTCTGGGCGCCGACCACTGAACTGGGGCTGGACATTGTGTCAAAAATCGGGATTCCAATGATCCTCGGCAGCGTCTGTATCGGTTTTATTGTGCTGCTGGTGCAAAGCGTTGAGGGCGAAAAGGAGGCCAGCGCCGCGCGGCAAGCCAAGCTGGCGCTGGATATCGCCAACAAAACGCTGCCGCTGTTTCGCCATGTCAATAGCGAGTCATTACGCAAGGTCTGCGAAATTATCCGCGATGACATTCACGCCGATGCGGTAGCAATCACCAATACCGATCATGTGCTGGCCTACGTTGGCGTGGGTGAACATAACTATCAGAATGGTGATGACTTTATTAGCCCAACCACACGTCAGGCGATGAATTACGGAAAAATCATCATTAAAAATAATGATGAAGCTCACCGCACACCGGAAATCCACTCAATGCTGGTGATCCCGCTTTGGGAGAAAGGAGTCGTTACCGGGACGCTGAAAATTTACTACTGCCACGCACATCAGATCACCTCGTCATTGCAGGAAATGGCGGTCGGTTTGTCGCAAATCATCTCCACGCAACTGGAAGTTTCTCGCGCCGAGCAGCTGCGTGAAATGGCAAATAAGGCAGAGCTTCGCGCCCTGCAAAGCAAAATTAATCCCCATTTTCTGTTTAACGCTCTGAATGCAATCTCCTCATCAATTCGCCTGAATCCGGATACCGCTCGCCAGCTGATCTTTAATCTGTCACGTTATCTGCGCTATAACATTGAATTAAAAGACGATGAGCAAATCGATATCAAAAAAGAGCTGTATCAAATAAAAGACTATATCGCCATTGAGCAGGCTCGCTTTGGCGACAAGCTGACGGTTATCTATGATATTGATGAAGAGGTGAATTGCTGTATACCCAGCCTGCTGATCCAGCCGTTGGTGGAGAACGCTATTGTCCACGGTATTCAGCCTTGCAAAGGTAAAGGCGTTGTCACCATCAGCGTTGCAGAGTGCGGTAATCGGGTACGCATTGCGGTGAGAGATACCGGGCACGGCATCGATCCGAAAGTGATTGAGCGGGTCGAAGCGAACGAAATGCCGGGCAATAAAATTGGCCTGCTGAATGTCCATCATCGCGTGAAGTTATTGTATGGCGAGGGGCTGCATATCCGCCGCCTGGAGCCGGGGACGGAAATTGCGTTTTACATTCCTAACCAACGCACCCCAGTCGCCTCACAGGCTACGTTATTGCTTTGAGCCGGAGTGATATTGTGAAAGTCATCATTGTTGAAGACGAATTCCTGGCACAACAGGAACTGAGCTGGCTAATTAAAGAGCACAGCCAGATGGAGATTGTCGGCACCTTTGACGACGGTCTGGACGTGTTGAAGTTTTTGCAGCATAACCGCGTCGACGCCATTTTTCTGGATATCAATATTCCGTCGCTGGATGGCGTGTTGCTGGCGCAAAACATCAGCCAGTTCGCCCATAAACCATTTATTGTGTTCATCACTGCGTGGAAAGAACATGCGGTAGAAGCGTTTGAACTGGAGGCGTTTGACTACATTCTCAAACCGTATCAGGAGTCACGCATTACCGGGATGCTGCAAAAACTGGAAGCGGCCTGGCAACAACAGCAGACCAGCAGTACGCCTGCCGCGACGGTAACGCGTGAGAATGACACCATTAATCTGGTGAAAGATGAGCGAATAATCGTCACGCCAATTAACGATATCTATTACGCCGAAGCGCACGAAAAAATGACCTTTGTCTATACGCGGCGTGAATCCTACGTAATGCCGATGAACATTACCGAGTTTTGCAGCAAGCTACCACCGTCGCATTTTTTCCGCTGCCATCGCTCGTTTTGTGTCAATCTGAACAAAATCCGCGAAATCGAACCGTGGTTTAATAACACCTACATTCTGCGACTGAAAGATCTGGATTTTGAAGTGCCGGTCAGCCGTAGCAAAGTAAAAGAATTCAGGCAGTTAATGCATCTGTAATCGGGAACTTTCATGAAAGCAACAGACTTGCCCGCCGATCAACAATTTTTCGCCGATCTGTTCAGCGGCCTGGTGCTTAACCCGCAACTACTGGGGCGCGTCTGGTTTGCCAGTCAGCCCGCCACGTTGCCGGTGGGCAGTTTGTGTATTGATTTTCCTCGTCTGGATATTGTGCTGCGCGGCGAATATGGCAACCTGCTGGAAGCAAAACAGCAACGTTTGGTGGAAGGAGAAATGCTGTTTATTCCGGCGCGCGCGGCTAATTTACCAGTGAACAAAAAACCGGTGATGCTGTTAAGCCTGGTGTTCGCGCCGACCTGGCTGGGGTTATCGTTTTACGATAGCCGTACCACGTCGTTACTGCATCCGGTTCGCCAGCTCCAGCTTCCCAGCCTGCAACGTGGCGAAGGTGAAGCGATGCTTACTGCCCTCACCCATCTCAGCCGTTCGCCGCTGGAGCAGAATATCATTCAGCCGCTGGTGTTAAGTTTGCTGCATCTTTGCCGAAATGTGGTGAACATGCCGCCGGGCAATTCACAGCCGCGCGGCGATTTTCTCTATCACAGCATTTGTAACTGGGTTCAGGATAACTACGCCCAGCCGCTCACCCGCGAGAGCGTGGCGCAGTTTTTTAATATCACGCCCAATCATCTGTCAAAACTGTTTGCGCAGCATGGGACGATGCGTTTTATCGAATATGTGCGTTGGGTGCGAATGGCAAAGGCGAGGATGATTTTGCAGAAATATCATCTGTCGATTCATGAAGTGGCACAGCGTTGCGGCTTTCCAGACAGCGACTATTTTTGTCGCGTCTTCCGGCGTCAGTTTGGCCTGACGCCGGGAGAGTACAGCGCCCGTTTTCAGGGCTAACTTTAGAAGGTTAATTCTGTTTCCAGCAGCGTCAGGATGCTTTGTGCATCTTGCGCGGCGAACAGCGACTGGCGGAAGTTTTTATTCACCAGTTTGCGCGCCAGCTGCGAGAAGACTTTCACATGATTCATCCCTTCGCTAGCGCCCAGCGTCAGCATAATCACCAGCTCGACTTCGCCCATTTCTGACTGCCAGTCAATCGGTTTCACCAGCCGGGCAATGCTGATACTGGAATGGCGGATCCACTGAGATTTAGTGTGCGGGATCGCCACGCCAAAACCAACGCCAGTGGTGACAATCTCTTCCCGCTGCCAGACATCTTCTTCCAGCTCGAACGGATGTTCAGTGCGCCCGTTAACGCCGAGGTTGCCGCACAGGAACTGAATCGCCTGTTCTTTATTGCTAAAGGACTGATCAACAAAGATATTCTCTAGCGCCAGCAGCGGACGAACGTCTTCTTCCGGCGTAAACGCGGTGAGTAACGCTTCAATTTCCTGCGCGCTGCGACATTCACATGCCTGACGTGCCAGTTCCCGACACGCCTCGCTATCCAGTTGACGCAACTGGCTTTTCACCGCCGGAATGCGTGGGCTACTCATGCTTAACTCATCCAGACCCAGCCCAAGCAGTAGCGGCAGGTAACGGCTTTCACCACCCAGTTCACCACAAATGCCCACCCATTTTCCCCGCTGATGCGCAGTGGTCACTATCTGCTGCAACATGCGCAGGAACGATGGTGTAATCGGGTTATACAGCGGCGATACGCGCGGGTTATTGCGATCGACCGCATACAGATACTGGGTCATATCGTTGGAACCAATACTGAAGAAATCGACCTCATCGCAGAAGTGGTCGATGATGTAGCAAACCGACGGCACTTCCACCATGATACCCAACGTAATCGCCTCTGCATGACGCAGGCCATCGCGCTTAAGCTCAACGATTGCTTTCTGGATCTCGCTCTTCACCCATAAGATCTGATCGAGGCTGTGAACCATCGGAATCATCAACCGGGCGTTGCCAAAACTTGCAGCACGTAAAATCGCCCGCAGTTGAGTGCGAAACAGGCCGGCAAATTCCGGGTAAATACGTACCGCGCGATAGCCGAGGAACGGGTTCTCTTCCTGGGGAATGTTGAGGTAAGGAATGCTTTTATCGCCGCCGATGTCCATCGTGCGGAAGATAATCGGCTTGTCGCCCGCCGCCAGTAGCACTTGCTGGTAGGCTTCAAACTGCTCCTGTTCGTCCGGCGCGCTGTCGCGATCCATATACAACATTTCGGTACGGAACAGCCCGACGCCTTCCGCGCCGTTGGCAAACGCGCCTGGTGCTTCCAGAGCGGTGCCAATATTCGCGGCAATATCGATACGCTTGTTATCACGGGAATAGGCCAGCTGCGCGGCAGCCTGCGCCTGTTGCTGCTGACGTTTATCCGCCAGCGTCTGCGCGACCTGGTAATAACCGCTCACCGCGTCATCAGGATTGATCGCCAGCACGCCGCACTGGGCGTCAAGCACCGCAGGTTGCCCGGCATAACGGGCTATCGCATCCAGCGGCAGGCCGCTCAGTACCGGGATCGCCGAGGCGCGGGCCAGAATCAGGGTATGCGAGGTGCGCCCGGTTTTCTCCAGAATCATGCCCGCAAGATTTTTTAAATCGAGGCTCAAAAACTGGCTTGGGGTTAAATCTTCTGCGACCAGAATGGTCGGTTTTTCAAGCAGCAGATTATTGCGCGGTTTCAACTCCGGCCAAGTGATATGCAGCAACTGTTCGCTGATATCACGAATATCACTAACTCGCTCACGCAGATAATCGCTGGCAGAAGCAGAAAGTTTGTCGCAAACCTGCTCCATATTGCTGACGATCGCCGCCCCCAGCCCCTGATGTTGTTCAGCCATCAGACGACGGATATTCCCCGCAAACTCTTCATCCTGAATCAGCGACAAATGGGCGCTAAGAATGGTTTTACTTTCGCCGTCACGCTCACGCAGTTGCTGGTTCAGTTGCTCGGCAAGCGTTGCCAGGCTGTGTTCCAGGCGAGTGGAGTCTTGCGCACTGGCAGGGATCGCCCGATAACTGTCGAGGCTGTCGCTCTGCAACAACGTTAACGAACCAACGCCGACGCCGCTCGCCAGCACGTTACCGTACAGGAAATCCGGGTTAAGGCGACTTAATGAACGTGGCAGCGGATGCGCCGTCAGTTCTGCTTGTGTCGGTTGGATGCTGTCGCTGTCGATAAAGCGCACCTGGATGTACTCTTCGAGTACGCGCCGCGCCTGCTCTTCGTCGCTGCCGCTAATGCTCAGGCTGCAACTGTCATTAAATAAGGTGCCGGTGCCAATCAGCGCCAGTGAACTTTTGGCATCGGCCTTGGCGTTCTGGCGATGGTTGATGAAGATCACTTCACTTTGCCACTGACTGCACTGTTCTTTAAGTTCCCACGCCGGACGGGCATGAAGGCCGTTAGGCAAAGGACAGAGAAATTGAATCGATAACATAACCGCTCCGGGTTAATCAGGAGATCATCTGAAATCCGTCAGTTGAACAACCGTCTCACGGGTAAGACGTTGAATAAGGGCAGATAAAAGTTGCTGCATCTGCAAAATGTCGCGGCAATCGGCAATCGATGCGGCGCAATGTCCGTGGCGGGTGGCTGGCCCCATCACCACCGTAGGTACTCCAGTACCGGTTAAATGCACCGCTCCGCCGTCCGTACCGCCGTTGCTGAACATATCGGCCTGCAACGGCACACCAATTTCTGCCGCCACGGTTTCTATCCAGGCGGTGAGTTTTGGCGGCGCAATCAACGACTTGTCGCTTAACACCAGCATCGGCCCGTTACCAATCTGACGATGGTTAGCCGCGCCATAATCAAAGTTTTTCGCCCAGCAGGCGGTATCCAGCACAATCGCAACGTCTGGTGAAACCGCGCGGGTAGCGGTTTGCCCGCCGCGTAAGCCGACCTCTTCGCTGGAGCTGGCTACCAGCCACACTTCCGCAGGCAGTTCGGCGCCGTGCCGTCCGCGCAGTAAAGTCACCAGCAGATAGCAACCGAGGCGATCGTCAAAGGCTTTCCCCATCACTCTCTGGTGAGGAAGAACCTGAAAAGTGGTATCAAACGTGACGCGATCGCCTGGACGAATTCCCGCCTGTATCACTTCGTCATACGAACGCGCACCAATGTCTACGCGCATGGCGCTAACGTCATTCCCCTGCCTCTCGCCATCAAGCAGGCCAGGTATTTTGCACTCTTCACGGGTGGTGATGCGCACCGGCTGCAACTGGCGGGCAGCCATGCGCACGTTGCCAACCGGCAACACATCGATCGCGCCTTCGCGGGAGATGCTACGCACCATAAACCCCACTTCATCCATATGGGCGCAGATCATCACCTTCGGCCCCGTCGATTCATTCAGGCGGATCAGCACCGATCCCAGACCGTCAAATCGCACTTCTTTTTGCAGGCGATCCGCTTCATCCAGCAGGATCTGCCGGACTTCCTGTTCAGAGGAGGCGATCGAATCGGCCTCGCTCAACGCTTTTAATAGCGATAAATCCATTATGCATCTCCCGTGAGCAACACTGTTTTCGGCATGGTGTAGAGCACTTCTGCGCCTTGCGGGGTAACCAGCACGACATCTTCGATGCGTACCCCACCTTGTCCTGGCAAATAAATCCCCGGCTCTACGGTCAGTAACATGCCTGGCTGGAGCATCGTGGTATCACGTGGTGAAAAACGTGGATCTTCATGAACGTCAATGCCGATAGCATGGCCGGTGTTATGGCCGAAATACTCGCTAAAACCTGCCTCTGTAATCACCCGGCGCGCGGCGTCGTCAACCTGCTGGCAACGCACGCCGGGGCGAATCGCGGAGATTGCCGCGAGCTGTGCTTGCAGGACAATCTGATAGACGTTAAACAGCGGGTGAGATTCGGCGCTCACCCCTTCGCCATTAACCAGGAAGGTGCGCGTCATATCAGAGCAGTAGCCCTGATACAGCGCACCAAAATCGAGGGTGACAAACTCGCCCGCTGCAACCACTTTGTCGCTGGCTTTACCGTGTGGTAACGCTCCACGCCAGCCACTGGCGACAATGGTGTCAAAGGAGGCTTTTTCTGCGCCCTGCTGGCGCATAAACCACTCCAGTTCAGCAGCTATCTCGCATTCGCTCATCCCCGCCTGAATAAAGCGGCGAATATGCTCTGCACCACGATCGGCAATCCCACAGGCGAGACGGATTTTCTCCACCTCCTCTGGCGTTTTGATTTGCCGCAGCACATCCGGCGTGGCGCTGACCAGCTTTGCATTAAGTTCAGCCTGCCAGCGGTGCGCGGTTTCCCAACTCACCTGCAGGCCTTCAAAACCGAGCGTTTGCAGCTGTTCATCGGCAATGATTTGATTGACGATGGTTGCCAGCGTGTGCGTCGCGTCAAGCAAATGTAGCTGGTAGCCTTGCGCACGAGCTTCCACCTCCACGTAATAGCGCGAATCCACCAGAATGTGCGCGCTCTCACGGCTAATCACCACATAGCCTGATCCGGTGGAGATCCCCAGATGCGGCTGTTTGTTCTGTCGTGAGGAGAGAAGCACCGCATCCAGTTGTTGCGCCTTAAGCCAGTCACGCAGCGAAGCGAGTAATGTCATCTGGATTTTCCTTCTTACAGGCTATCGATTAACAATTTGCCTTTGCGGAACATCATCAGACGCAGGAACACCACCATCAGCGCGGTAATGATTGCCCCCAGCGCGATCCCCGCCATGTAGACGCCCAGATTAGTCACCAGCGGCCACGCCCAGATTGCTGATTCAGGGAACCATTGCACTGCACCCAACCAGACAGCGGCGGTGGAGCCGACAACCGCACCGACCATATAGGACGGAATTGCGGTGATGGGGCTTTCCAGCGCAAACGGAATCGCACCTTCACTGATCCCCATAAACGCCAGGAACATGGCGGTTTTACCCTGCGGATAAAGCTGGGCGTTAAACAGGCGTTTGCCGGTTAAACGACGGTCGATAATAGTCGCCAGACCCAGACCAATCGGCGGAATGACGATTGCGATAGAACGCGCGGTAACCGGTAATACGTGGTCAGTGGTAAAGCTGAAAGCAACGAAACCTGCTGCTTTGTTGATTGGGCCACCGAGGTCGATTGCGGTCGCTGCTGCGATACCCATCGCATACATCAGCGCCCCCTTCTCACCTGCAGCGGTCAATACGGCACGGATCCCACCGTTGATCCAACCACCAAATGGGGTGATGACGTAATACATCGCCAGCATGACAAAAATGGCGGAAAGAATCGGTAGCAAAAATGTGGTTTTGAACGCTAACAGGAAATCCGGTAACTGGATTTTCTGGTTCATCCACTTCACGAGATAACCCGCAACGATGGAAATAATCAGTGCACCAATGAAGGTAGACGGCACCGGTGAAGAGGTCGCCCACTGCATAGTACTGGGATCAAAGTTCAGCAGTTGCGTTGGCTGGGTAGACATCAACCCGCCGATAAACCCAGCCGGGAACGCCAGTTTGCCGCCGATAGAGTTCGCCACAAAAGCGGCAAACATCGGAATGGCAAAACCAAACAACACGCCGCCGAAGGACTGCGACAGCCAGGCAAATTTCAGTAAGGAGAGGTCGAAACCGGAAAATTTCCCGCTATTAAGTGCATCCATAATGCCAATGTCAGCGGGAATTTTTAGCCAGCTATAAGCAATCAGCTGGCTGAAAGCGAGGATCACGCCGCCCATAATTAAGGTCGGCACCATGCGTGAAATCCCTGACATCACATGCTGCGGAAGTTCACCCCAGAAGCTGCTTTTAGAGGCCTGCGGATTCTTAATTGCCGCTGCCGCACCGGATGCGCCAGGCACAACGGTTGCACTGCGTTTTTTAATGGCCATAACAATTATCCCTGTCGAAAATTACGGTTGTTCAGCGGCAATCATCTCTTCGATTTCTTTGATGATGCCCGCAGCGTTTTTAATTGCGTCCTGCAAAGTGATTTCATAAACGTCGCGGGATTCGAAACGTTCGTTATCTTCCGGGGTAACAGCTACGGAGTGGATGATGATGGTTGCTTCGGCGATATCCTGCGCCGTCAGGCGATTCTGGATGCCGTCTGCGCCCTGGGTTTCAATCTTCACTTCATAGCCAGCTTCCACTGCGGCCTCTTCCAGCGCCTGAGCCGCCATAAAAGTGTGCGCAAGGCCCATCGGGCAGGCACATAAGGCAATCAGTTTCTTACTCATCGTTATTTCCTCGTTCGTTTATAGTTAACGAGTGAAATTATGAACGTGCAAAACAAATTGCCGTTACCAGACAAATAATGCATTTACTGGAGAATTAATCCCGTAGTGCGGAAGTGTGACGCAGGTCGGCCTTGTGATGAAACACAAAGAAAAATTGAACTAACCGCATGATTTAAAAGGTTATCGGGAGAGTTGCCTCCCGATATGGCAGGAAGGATTTACAGGACGTACCCTAAGGTCTGGCGTAAATGTGCGCCTGAGCCGAGAAGACCCGGATTGTCATGGACGATGAGATAAGCCGGAATATCATGGACATATTCTTTAAAGCGGCCTTTGTCTTCAAAAGCGGCACGGAAACCAGAGGCTTTGAAGAACTCAAGGAAACGCGGCACGATACCGCCTGCAATATACACGCCGCCAAATGTGCCGAGATTGAGCGCCAGATTGCCGCCAAAACGGCCCATAATCACGCAAAACAGCGACAACGCGCGGCGGCAATCGGTGCAACTGTCGGCCAGCGCGCGTTCGGTAATATCTTTTGGCTTGAGATTTTCTGGCAGGCAGTTGTCGGCTTTCACAATCGCGCGGTACAAATTCACCAGGCCTGGTCCAGAGAGCACGCGTTCAGCAGAGACATGGCCTATTTCAGCACGCAGTATTTCGAGAATAATGGCCTCTTCTTCGCTGTTTGGCGCAAAATCAACGTGACCGCCTTCGCCTGGCAGGCTTACCCAGCGTTTATCGACATGAACCAAATGCGCCACTCCCAGCCCTGTTCCGGCACCGTAAACCGCGATAGGTTTACCTTCAACCGGTTCCTTACCACCAAACTGGATCAGATGCTCTTTTTTCAGCATCGGGATCGCCATCGATACAGCGGTAAAATCGTTAATAATTTCCAGATGGCTAAAACCGAGATTCTTTTTCATTTCGGCAATTGAGAACGCCCAGGTATGGTTGGTCATTGCCACCCAGTCACCGGTAATTGGGCAAGCGATGGCAATACAACCGTCTTTCACCTCGACCTTATGTTCTTCGAGATAAACGCGGATAACCGCTTCCAGGCTGGGATAATCAAGCCCAGAATAGGTTTTAGCCTGCGAGATTTCACCACTGGCAATATCACACAGAGCAAGACGTGCGTTGGTGCCGCCCACATCACCGACTAATGCATACTTTGTCATTCTTCTACTGCTCCGCTAAAGTCAAAATAATTCTTTCTCACACTGTAAATACCTGGGAGCCTAACAACAACGCCGGAAAGGCGGGCTCCCTGTAAATATCGATCTGGGTCACACTATTACTTTATCGTTTCAGCACCAATTGCAGCGATGCCTTTATGCAAGCTGGGCAAACTAAGTATCTGACCCCGCATAAGGAATAGAACATGCTCCATTCGCGAGCCAGAACCATGTTGTTATTATCGCTTCCTGCCCTGGCAATTGGGATTGCGTCCAGTCTTATTCTGATTGTGGTGATGAAAATCGCCTCGGTATTACAGAATTTACTCTGGCAACGACTGCCGGGAAGTCTGGGGATAGCCCAGGATTCACCGCTGTGGATCATCGGAATATTAACGCTGACGGGGATCGCAGTGGGACTGGTTATCCGTTTCAGCCAGGGTCATGCCGGACCAGATCCCGCCAGTGAACCGCTGATCGGCGCGCCAGTCTCCCCTTCTGCGCTACCAGGGCTTATCGTAGCATTAATTCTCGGTCTTGCCGGTGGCGTCAGCCTGGGGCCGGAACATCCGATTATGACCGTTAATATCGCCCTAGCGGTGGCGATAGGCGCTCGTCTGTTGCCTCGAGTTAACCGGATGGAATGGACTATTTTAGCCTCAGCCGGAACTATCGGTGCGCTATTTGGCACACCTGTCGCGGCGGCGTTGATATTTTCGCAAACCTTAAATGGCAGTAATGAAGTGCCGCTATGGGATCGACTCTTTGCGCCGTTAATGGCAGCGGCGGCTGGTGCGCTGACGACAAGTCTATTTTTCCATCCTCATTTTTCGCTGCCCATTGCGCATTACGGACAGATGCAGATGGCAGACATCATCAGCGGTGCGATTGTAGCGGCGATTGCTATCGCTGCGGGGATGGTCGCCGTATGGTGTCTGCCACGGTTGCACGCAATGATGCATCAGATTAAAAACCCTGTGCTCATGCTCGGGGTTGGCGGGTTTATTCTCGGTATTTTGGGCGTTATTGGTGGGCCGGTTTCACTGTTTAAAGGGCTGGATGAGATGCAGCAAATGGTGATGAATCAGGCTTTCAGCACCAGTGATTACTTTTTACTGGCGGTGATTAAGCTCGCCGCTCTGGTCATTGCCGCCGCCAGCGGGTTTCGTGGCGGGCGAATCTTCCCGGCAGTGTTTGTTGGCGTGGCGTTAGGTTTGATGCTACATGAACACGTTCCCGCAGTCCCGGCGGCAATTACTGTCTCCTGCGCTATTCTCGGTATGGTACTGGTGGTAACGCGCGATGGCTGGTTAAGCCTGTTTATGGCGGCGGTCGTTGTACCTGATACCAATCTGCTACCGCTACTTTGTATCGTTATGCTTCCGGCATGGCTATTGCTGGCTGGCAAACCAATGATGATTGTGAATCGCCCGAAGCAGCAACCACCCCACGATAGCCTTTAGCAAAAAATGCTCTCCCTCATGATTTAAGAGTTATGGCGATGAAACGGGGCTTTACCTCCCCGTAATATTGCGTTAACAGGCCGCTGACGGCTTCGATCGTGAAGGAGAATAACAATGTTCAGGTCACTGTTTCTGGCGGCCGCCCTGATGGCTTTTACCCCGCTTGCGGCAAACGCAGGTGAAATTACCCTACTGCCATCAATCAAATTACAAATTGGCGATCGCGATCATTACGGTAATTACTGGGACGGTGGTCACTGGCGCGACCGTGATTACTGGCACCGTAATTACGAATGGCGTAAAAACCGCTGGTGGCGTCACGATAATGGCTACCACCGTGGCTGGGATAAGCGTAAAGCGTATGAGCGTGGCTATCGTGAAGGCTGGCGCGACCGTGATGATCATCGCGGGAAAGGCCGTGGACACGGACATCGTCATTAAACATCCACTAATGGAGCACGATGCCTGATGCGAAGCTTGTGCGTCTTATCAGGCCTACAGCCCCACTCCATTGAACGCGTAGGGCGGATAAGGCGTTTTACGCCGCATCCGCCTGTGGTGTCTGATGCGACGCCCGTTCAACTACAACCCCAGCGCCGTTCCCACCAACAGCCAGATATTCAACGCCACTACCAACACCACAATCACCCAGCCAGTCTGTTTTACGCGTTTGCTGTTCACCAGATCGCCCATCAACTTACTGTCACTGGTGAAAATCAACAGTGGAACCAGCGCCAGGGCGATACCAAAACTTAGCAGCACCTGGCTCATGACCAGAATTCGTGTCGGATCTAATCCCATCAGGATGACAATAAATGACGGCAACATGGTAACTGTCCGGCGCACCCACAGCGGGATATGGAAACGAATAAAACCCTGCATGACCACCTGCCCCGCCAGCGTACCCACCACCGTTGAAGAAAGCCCAGCTGCCACCAGGCTTAAACCAAAGACAGTCGCTGCAGCATTGCTTAACAGCGGTTGCAGCGTCAGGTAGGCTTCGTCAAGATCGGCGACACCAGTATGGCCGGAAAAGTGGAACGCGGCAGCAGCCGTTGCCATCATCGCCAGATTGACAAAACCAGCAATAGTCATGGCAATCGCGACATCCCATTTGGTGGCTGAATAACGTTGCTGGCGTGACCCATCATGCAGATGCTGGGTCAGCGAAGAGTGCAAATAAATCACATGCGGCATAATCGTCGCCCCCAGCACACCCGCAGCCAGGAAGACCGCCTCTGAGGTAGGTAAACTCGGGATCACCATTCCTTTACCTAACTGCGCCAGGTTAGGCTGGGAGAAGATCAGCTCAACAATGTAAGCCGCTGCGACAAACAGCAGTAGCCCGCCAATCACTTTCTCCAGCGGTTTTTGCCCGCGACGTTGCAGCATTAAAATCAGGAAGGTTGCGATACCCGTTAATACGGCGCCCTGCAACAGCGAAACCCCAAGAATCAGTTTGAAACCGATAGCCGCGCCAATAAATTCCGCCAGGTCGGTAGCCATCGCAATAATTTCTGCCTGAACCCAATAGAACCAGACGACCGGACGCGGGTAGTGATCGCGAATTTGTTCCGCCAGATTTTTACCGGTGGCAATCCCCAGCTTGGCCGAGAGGATCTGAATCAGCATCGCCATCAGATTAGCCCAGACAACAACCCACAATAGCTTATAGCCGAAGCTGGCACCCGCCTGAATATTGGTCGCAAAGTTGCCGGGATCGATATAACCAATCGCCGCAATGAACGCAGGTCCCATTAATGCGAGCCTCATCTTGCGCGCCGCCCGTCCGCTGCTACTCTCAACGCGATAGTTCGTCATCTTGTTGTGCCTCTAAAACATAGCCTTTGCTATGTTTCATGCTATGTCAAACGAGAATGATTATCAAATTCATTTAAATGGGTTGTGATGATTTCTCTGATAGACCAGGATTATGACTAAGAAAAGATTGATGGCTTGAATGTTATTTTTATGTTTAATGTTAGCACATTTACATAACTTTCCGCTTCCATACACAACATAGCAGAAATGTAGGACAGCTCACTATTTTTGAAGCTTGTCACAGGACGTCATTATAGTGTGTGTCAGATCTCGTTTTCCTGAATCATGTTGCATAGAATGTGCACGGAAATTTAACCTGCCTCATATTTGGAGCAAATATGGACCGCGTCCTTCATTTTGTACTGGCACTAGCCGTTGTTGCGATTCTCGCATTGCTGGCAAGCAGCGACCGCAAAAAAATTCGTATCCGTTATATTATTCAACTGCTTGTTATCGAAGTATTACTGGCGTGGTTCTTCCTGAACTCTGACGTTGGTCTGGGCTTCGTGAAAGGCTTCTCCGAAATGTTCGAAAAACTGCTCGGATTTGCCAACGAAGGTACTAACTTCGTCTTTGGTAGCATGAATGATCAAGGCCTGGCGTTCTTCTTCCTGAAAGTGCTGTGCCCTATCGTCTTTATTTCTGCGTTGATCGGTATTCTCCAGCACATTCGCGTGTTGCCGGTGATTATTCGCGCGATTGGTTTCCTGCTTTCCAAAGTCAATGGCATGGGCAAACTGGAATCCTTTAACGCCGTCAGTTCCCTGATTTTGGGACAATCCGAGAACTTTATCGCCTATAAAGATATCCTCGGCAAAATCTCCCGTAATCGTATGTACACCATGGCAGCAACAGCGATGTCCACCGTGTCGATGTCCATCGTTGGCGCATACATGACGATGCTGGAGCCGAAATACGTCGTTGCTGCACTGGTACTGAACATGTTCAGCACCTTTATCGTACTGTCGCTGATCAACCCTTACCGTGTTGACGCCAGCGAAGAAAACATTCAGATGTCCAACCTGCACGAAGGTCAGAGCTTCTTCGAAATGCTGGGTGAATACATTCTGGCAGGTTTCAAAGTTGCCATTATCGTTGCAGCGATGCTGATCGGCTTTATCGCCCTGATCGCCGCATTGAACGCACTGTTTGCCACCGTGACTGGCTGGTTTGGCTACAGCATCTCCTTCCAGGGCATCCTGGGCTACATCTTCTATCCGGTTGCATGGGTAATGGGTGTTCCATCCAACGAAGCACTGCAAGTGGGCAGTATCATGGCGACCAAACTGGTTTCCAACGAGTTCGTTGCGATGATGGATCTGCAGAAAATTGCTTCCACGCTTTCTCCGCGTGCAGAAGGCATCATCTCTGTATTCCTGGTATCCTTTGCTAACTTCTCTTCTATCGGGATTATCGCGGGCGCGGTTAAAGGTCTGAACGAAGAGCAAGGTAACGTGGTTTCTCGCTTCGGTCTGAAACTGGTTTACGGCTCTACGCTGGTGAGCGTACTTTCTGCGTCAATCGCAGCACTGGTGCTGTAAGTCCAATACATTCATTAAAAAAGCCGGGGAATGTTCCCCGGCTTCAGTTTGTTGACAACGTGTGCTCTGTTTATGCCGGATGCGGCGTAAACGCCTTATCCGGCCTACAAAACATCGCAAATTCAATAGATTGTGATTTCCACCCAGGCCTGATAAGCATAGCGCATCAGACAGTTTACTGGTTGTCATCAGCCTCAAATGCCGGGGATAATCCCCCGGCTTTTTTATGCCTGTTAATCAGCTAATGGCTGCGGGCGACCAATCAAATACCCTTGCAGATATTGCACCCCAAGTTTATGCAATAACGCCTGCTGCTGTTGCGTTTCTACAAACTCCGCTACCACGCTTAACGACTTCGCTTTCGCCAGGTCGGTAATTGACCGCACAATCATCGCATCCAGCGTATTAGTCACTATATCTTTCACAAAGACGCCATCAATCTTGATGATATCGGCCTGCAAACGTTTTAATCGCTCGTAGTTGGCATAACCAGTGCCAAAGTCATCAATCGCAATACGGAAGCCAAATTTATGCAGTTGCTCGATGTTGTACATGCTGCTCTCTGCATTTGAAAACGCCTGCTCCTCGGTGATCTCAAGAATGACTGTCTCCGGGGAGATGTGATAACGCTTAAACAGACGAATAATCCGCCCGGCGATATTTTTTTGCAACAGAGTGAGCGGCATTAAATTGACTGAAAAGCGTGGACCTTTATTGTTGGAAGGGTGAGTTGCTAACCACTTCAACAGAGATTCCAGCACCTGCAAATCGAAACGCGCGCTAAGGTTAAACTGGGCGATAAGCGGCAGAAATTTATCCGGCGTCATAATGCCGTCGTCATATTTCAGACGCGCCAGGATCTCATCATAGCCCTGCCCCTCTTTGTTACGAATGGGCTGGGCGTAGAGAAGCAAATCACCATTATCTAACGCCTTACGAATGGTGTTCAGCAACAGTACCTGTTTGGTGGTCTGCCCGGACGCCATCTCCTCTCGATTATCCAACGCCAACACGTGGTGATGAACGCAGGATTGTTCCGCCAGCCAGCTTAACTGCCCCAACATAGGCTGCAGGGTTTCCTGATTGCCATCAAAACGCCCCCAGGCGGCACCATAGCCCATATCCAGACCGGTGTTGTTCCAGTGAATCTGCCGACTATTGAGGATGTTAACCATATGCTGTAGTCGGCCTTCCGTTTCCGGCCCGGTCAGTACCAGCAGCAATTCACTGCCCGGCAGTTGATACAACTTTTCGTTTTCCTGCATCAACGGCAGCAAGGTACGGTAAATTGAGCGGATACAATGAACACGCATCACCAGACCGTAATGACGACTCATAAACTCAAGATTATCAATACGCAGGCAGCAAAAACTCTTTCCCGCCTCCTGCTCCTGCGATTGCTCGAGTGCACGAAAGTTGGGTAATAGCGTTAATGGATCGGTCAGCGCCTGCAAATGCCAGCGGCGATTAAGCCATTCACTTCGATGGTAAATACGCACCATGTAAAGCAGGCAAACGCTAAAGGAAATCAGCACCGCGAGAATAAATGCCAGCGAATATTCAGTTTCGACCCCTTGTAAAAAATTCTGGTTGTAATTCAAGAGGAAAAGAGTCGAAACAGCCCAGGTGAGATTTAAAAACGGATAACGAAGTTTACCAACACCAAGGGTAAAGATGATGAAGAAAACGGGCACCAGGTAACCGGCAATAAAGTCGTTTTCATAAGGCGTACACATCAGAAGTAGCAGTACGCTAAGAGCCGCCAGCCAGCTTAAAGTAAATGCACGTTTCTCTTTGTTCAGCGACGGGGCGATATCCCTGCGCCACAATATCTGCGCAAAGTGGGGGCTTACAATCATGCGAGTGAGATAGTAATAGAGCATGTTGTAAATCAACACTGCCGTGAAAAGGCTAAGTAAATCAACGACCGTGAAAATAGCATCTGCATCGCCGAAAAATGTCGATATCTTTAGCGGGAAATCAAAAAAGCTACCCACCAGATACATGCTGCCTTTGATGCCAATCGGCGTCACTAAACCAAGCCAGAAGAGACGTCGCCAGACGTATCGGGTGGTCAACCCATAACGCCAACGCGTTCCTAACTGCCAGCGTAATATTGCACAGGCACACAGCACTACAAATGTCTGGCTACCGAGCATGACGGCAGTTTGCAAAAATGAGAGATGGAAATTCCACAGATTAGTGCAAAACATCCCGCATAAAACAGGAACAACACCACGCCAGCCAAAGATGAACAATATTGACAGCATTACGCACAGTGGCATCCACGCCAGAAAGATATAGCTGGAGTGGATAACGGCAAGTGGCGAAATAAAACGGGATAGCTGAATAAGTACCACGGTGAGCGTAAACGCCAGTGTGAATATCTTGATATTTTTTATCAGATTATGCTCCACAAACATGAGTAGACTACTCTCACTGATCGGGGTTTTCAGGCACCCAAATAATAAGTTTATTCGCATCGCGAAGCAAACAGGAGTCGGCCTGTTGCCGCTTTTTCATCCAATGATGCTTTCACCAGGCGGCACTAACCCGGGCGTAGACTGTATTACAAAAGCGGCAAAAATCAGAGACAAAAAACCCCCGCTTCACAGCGAGGGTTTGAAATTTGGTGGAGCTAAGCGGGATCGAACCGCTGACCTCTTGCATGCCATGCAAGCGCTCTCCCAGCTGAGCTATAGCCCCACGATGCATTTACGTACCAAATTTGCTGGGTGCAAAATTTGGTGGAGCTAAGCGGGATCGAACCGCTGACCTCTTGCATGCCATGCAAGCGCTCTCCCAGCTGAGCTATAGCCCCATCACGTAAAGCTTGTCGAGTTGACGGGCGGCATCATATGAATTCCGTCCGAATGTGTCAACGGCAAATTGCAGCGTCTTGTTTCAATCGCTGAAAAATCAGGCAAATGAACATTTTTGGATTACGCCTCGCATTCAGTAGTTATTCATGTCACGGTTTCATGTAAATTGATGCTATAAAATGAACACTTAATAGACCCACAACTATTCAGGGAATTGTTATGTTCAAGGAGAGGATGACGCCAGATGAACTTGCCAGACTGACCGGTTATAGCCGGCAGACCATTAATAAATGGGTACGCAAGGAAGGCTGGACGACATCACCAAAACCGGGCGTCCAGGGGGGCAAGGCTCGACTGGTACACGTCAATGAACAGGTTCGTGAATATATTCGCAATGCAGAACGCCCGGAGGGTCAGGGAGAAATACCCGCCCTGTCTGGCGATGCACCGCTTGAAGTGCTGTTAGCTACGCTGGCGAAAGAGATGACGCCGGCTGAACAAAAGCAGTTTACATCATTGCTTCTGCGGGAAGGGATTATCGGGTTATTACAACGCTTAGGGATTCGCAACAGCAAATAATATGAAAAGATTACGCAATAAAATGACCACCGAAGAACTGGCGGAATGCCTCGGTGTGGCGAAACAAACAGTTAACCGCTGGATTAGAGAAAAAGGCTGGAAAACAGAAAAATTTCCCGGAGTGAAAGGTGGTCGAGCCAGACTTATTCTACTGGACACACATGTTTGCGAATTTATTCAAAACACGCCTGCCTTCCATAATACGCCAATGCTTCTCGAGGCCGAAGAATCCCTTGCTGAATACGCGCCGGGTATGCGCACTCCGGCTTATCGGCAAATAATCAGCGCAATAGACAATATGACTCACAGTGAGCAGGAAAAAGTTGCGCAATTTTTATCGCGTGAAGGGATTCGTAATTTCCTTGCCCGTCTCGACATTGACGAATCAGCATAAATAAAAAACGGCAGGATACTATCTCCTGCCGTTTATCTTTTATGCGCTAATTACTGCTGGCTTTCGCGTTCAGCAATAAAAGCCAGAGCTTTGTTGATGCGCTCGATGCTACGAGCTTTGCCGATCGCGTGAACGGTAACATCCAGTGCCGGCGACTGCCCCGCACCAGTGACAGCGACACGCAGCGGCATACCGACTTTGCCCATCCCCACTTCCAGCTCGTCCGCCGTCGTCTGAATAGCGTGGTGAACGTTTTCAGCTGTCCAGTCAGTAATAGCTGCCAGTTTGTCGCGAACCACTTCCAGCGGCTGACGCGCTACCGGGCGCAGATGTTTTTTCGCTGCATCGGCATCGAACTCAGCAAAATCTTCGTAGAAGTAACGGCAGCTCTGTGCCATTTCTTTCAGAGTTTTGCAGCGTTCTCCCAGCAGTTTAACCAGATCCGCCAGCTGCGGGCCGTTGCGGGTATCGATATTTTCCTGCTCGATGTGCCACTGTAAATGGGTAGCAACATACTCCGGCGGCAGCGTGTTAATGTAGTGGTGGTTTAACCACAGCAGCTTGTCGGTATTGAACGCGCTGGCAGATTTGCTGACGGCATTCAGGGTGAAGTATTTGATCATCTCTTCACGGGTGAAGATTTCCTGATCGCCATGGGACCAGCCCAGACGCACCAGATAGTTCAGCAATGCTTCCGGCAGATAGCCGTCGTCGCGATACTGCATTACGCTGACCGCACCGTGACGTTTGGACAGTTTTTTACCGTCATCGCCGTTGATCATAGAAACGTGCGCGTAAACCGGCACTGGTGCTTTCAGGGCTTTCAGAATGTTGATCTGGCGCGGCGTGTTGTTGATATGGTCTTCACCACGGATAACATGGGTGATTTCCATATCCCAGTCATCGACAACTACACAGAAGTTATAGGTCGGAGAACCATCGGTACGACGGATAATCAGATCATCCAGCTCCTGGTTGCTGAACTCGATCGGACCACGGATCTGATCGTCAAAAACCACAGAACCTTCTTGCGGATTAGCAAAACGTACGACACACGGTTCATCATCAGCATGATGCTCATGGCTGTGGCGGCAGCGACCGTCATAACGCGGCTTCTCACCTTTCGCCATTTGCTCTTCACGCAGTGCTTCCAGACGCTCTTTAGAGCAATAGCATTTATAGGCCGTGCCCTCTTCCAGCATCTGATCGATAACTGCGTTATAGCGATCAAAACGTTTGGTCTGATAGTACGGACCTTCATCCCACTCCAGACTCAGCCAGTTCATACCATCCATAATGGCTTCGATAGCTTCCGGCGTAGAACGCTCAAGATCGGTGTCTTCAATACGCAGCACGAACTCACCGCCGTGGTTACGTGCAAAAAGCCAGGAATAAAGAGCAGTACGCGCGCCGCCAACGTGCAGATAGCCTGTTGGGCTTGGCGCGAAGCGAGTTTTGATTTTCATGAAATGGCCTTACGTTTAGAAAGATGCCGACAACCGGCAAATCCTGGAAAAATTGAGTGGGCGATATTCTATCACTCCAGCCTGATTCCTCAATGTAGTTCGGGTTGCTACATGATGCATTATTGTTTTCGTTGAGAAATTGCGCAACACGGTCTGTTTTGCGATCACCCTGCTTAATTTTACGACGAACAAACAAATTCTTTAGAAAATGCGTTGACTCATTTCGAACTCTCCCTATAATGCGACTCCACACAGCGGGGGTGATTAGCTCAGCTGGGAGAGCACCTCCCTTACAAGGAGGGGGTCGGCGGTTCGATCCCGTCATCACCCACCAACTACTTTATGTAGTCTCCGCCGTGTAGCAAGAAATTGAGAAGTGGGTGATTAGCTCAGCTGGGAGAGCACCTCCCTTACAAGGAGGGGGTCGGCGGTTCGATCCCGTCATCACCCACCACTTTCTCGCCAGCTAAATTTCTTGTAACAATGTGAAGTACCGAAGTGGGTGATTAGCTCAGCTGGGAGAGCACCTCCCTTACAAGGAGGGGGTCGGCGGTTCGATCCCGTCATCACCCACCACTTCGGGTCGTTAGCTCAGTTGGTAGAGCAGTTGACTTTTAATCAATTGGTCGCAGGTTCGAATCCTGCACGACCCACCAATGTAAAAAAGCGCCCTAAAGGCGCTTTTTTGCTATCTGCGATTTACGAAATTGCCTGATGCGCTTCGCTTATCAGACCTACGATTTCCGGCAACTCCTCGCCTACTGTGTCAATGCTGCCAACAGCTTAACCATCGCGGGTGTCACCTGCTGCGTTTCATAAACAATATACAAATCTGCCGGGATGCGCTCTTTGAGCGGACGGAAAATGACACCTGGCCAGTTCATCTGTGCGTAGCTGTCTGCTATCAAGGTGATACCAATACCCATACTGATCATGGCCAGCACCGTTTGCGGTTCATTAACTTCGCGAATAACAACCGGTGAAAACCCCGCCTGCTGACAAACACGCTGCAAAAAATCCCAGTCTGTGTACACGGGCGGCATTGTGACAAAATACTCGTCACGTAGTGCTTCCAGCGGAACGGCGGAATATGATGAGAGGTGATGCTCTTCAGGCATCGCTACCAGAAACGCCGATTCATGCAAGCGTAAGCTGGTAAAATCTTCCGGTGGTTCTGTCGCCATTCGCCAGATCCCGGCATCGAGTTCGCGACGCTCCAACAGCGCCATTTGCATCGCAGGCATCTTTTCGCGAAACAGTACTTCAACGTTGGGGTTTTCCCTAAGAAATCGCCGCATAACCGGTCGCATCCGTCCCCACATTGCCGTTCCGACCACACCGAGTTCAATCCGCCCTGCTTCTCCCCGCCCTATTTGTTCAATCCGAGCCAACACCTGATTTGCATTCATCAGCAATCGGCGCGATTCTTCCATCAAAATTTTGCCCGCGTGTGTCAGGACGACGCTGCGCGAGTGACGAATAAAAAGCTGTGTGCCAAGTTGATTTTCCAGCTCTTTAATATGAATACTGAGCGGAGGCTGAGACATATTTAAACGCGCCGCTGCGCGGCCAAAATGTAACTCTTCCGCTACAGCAAGAAAATAACGGAGCAACTTAAGGTCTGTTCTGTAAATGCGTTCCATAATTAAGTGCTCCGTTTAATAAATATATCTTGTTAAATTATCACGGCATAAAGTATTTCACCACCAGATAACCTACATACATAAACACAATAGATAATATACCCGGCAATACATTTGGCACAGGAATAGGTAATCGCACGATTGTAAATAAAGCACCAATGCCAAAACCGACACCAGAAGAACTTTCACTAATTAACCTTTATCATAAAAGCAGCCCCGAAAAACAGAGCTGCAAATCCTTTTAATGTGTCACTGTTCGATGTGTTATCTTTTCAGGGTCATGGTTATATTTAAACCCAAAGAAAAATATCACTGCGAGGAAAAGAGAATATCCTGCAAACATCAGCCAGATAGTTTGCCAGTCTTTTACGCCATCTACCGAGAAGTAATCTACTGCCATACCGCTCAGAATCGAGCCGACCCACGCACCGACACCATTTACCATGGTCATAAAGAGCCCCTGTGCGCTGGCACGAATGCTGGAATCAACTTCCTGTTCGACAAAGACCGAACCGGAAATATTGAAGAAATCAAACGCGCAGCCGTAAACAATCATCGACAGCAGCAGCAAAATAAACCCGGTTGGTGACGGATCGCCATAAGCGAAGAAGCCAAAGCGTAGCGTCCAGGCCACCATACTCATAAGCATGACCGTTTTGATACCGAAACGCTTTAAAAAGAACGGAATCGTCAGAATAAAACCGACTTCAGCCATCTGTGAAACTGACAGTAAAATGGACGGATACTTCACCACGAAGCTATCAGCAAACTCCGGGTTACGAGCAAAATCATGCAGGAACGGGTTGCCAAAAACGTTGGTAATTTGCAGTACCGCGCCCAGCATCATGGCGAAGAGGAAAAAGATGGCCATGCGTGGATTTTTGAACAGGACGAAGGCATCCAGACCGAGCTTACTGGCAAGCGAAGTAGCCACTTTTTTCTGCGCAACAGGAATCTTAGGCAAAGTCAGCGCATAAGCCGACAGCAGCAGAGACGCCCCGGAAGCGATATACAGTTGCAGACTGCTCAATTCCAGATGCAGTAAGCTTACCGCCCACATCGCGATGATGAACCCCACCGTACCAAAAACGCGAATAGGCGGGAAAGCCGTCACCGGGTCAAGCCCCGCCTGGGCGAGGCAGGAATAAGAGACGCTGTTCGATAATGCGATAGTCGGCATAAATGCCATCGCATTGACTAACATCACCCAAAACATCGTATCCGGATCACTCACCGACGCCGCATAAAAAAGCACACCAGCACACACCAAGTGGCACAGCATATATGCACGTTCCGCACGCAGCCATTTATCCGCGATAATCCCCATAATGCCAGGCATAATTATCGCAGCAATCCCTTTGGAGCTGTAGACCATACCGACGTTAGCGCCGGTAAAATGAAGGGTATTAATCATGTAAGAACCGAGGGTAACCAGCCAGCTCCCCCAGATAAAATATTGCAAAAAGGACATTACCTTTAAGCGTAAAGCGATGCTCATAATCGTTTCCTTATCGCATCATGTGGCCTCACCCGTGAGGCCGTTTATTGTTGTTTTACTTAGGCAATATTGCGCAGAAAGCCGCAAATAAGGTTGATAAAGTTCTGCTTAGAGAGCTCCGCTGCTGCCAGCGTTTGGGTATGCGAGAGCTTCACGTCACTCAGACCTTCCGCCATATTGGTAATCGCAGAAACGGCCACTACCTTCAGGTCACAATGGCGTGCTGAAATAACTTCAGGCACAACGGACATTCCAACGACATCCCCGCCAATAATTTGCATCATGCGAATTTCAGCCGCCGTTTCGAAATTCGGTCCCGGATACGAAACAAACACACCTTCCGTCAGGGGGAATCCCTCTTCTTTCGCCACTTTTTGCAACAGAGCCCGGTAATCCGCATCATAGGCATTTGCCAGCGAGAAGAAGCGTTCTCCAAAACGTTCATCGTTAAGACCCACCATCGGTGTACCCGGCATGGTGTTGATGTGGTCTTTCAGCGCAACCAGACTGCCCGCCCCCACCTCCGGACGCAGTGATCCCGCCGCATTGGCGCAGAACAGCAGTTCACAACCCAGCAATTTGAAAGTACGAATCGCATCGGTCATGATGGTCATTCCACGACCTTCATAGAAATGTCCCCGACCTTTCATACATGCCACCGGAACGCCCTGGAGATGCCCCAACACCAGCTCGCCTGCATGTCCATGCACCGTACTCACCGGGAAGCCCGGCAGCTTTTCATAGGAAATGGCGACAGCGTTCTCAATCTGATCGGCCAGCGCGCCCAGCCCGGAACCTAAAATAAAAACCACTCGTGGTGTGAAATCTGGTTTATAAGCCCGGATAATATCGACGCAATACAGCGGGTTATGAGAAAAATTTGCCTGAGACATATATATCCTTTTTCTGTGGGGTTGAATCTAACGCCTTTTTATAGCGAGGTTGTCCCGGCTCTTACCAATACACTTTTTTCACGCATTCAATAGTGATTCGATATCGATGGATTTATATCTTTTCACTATTAATTCTCAGCAAAAACTGTATTGGTGATACTCACTCCCTTGCATTAACAATATGCCGTTTTTAAGCAACCATTTTATTAAGCAATCTACTAATAACGATCGGCATAGGGATTTATGCTATGAAAAAACATCTTCTGACTCTTTCCTCTTTATTAGCCATACCTGTTATATCTCATGCAGAATTTAAAAGTGGATTTGCAGATATCGGCGTGCATTACCTGGACTGGACCAGCAGAACCACTGAGAAATCGTCGACCAAATCACACAAAGATGATTTTGGTTATCTTGAACTGGAAGGCGGCGCTAACTTTAGTTGGGGAGAAATGTACGGGTTCTTCGACTGGGAAAACTTTTATAACGACCGCCACGATAAACCAGGTAGCGAGCAGCGTTATACCTTTAAAAATACCAACCGCATTTACCTGGGCGATACCGGATTTAATCTCTACCTGCACGCGTATGGCACCTACGGTTCTGCAAATCGTGTGAATTTCCACGATGATATGTTCCTGTACGGTATCGGCTACAACTTTACTGGCAAGGGGTGGTGGTTCAAACCGTTCTTCGCTAAACGCTATACGGATCAAACCTATTACACTGGCGATAACGGTTACGTGGCAGGTTGGGTTGCGGGTTACAGCTTTATGCTGGGCAGAGAGAAATTCACCCTCACCAACTGGAACGAGTACGAGTTTGATCGTGATGCCACCTACGCAGCAGGTAATGGCGGTAAAGAAGGGCTGAACGGTGCGGTCGCCCTCTGGTGGAACGCTACCGCGAAAATCACCGCAGGCATTCAGTATCGCTACGCGGATGACAAGCTGGGAGAAGCCTGGTATCAGGACGCCATCATTTACTCGGTCAAATTTAACTTCTGAACCATTTCTGCCGGGATTCCCGGCAGAAATACATAACACGATATATGATACAACGAATCCCCTTCTCGCCCTGCCATCACTATTCTCCTTGTTCTTGCTCCACGTCCTCTAATGCTTCAGCAGTTGTTGAAAGTGACCGGTTCTTCCTGCGCTACTGTGACGAAAACATTTAATTGTTTTAATGAGTCATTCATCTATTTTCTTCATGAATGAATGCAATAAATCAATTTTATTTCTCAAACTGAAAGAAGCACAATAGCACCATCGATCATCTGGAGTCTTTATGAAACTTTTTCGTATCCTCGATCCTTTCACCTTAACCCTGGTCACGGTGGTATTACTGGCTTCTTTCTTTCCGGCCAGAGGCGGTTTTGTCCCCTTCTTTGAAAATCTGACCACGGCAGCCATTGCCCTGTTGTTCTTTATGCACGGCGCGAAGTTGTCGCGAGAGGCTATTATTGCAGGCGGTAGTCACTGGCGACTGCATTTGTGGGTGATGTGCAGTACCTTCGTGCTGTTTCCGGTTCTGGGCGTGTTGTTTGCCTGGTGGAAACCCGTAAACGTCGATCCCATGCTCTATTCCGGCTTTCTCTATCTTTGCATTCTCCCTGCCACCGTGCAGTCTGCAATCGCTTTTACTTCGATGGCGGGCGGTAACGTCGCGGCGGCCGTTTGTTCTGCATCAGCATCCAGCCTGCTGGGTATTTTCCTTTCGCCATTGCTGGTTGGTCTGGTGATGAATGTTCACGGTGCAGAGGGCAGCCTTGAGCAGGTCGGTAAGATTATGCTGCAGCTGTTACTACCTTTTGTGTTGGGGCATCTTTCTCGCCCGTGGATTGGCAACTGGGTGGCGCGCAATAAAAAGTGGATTGCGAAAACTGACCAGACCTCCATTCTGTTGGTGGTCTATACGGCGTTCAGCGAAGCCGTCGTTAACGGCATCTGGCACAAAGTCGGCTGGGGATCGTTGCTGTTTATCGTGGTGGTCAGCTGCGTGCTGTTGGCTATCGTGATTGTGATTAACGTCTTTATGGCACGCCGACTAGGTTTCAATAAAGCGGATGAGATAACGATTGTCTTCTGTGGTTCGAAAAAGAGCCTGGCGAATGGTATTCCGATGGCGAACATTCTGTTCCCAACGTCAGTTATCGGTATGATGGTGCTACCACTGATGATTTTCCATCAGATCCAGCTGATGGTTTGCGCGGTGCTGGCGCGTCGTTATAAGCGCCAGACCGAGCAACTACAGGCGCAGCAGGAAAGCCACGCTGGGAAGATTTAAAGCGGTCGTTTCAGGGGCTGAACCAGTTGCGTCAGCCCCTCGGTTTTAATCAGCAGCGTGATTTGCATTAGCTCACCGAGTTTTCCCGCCGGGAACTCATCCTTGCGGGCAAACCACAAAAGATACTCTTCCGGCAGGTCGATTAAGCGACGCCCTTTATACTTGCCAAACGGCATTATCGTATTGGCTATTTCAATCAGCTGCTCTTTTTCCATCTCAGTTACCCAGCAAACGTAGCATTTCAGCTTCGTCGATCACTTCAATGCCCAATTCCTGCGCTTTCGCCAGTTTAGAACCTGCGGCTTCTCCGGCGATCACCAGATCGGTTTTCTTCGACACGCTGCCCGCAACTTTCGCGCCCAGTTCGACCAGGCGAGCTTTAGCGTCATCACGCGACATCTGACTTAAGCTACCGGTGAGCACCACGGTTTTACCGGCAAACGGACTGTCGATCTCTTCAGCGTTGATGACGACCGGCGCAGGCCAGCGAACGCCTTCCGCTAACAGCTCGCTGATGACATTGCGGTTACTGTCTTCGGCAAAGAAGTTATGAACATGGGATGCAACGACAATTCCGACATCGGGAACTTTTTGCAGCTCTTCAATCGAGGCTGCTTCCAGTGCTTCCAGCGTGCCGAAATATGCCGCCAGACCTGCTGCAGTGGCCTCGCCGACTTCGCGGATGCCAAGCGCATAAAGGAAGCGGGAAAAGGTGGTTTCTTTCGCGTTTTCCAGCGCGTTAACCACGTTTTGCGCTGATTTCGGCCCCATTCTCTCCAGTCCGGTCAGTTTGCCTGCGGTGAGTTTGAACAGGTCAGCAGGTGTGTGGACGTACTCTTTTTCGACAAGCTGGTCGATGATTTTGTCACCCATACCGTCAACGTCCATCGCGCGGCGGGAAACAAAATGTTTCAGCGACTCTTTACGCTGAGCGCCGCAAATCAGGCCACCAGTACAGCGGGCGACTGCTTCTCCTTCCACACGTTCAACATCAGAACCACATACCGGACAATGCGTCGGAAATACAACCTCACGGGTATCTTCCGGGCGTTCAGAAAGCACTACGTTAACCACCTGCGGGATCACATCGCCAGCGCGGCGGATCACCACCTTATCGCCAATACGTAAACCAAGACGTTCGATTTCATCGGCATTGTGTAAGGTAGCATTGCTCACCAGCACACCTGCAACATGTACAGGTTCCAGACGCGCAACGGGCGTAATAGCGCCGGTACGTCCAACCTGAAACTCAACGTCGCGCACGAAAGTCATCTGTTCCTGCGCCGGGAATTTAAACGCCACTGCCCAGCGCGGGGCACGTGAAACAAAGCCAAGCTGTTCCTGCTGCGCCAGTGAGTTGACTTTAATCACCACGCCGTCGATATCAAAGCCCAACGTCGGGCGGTCTTCTTCAACTTTGTGATAAAACGCCAGCACCTCTTCTGCCGATTCACATAACGTGACACGATCGCTGACCGGTAATCCCCACTTTTTAAATTGCATTAAACGGCCAAGATGGGTGTCAGGCAGCTCGCCGCCTTCCAGCACACCAACGCCGTAGCAGAAGAAAGTGAGCGGTCGCTTCGCCGTGATACGTGGATCAAGCTGACGCAGCGAACCTGCCGCCGCATTACGTGGGTTAGCAAATACTTTCCCGCCCGTGCGTCGCGCCTCTTCGTTGATCTTTTCGAATCCCGCTTGCGGCAGGAATACTTCACCACGTACTTCCAGGCGCGCCGGGATATTCTCACCATGCAATTTCAACGGAATAGCGCGGATAGTACGGACGTTAGACGTAATGTCTTCTCCGGTGGTGCCATCGCCACGGGTCGCCGCACTGACCAGAACGCCATTCTCATACAGAATGCTGACGGCAAGACCATCCAGCTTCAGCTCACAGCACCAGGTGACTTTTTCGTTACTTTTCAGACGATCCAGTACGCGTTTGTTGAAGGCGAGAAAACTCTCTTCATCAAAAACGTTGTCCAACGACAGCATCGGAACTTCATGACGAATCTGGCTGAAGGCTGCCAGCGGTGCTGCGCCTACGCGCTGGGTTGGTGAATCCGGGGTAATGAGTTCCGGATGTTTTGCTTCCAGCTCGCGCAGCTCACGCATCAGCCTGTCGTATTCAGCGTCGGGAATTTCCGGCGCATCCATCACATGATAAAGATATTCATGATGGCGAAGCGTCGTTCGCAGTTCTGTGAGTTGTCTTTCGATTGATTCCATATCGCACCATCAATGCTAAAAACCCCCGACAAGCGGGGGTTCGAAGAAGAGTTAATTTGCCTTAAGTGTATCAGGCGTTAGCGTCTTTCACTTCGCGGATGATGTCCTGATACTCGCGCAGTTTCTGCGGAGTCATCATACGGCGCTGATCGTCAAGAACCACGCCACCGACTTCATCAGCGATATGCTGCGCAGATTGCAGCATCAGCTTGAAGTTTTGCAGTTCATCACCATAAGACGGAACCTGCATAAAGATAGTGACGCCAGGAGTGGTGAAATCCTTCATTTCAGGATCGAATGTTCCCGGTTTCACCATATTCGCCAGGCTGAATAACGCAGGGCCACTGCCGTCAGGGCTAAGATGACGATGGTAAATATTCATATCGCCAAAGATGAAGCCCGCCTGCTGAATGCTGTTAAGAAGCAGTTCACCATTAAGCTCACTACCGTGATGCGCCGCAACGTTCATAATGATCACCGCTTCTTTGCGTTTCGGCTTATCCATGACAGGCGCCGGTTCATTTACAGGTTCAGGCTGCGGTGCCGCTACGGGTTCTGCAACCTGGAAAGCCTGCTGCGCTGGTTGGGGCACTGGCTGCGTCGGTTGTGGAGCTGGCGGTACATGCGAAACAACTGGCTGTTCAGGCTGCGGCTGGTAGGCCGGCTGCTGAACTGGCTGCGGTTGCTGAACCGGCTGCGCTGAATGCGGAGCATGTTGCGGCGCTACCTGCGCTTCAGGCGGCTGCTGAACCGGTTGACGCGGCTGCGCAGACGCATAAGGCGGTTGGTACTGGTGTTGCGGCGACGGACGAGCAGCCTCATGCTCCTGGGCGTTAGCCGGGGCATGATTTACGCGGTGAACACGAACCTCACCAACGCCCTCATCATCTTCGACATCCTCGTCATAAGAATCGTCGTCACGTTTTGACTTCATTCGTTTTAATGGCCGATCGCGGAACATAGAAGATCGTTCTTTACGGCTGGTCCAGAAACCATGTACCAGTAAAGCGATTATGGCGATCGCGCCAACAATGATTAATATCAGACGCAAATCCTGCATCATTATATTCTCTGTTGTTCTAACACCTTGCCACCACGGCAAACATTTACTCACTAAGAGTATTTGCCGATTACCTCGAGTGCAAGTGCACTCTTAACTTTCACAGCACAAAGATAGATGAAATCGTGCTTTTTGCTGTTTTTTCGAACATATCCTAACTGTCCATTGCGCAATTAGTCGGTAAAATACGCAGAATTTTCCTGGGATTGGTCAAAAGGAGCATCTCCTGATTATGGTTTCAACATACACATCTTCCCCACGCAGCGGTTTTTACTATTTTGCGCAAGGCTGGAAGCTCGTCTCGCAACCCGGGATTCGGCGTTTTGTCATTTTACCTCTGTTAGTCAATATTTTGTTGATGGGAAGTGCATTCTGGTGGCTCTTTACCCAACTGGATGTCTGGATCCCATCATTAATGAGCCACGTGCCTGACTGGCTGCAATGGTTAAGCTATTTGCTGTGGCCTGTCGCGGTTCTCTCCGTGCTACTGATTTTTGGCTATTTTTTCTCAACTATTGCGAACTGGATTGCCGCGCCATTTAACGGTTTATTGGCTGAACAGCTGGAAGCAAGGCTGACAGGCGCTACGCCGCCGGATACCGGAATTTTTGGCATCATGAAAGATGTGCCGCGAATTATGAAACGCGAATGGCAAAAATTTGCGTGGTATTTGCCACGCGCCATCGTATTGCTGATCCTCTACTTCATCCCGGGCATCGGGCAAACCGTCGCGCCAGTGTTGTGGTTCCTGTTCAGCGCCTGGATGTTAGCCATTCAGTACTGCGACTATCCGTTCGACAACCACAAAGTGCCGTTCAAAGAGATGCGCACTGCCCTGCGCACGCGCAAAATCACCAATATGCAGTTTGGCGCATTAACGAGTCTGTTCACGATGATCCCGGTGCTCAACCTGTTCATCATGCCGGTGGCCGTCTGTGGCGCGACAGCGATGTGGGTCGATTGCTATCGCGCTAAACATGCATTATGGCGGTAACAATCTTCCGGTTGTTTTGTAAACTTTTTGTATGAAACAGGGGTGGCTTATGCCACCCTTATTCCATCTTGCAAGCCATTATTTCCCTTCTGTATATAGATATGCTAAATCCTTACTTCCGCATATTCTCTGAGCGGGTATGCTACCTGTTGTATCCCAATTTCATACAGTTAAGGACAGGCCATGAGTAAGATTTTTGAAGATAACTCGCTGACTATCGGTCACACACCGCTGGTTCGCCTGAATCGCATCGGTAACGGACGTATTCTGGCGAAGGTGGAATCTCGTAACCCCAGCTTCAGCGTTAAGTGCCGTATCGGTGCCAATATGATTTGGGATGCCGAAAAACGCGGCGTGCTGAAACCCGGCGTTGAACTGGTTGAACCCACCAGCGGCAACACTGGTATTGCTCTGGCTTATGTGGCAGCCGCTCGCGGTTATAAACTCACTCTGACCATGCCAGAGACAATGAGTATTGAACGTCGCAAACTGCTGAAAGCCCTGGGCGCAAACCTGGTACTGACTGAAGGCGCGAAAGGCATGAAAGGCGCGATTCAAAAAGCAGAAGAAATTGTCGCCAGTAACCCAGAGAAATACCTGCTGCTGCAACAATTCAGCAACCCGGCGAATCCGGAAATTCATGAAAAAACCACCGGTCCGGAGATCTGGGAAGATACCGACGGTCAGGTTGATGTATTTATTGCGGGTGTCGGTACTGGCGGTACGCTGACCGGCGTTAGCCGCTACATTAAAGGCACCAAAGGCAAGACTGATCTCATCTCTGTCGCCGTTGAGCCAACCGATTCTCCCGTCATCGCCCAGGCGCTGGCAGGTGAAGAAATCAAACCCGGCCCGCATAAAATCCAGGGCATCGGCGCTGGCTTTATCCCGGCGAACCTTGATCTCAAACTGGTCGATAAAGTTATTGGCATCACCAATGAAGAAGCTATCTCTACTGCACGTCGTTTAATGGAAGAAGAAGGCATTCTTGCCGGAATCTCTTCCGGCGCGGCGGTTGCTGCGGCGTTGAAACTACAAGAAGATGAAAGCTTTACCAATAAGAATATTGTGGTTATTCTGCCATCATCGGGTGAGCGTTATTTAAGCACCGCATTATTTGCCGATCTCTTTACCGAAAAAGAATTGCAACAGTAATGCCAGCTTGTTAAAAATGCGTAAAAAAGCACCTTTTCAGGTGCTTTTTTGTGGCCTACTTCAAATTTTAGCCTCTCCTGGCATTGATTCAGCCTGTCGGAACTGGTATTTAACCTGACTAATTATTTTGATGCGCGAAATTAATCGTTACAGGAAAAGCCTTAGCTGAATCGATTTTATGATTTGGTTCAATTCTTCCTTTAGCGGCATAATGTTTAATGATGAACGAAACGTCAGCGGTCAATATCCGCCAGCAATGGACTGTACAGAACACTTCGTGCGTCGCGTCTGTTAAAAACTGGCGCTAACAATACAGGCTAAAGTCAAACCGCCAGGCTAGACTTTAGTTCCACAACACTAAACCTATAAGTTGGGGAAATACAATGTTCCAGCAAGAAGTTACCATTACCGCTCCGAACGGTCTGCACACCCGCCCTGCTGCCCAGTTTGTAAAAGAAGCTAAGGGCTTCACTTCTGAAATTACTGTGACTTCCAACGGCAAAAGCGCCAGCGCAAAAAGCCTGTTTAAACTGCAGACTCTGGGCCTGACTCAAGGGACCGTTGTGACTATCTCCGCTGAAGGCGAAGACGAGCAGAAAGCGGTTGAACATCTGGTTAAACTGATGGCGGAACTCGAGTAATTTTCCGGGTTCTTTTAAAAATCAGTCACAAGTAAGGTAGGGTTATGATTTCAGGCATTTTAGCATCCCCGGGTATCGCTTTCGGTAAAGCTCTGCTTCTGAAAGAAGACGAAATCGTCATTGACCGGAAAAAAATTTCTGCCGACCAGGTTGATCAGGAAGTTGAACGTTTTCTGAGCGGTCGTGCCAAGGCATCAGCCCAGCTGGAAACGATCAAAACGAAAGCTGGTGAAACGTTCGGTGAAGAAAAAGAAGCCATCTTTGAAGGGCATATTATGCTGCTCGAAGATGAGGAGCTGGAGCAGGAAATCATAGCCCTGATTAAAGATAAGCACATGACGGCTGACGCAGCTGCTCATGAAGTTATTGAAGGTCAGGCTTCTGCCCTGGAAGAACTGGATGATGAATACCTGAAAGAGCGTGCGGCTGACGTGCGTGATATCGGTAAGCGCCTGCTGCGCAATATCCTGGGTCTGAAGATTATCGATCTGAGCGCCATTCAGGATGAAGTCATTCTGGTTGCCGCTGACCTGACACCGTCCGAAACCGCACAGTTGAACCTGAAGAAGGTACTGGGTTTCATCACCGACGCGGGTGGCCGTACTTCCCACACCTCTATCATGGCGCGTTCTCTGGAACTGCCTGCTATCGTGGGTACCGGTAGCGTCACCTCTCAGGTGAAAAATGACGACTATCTGATTCTGGATGCCGTAAATAATCAGGTTTACGTCAATCCAACCAACGAAGTTATTGATAAAATGCGCGCTGTTCAGGAGCAAGTGGCTTCTGAAAAAGCAGAGCTTGCTAAACTGAAAGATCTGCCAGCTATTACGCTGGACGGTCACCAGGTAGAAGTATGCGCTAACATTGGTACGGTTCGTGACGTTGAAGGTGCAGAGCGTAACGGCGCTGAAGGCGTTGGTCTGTATCGTACTGAGTTCCTGTTCATGGACCGCGACGCGCTGCCCACTGAAGAAGAACAGTTTGCTGCTTACAAAGCAGTGGCTGAAGCGTGTGGCTCGCAGGCGGTTATCGTTCGTACCATGGACATCGGCGGCGACAAAGAGCTGCCATACATGAACTTCCCGAAAGAAGAGAACCCGTTCCTCGGCTGGCGCGCTATCCGTATCGCGATGGATCGTAAAGAGATCCTGCGCGATCAGCTCCGCGCTATCCTGCGTGCCTCAGCTTTCGGTAAATTGCGCATTATGTTCCCGATGATCATCTCTGTTGAAGAAGTGCGTGCACTGCGCAAAGAGATCGAAATCTACAAACAGGAACTGCGCGACGAAGGTAAAGCGTTTGACGAGTCAATTGAAATCGGCGTAATGGTGGAAACACCGGCTGCCGCAACAATTGCGCGTCATTTGGCCAAAGAAGTTGATTTCTTTAGTATCGGCACCAATGATTTAACGCAGTACACTCTGGCAGTTGACCGTGGTAATGATATGATTTCACACCTTTACCAGCCAATGTCACCGTCCGTGCTGAACTTGATCAAGCAAGTTATTGATGCTTCTCATGCTGAAGGCAAATGGACTGGCATGTGTGGTGAGCTTGCTGGCGATGAACGTGCTACACTTCTGTTGCTGGGGATGGGTCTGGACGAATTCTCTATGAGCGCCATTTCTATCCCGCGCATTAAGAAGATTATCCGTAACACGAACTTCGAAGATGCGAAGGTGTTAGCAGAGCAGGCTCTTGCTCAACCGACAACGGACGAGTTAATGACGCTGGTTAACAAGTTCATTGAAGAAAAAACAATCTGCTAATCCACGAGATGCGGCCCAATTTACTGCTTAGGAGAAGATCATGGGTTTGTTCGATAAACTGAAATCTCTGGTTTCCGATGACAAAAAGGATACCGGAACTATTGAGATCATTGCTCCGCTCTCTGGCGAGATCGTCAATATCGAAGACGTGCCGGATGTCGTTTTTGCGGAAAAAATCGTTGGTGATGGCATTGCTATCAAACCGACTGGTAACAAAATGGTCGCTCCGGTTGACGGCACCATTGGTAAAATCTTTGAAACCAACCACGCGTTCTCTATCGAATCCGATAGCGGCGTTGAGCTGTTCGTCCACTTCGGTATCGACACCGTTGAACTGAAAGGCGAAGGCTTCAAGCGTATTGCTGAAGAAGGTCAGCGCGTGAAAGTTGGCGATACGGTTATTGAATTCGATCTGCCGCTGCTGGAAGAGAAAGCCAAGTCTACCCTGACTCCGGTTGTTATCTCCAACATGGACGAAATCAAAGAACTGATCAAACTGTCCGGTAGCGTAACTGTGGGTGAAACCCCGGTTATCCGCATCAAGAAGTAATTCTTGCCGCAATGAAAAATGGCGCCCATCGGCGCCATTTTTTTATGCTTCTAACAGCGGCGGCAAAATCAATTCATCGCTCTCATGCTGCTGGGTATAACGCATTACCTCCAGCACACGTAAGCCCGCGCTGTGTACCGCGTCGGTTAACGCCTTCCCTTTCAGTAATCCACTGATAAGCTGGGCACAAAACAGATCGCCAGTACCTTTCAGGTCGGTTTTTACCCGTGAATGGGAAATGACATTCACGCTATCGGCACTGACCACCACCACCTGCATCTCCTGATGTTCTTCATTACCGGAGGCGCTGGTAACAACCACCCATTTTAATGTCTCTGAAAGCAGACTTTTTGCGGCAGCAATGGCGCTGTCGAGGTCACGACAATTTTTACCGGTCAGGATTTCCAGCTCAAAGATATTTGGCGTAATCCCCTGCGCCAGCGGCAGTAAATATTGCCGATACGCATCGGGAAGATCAGCTTTGACGTAAATACCGCTATCAATATCGCCAATCACCGGATCAACCATAATCAGCAAGTCAGGATGCTCTTCGCGTAAGGCTGTCAGCCATTCGGCAAGGATTTTGATTTGCGATGCTGTCCCCATATAGCCCGTGGTAACAGCGCGAAGTTGGCGCAGCGCATCACGCTCCTGAAGCGCACGCAAATAGCCGCTAAACCACTCGTCCGGAATCGCACCACCGTAGAACGTATCATAATGCGGCGTATTGCTCAGCAAAACTGTCGGCACGGCAAAGACATTCAGGCCGTTCTGTTTAATCGCAGGCACGGCGATGCTGTTGCCTACGCTGCCATACACCACCTGCGACTGCACGGCGACGATATCCGCCTGCAGCGCCCTGCTCTTATCGTTAAACAACAACAAACTACTCATTTAGTTTTTTCTCCTTGCCGATGATCCCCATCGTATTCCAACCGAAACTTTACCTGATTCTGGCAGTCAAATCGGCTAACACAAAACAAGGATAAGGTAATTCAATGAAGAAAATCATTTGTCTGGTCATTACGCTGTTAATGGCACTCCCCGCTTACGCGAAGTTAACAGCCCATGAAGAAGCCCGCATCAACGCCATGCTCGAGGGATTAGCACAGAAAAAGGATTTGATATTTGTGCGCAACGGCGATGAACACACCTGCGATGAAGCGGTTTCCCATCTGCGTCTGAAGCTGGGCAATACCCGTAATCGTATTGATACTGCCGAGCAATTTATTGATAAGGTTGCCTCGTCATCATCGATTACCGGAAAGCCTTACATTGTGAAGATCACTGGTAAGAGCGATGAAAACGCGCAACCTTTTTTACATACGTTAATTGCCCAGACGGATAAAACAGTACCTGCGCAATAAACTCAAATCCCCGCCCCCTGGCTAAAGTGCTCTTCGCCAAATACGCCAGTGGAAAGGTAGCGATCGCCGCGATCGCAGATGATCGCTACCACCACCGCGCCAGGGTTGGCTTTTGCCACGCGTAGCGCGCCTGCAACGGCACCGCCGGAGCTAACACCGCAGAAAATACCTTCCCGCACCGCCAGTTCGCGCATGGTGTTTTCCGCATCGCGCTGATGAATATCCAGCACCTCATCCACCAGCGAGGCGTTGAAAATCCCCGGCAGATATTCCGCTGGCCAGCGGCGAATCCCCGGAATGCTGCTGCCCTCTTCTGGCTGCAGGCCAACAATGGTCACCGGTTTGGATTGTTCACGCATAAACCGTGACACACCGGTAATGGTGCCGGTTGTCCCCATGCTGGAAACAAAATGGGTAATGCGCCCACCGGTCTGCTGCCAGATTTCCGGCCCGGTGGTGGTGTAATGGGTGTAGGGGTTATCGGGGTTGTTGAACTGATCAAGCAACTTGCCTTCGCCCCGGTTCGCCATTTCCAGCGCCAGATCGCGCGCACCTTCCATGCCTTGTTCTTTGGTCACCAGAATCAGCTCAGCACCGTAGGCACGCATCGCCGCACGGCGTTCCTGGCTCATGTTGTCAGGCATCAGCAATTTCATGCGATAGCCTTTTAGCGCGGCGATCATTGCCAGCGCAATGCCGGTGTTACCGCTGGTGGCTTCAATTAACACATCGCCCGGTTTAATTTCTCCGCGTTTTTCCGCCTCGACAATCATCGATAGTGCCGCGCGATCTTTCACCGAACCTGCCGGATTATTACCTTCCAGCTTTAACCAGACTTCACTGCCGTTATTCGGCCCCATTCGCTGTAATTTCACCAGAGGCGTATTGCCAATTGTTTGTTCTAATGTACTCACGATCTCTGTCCATACGTGGTGTTGCCTGATGCGACGCTTGCGTGTCTTATCAGGCCTACAGGTTACAAACCTTGCCATTAAAAAGCCCGGATCGCGGGAAGCGCCTCCGGGCGTTTAACATTCACTCAACCTATCAGGCGCTTTGTGCGAGGGCAAGTTCCTCATCGCGGGTTTCAATACGCTCGTCGCCGTTATACAGCCGCGCATGTTGCAGCCCGACGAACAAACGATCGCCGCGCTGCGGAGCATCGTCACCACGCATAACCACAGTTAGCGGGTCGTCATACCATCCCAGCGGCTGCACCACTAATTGGGTGTAGTGGCCTTTCGGGCTGGCTTCCAGTACCTGAACCGGCAGCGGCGAATCGAGGCTGGTACGGCGGCTGATATCCACTTCCCACGGGCGCAGGAAGAGATCCACCGGCCCCTGATACGCAGGCGTATATCCCAGCGGCCAGCGATGTGCGCCAACGTGGAACTGCCCGCCGCGAATGGTTCCCTGCAGGCGGTTCACTTCGCCCATAAATTCGAGCACAAAACGGGTCGCAGGTTCGCGCCATACCTGATCCGGCTCATCGGCCTGTTCGATATTGCCCTGGCTCATCACCACCACGCGGTTGGCGACTTCCATCGCCTCTTCCTGGTCGTGGGTGACGAATACGCTGGTGAATTTCAATTCTTCATGCAGTTGACGCAGCCAGCGACGTAGCTCTTTACGCACCTGCGCATCCAGCGCGCCAAACGGTTCATCGAGCAGCAGAATTTGCGGTTCAACGGCAAGTGCGCGCGCCAGTGCCACACGCTGCTTCTGACCGCCGGAAAGCTGCGCCGGATAACGATCCGCCAGATGCGCAAGCTGAACCATCTCCAGCAACTGCGTGACTTTTGCTTTGATGGCTGCTGCATTCGGGCGCTCACGACGCGGCAGCACCGTCAGGCCGAAAGCGATGTTTTCGAACACGGTCATATGGCGGAACAGCGCGTAATGCTGGAACACAAAACCGACTTTACGATCGCGCGCGTGCAGGCGGCTGACGTCGGTGCCGTGGAAGCGAATATGCCCGCTGGTTTGATGTTCCAGCCCGGCAATAATGCGCAGCAGCGTGGTTTTCCCGGAACCGGACGGCCCCAGCAGCGCGACCATCTGACCTGAAGGAATATCCAGTGAGATATCGTTCAGCACCTGGGTGCGACCAAAAGACTTCTTAATCCTGGCAATCTCAATGCTCATGATGTTCCTCCTGCTGCGCGCGTTTTTCCTGATTCTCCAGGCGCCACTGCAACATACTCTTTAAAAACAGGGTGATAATCGCCATCAGCGTCAATAACGCCGCAGCGGTAAAGGAGCCAACTGCGTTATAGTCCTGCTCCAGCAATTCAATCTGTAACGGCAGCGACAGGGTTTCGCCGCGAATCGAGCCAGAAACGACCGACACCGCGCCAAACTCACCAATTGCGCGGGCGTTGGTCAGCACCACGCCGTAGAGCAGCGCCCAGCGAATATTCGGCAGCGTGACGCGCCGGAACATCTGCCAGCCGGATGCACCAAGCAAAATCGCCGCTTCGTCCTCCTGACTGCCCTGGCTTAACATCACCGGCACCAATTCGCGTACCACAAACGGGCAGGTGACGAAAATCGTCACCAGTACCATTCCCGGCCAGGAGAACATAATTTGCAGGTTATGCTCGTCGAGCCAACCGCCCAGCGGGCCGTTGGAACCGTAGAACAGCAGATAAACCAGACCAGCAACCACCGGCGACACGGCAAACGGGATGTCCAGCAGCGTCAGCAGCAACTGACGTCCCGGAAAATCAAAACGCGTCACCAGCCAGGCCAGCAGAATGCCGAACACCAGGTTTACCGGCACGGCAATCAGTGCAATCATCACCGTCAGCCAGATGGCGTGCAGCATGTCCGGATCGGCCAGATTCTGTAATACCGGCATCAGCCCTTTGCTGAACGCCTGCACGAAGATATAAATCATCGGCACCAGCAGGATGAACGCCGAAACCAGCATCCCGGTGCCAATCAGAAACCATTTGCCCCAGTTAATCGGGCGCGCGTCATAACGCTTCAACTGTGTCACTTCCGCCATTAATGACCTACCACACGCCGACCAAAGCGACTTTGCAGAGTGTTAATTGAGAACAGCAGCAGCAGTGATGCCGCGAGGATCACCGAGGCAATCGCGCTCGCCGCCGGGTAATCAAACTCCTGTAACCGCACAAAAATCATCAGCGACGTCACTTCCGTCTTCCAGGCGATATTCCCGGCGATAAAAATCACCGCGCCAAACTCACCAAGACTGCGGGTAAACGACAGCGCCACGCCCGCCACCAGCGCCGGAGAAAGTTCCGGCAGCACCACTTTGCAGAAACTCTGCCAGCGCGTTGCACCGAGCGTTTCCGCCGCTTCTTCATATTCCGGGCCTAACTCTTCCAGCACTGGCTGCACCGTGCGCACCACAAACGGGATGCTGGTAAAGGCCATCGCCACCGCAATCCCAAGCCAGGTGTAGGTGACTTTGATATCAAATTTTGCCAGCCACTCGCCGTAAAAGCCGTTCACGGAAAAGAGCGAGGCCAGCGTTAAACCCGCGACCGCCGTCGGTAGCGCAAAGGGTAAATCCATCAGTGCATCAAGCAGAGTGCGCCCCGGAAAGCGGTAGCGGGTTAAGATCCACGCCATCAGCAGACCGAAAACACCGTTAAAAATCGACGCCACAAACGCCGACAGCAATGTTACTTTGTAGGCCGCGACCACCTGCGGGTTGGTGACCACCTCCCAGTACTGCGCCCAGCTCATCTCAGAAAGCTGCATCACCAGCGCGGAGAGCGGCAGCAGCAAAATCAGGCAGACAAACAGCAGACTGGTGCCGAGGCTTAAGGTAAAGCCCGGCAGCACGCGTCTGGAGGAGACGGCAAACATCAGTTACGCCCCGCCGCTAACAGCTTGTCTAACTCGCCGCCGCTGGTGAAGTGGGTTTTCATCACTTCCGGCCAGGAGCCAAATTTATCTTCCACGCGGAACAGCTCGGTCTGCGGGAATTTGTCTTTCAGTTTGTCCATGACTTCCGGGTTATTTACGCGATAGTAGTAGTCGGTGATGATGGTTTGCGCCTGCGGGCTGTAGAGCCAGTTCAGATAGGCTTTTGCTGCTTTTTCCGTGCCGTTGGCCTGCACGTTTTTATCCACCCACGCCACCGGGAATTCCGCCAGAATGTTGGTTTTCGGAATCACCACTTCAAAGCCCTGCGCTTCATACTGCTTACGGATGTTGTTCACTTCCGATTCGAAGCTGATCAGCACATCGCCCAGACCGCGCTCGGCAAAGGTGGTGGTCGCGCCACGACCTCCGGTATCGAACACTTCGACGTTCTTCAGGAACTGGGTCATAAACTGTTCGGTTTTGGCTTTATCGCCACCGTCGGCTTTATCCGCTGCGCCCCACGCGGCTAAATAGGTGTAACGCGCATTCCCTGAAGTTTTCGGATTCGGGAAAATCAGCTTCACATCAGTTCGCACCAGATCGTTCCAGTCGTGGATATTCTTCGGGTTGCCCTTACGCACCAGGAATCCCATCGTGGAGTAGAACGGCGAACTGTTATTCGGCAAACGCGACTGCCAGTCGGCCGGGATCAGTTTGCCTTTGTCATGCAGGATTTGTACGTCGGTCACCTGGTTATAAGTGACAACGTCTGCTTTCAAGCCCTGCAAAATTGCCAGCGCCTGTTTTGATGACCCGGCATGAGATTGTTTAATCGTCAGTTTGTCGCCAGCGTTATCTTTTGCCCACTGCTGTTCAAACGGGGTATTCAGGGCGGCAAACAGCTCGCGGGAGACGTCATAAGAACTGTTCAGCAGTTCCGTTGCCTGCACGTGACCAGCCAGCAGCAGAGAAGCGACCAGCGCGAGTGAGTTCTTTTTCAGTAAGTTAACGGCCATTGCGCACCCTTATATATTTAATGACTTTCTAATAGCCATCATATTTATAACGGGCATGAAAGGAGTAACGGTTTTATATACCGTTTGGTGATTTGGAAGTTGAAAAGGGAATAAGACGAAATCCTCCCCACACATGCAGGGAGGAAACAGAGGTGAATCAGATGCCGACGCTGACCGTCTCCGGCAGTGTGCTGCCACCATCGATCACATTCTGTGTACCGGTTAAATAGCTGGATTCATCCGACGCGAGGAAGGCCGCCAGCTCACCGACTTCCAGCGGATCGGCGAGGCGACGCAGCGGGATTGCTTTCGCCATTTCAGTCAGTACCGATTCCGGATCTTGCGGATTTGACTGGCGGGCAATGCTTTCCGCCATTGGTGTGCGAACGTATCCAGGGCAGATTGCGTTAACGCGAATCCCCGACTGCGCGTACTCCACTGCCAGCGATTTGGTCAGCCCCACAATCGCCGCTTTCGTTAAGGCATACGCCGTTTCGCCCGGATCGGCCACCATATCGCCGGTGACCGAAGACATCATCACAATGCGACCATCTTTGCGGGCAATCATTTCCGGCAGCACCGCTTTCGTGACGTTCCACACGCCTTTAATATTGATATCAATATGGAAATCGCGATCGTCATCGCTCATTTCAAGAAAACTACCCAGACGGCAAACACCTGCGTTATTCACCAGAATATCAATGCGCCCTTCTTTTTCCTTCGCGCGCTTGATCGCTGCCGTAACTGACGCCGGGTCGCGTACATCAGCAATTACCGCCGTACAGCGATGACCACGACCACACAGCTCATCCGCCAGCTTTTCAATCTCAGGGGAGATATCCAGCAAGATTAGGTTTGCGCCATGACGCGCAAAGGTTCTGGCAATTCCTTCACCAATGCCTTGCGATGCGCCCGTAATCAGTGCTGTCTTGCCCGTGAGTTTACCCATTTCAAGTTTCTCCTTTTGAATACAGAGCATTACGCTCTATTGTCCCTACCATACCTGAATAACAGATCAATGCTGAGGAGTGGATCTAAATTCAGGAAAATCTTAAGTAAAATCTCCCATAACCACAACTCTGTCATTGTATGCATTCCCTGCTGTACATAATCAGGCAGGGAGATATGATTCACTCCATATGAAATTATTCGAAGGCAAATATTTAAGGTGATTGTATATGCAACTTGAAAAAATGATTACTGAAGGTTCGAACAGTGCCTCGGCTGAAATCGACCGCGTATCGACGCTGGAAATGTGCCGAATTATCAATGATGAAGATAAAACCGTTCCATTGGCCGTTGAGCGAGTACTGCCGGATATCGCAGCGGCGATTGATGTCATCCACGCCCAGGTGAGCGGTGGTGGTCGTCTGATTTATCTCGGTGCCGGGACTTCCGGTCGGCTGGGGATTCTGGATGCCAGCGAGTGCCCCCCAACCTACGGCGTGAAACCTGGTCTGGTGGTTGGTTTGATTGCTGGCGGCGAATATGCCATTCAGCACGCGGTGGAAGGCGCGGAAGACAGCCGGGAAGGCGGCGTCAACGATCTGAAAAATATTGCTTTAACGGCGCAGGATGTGGTTGTCGGTATTGCTGCCAGTGGTCGCACGCCGTATGTGATTGCCGGGCTGGAATACGCTCGCCAGTTAGGCTGCCGCACGGTCGGTATTTCCTGTAATCCCGGTAGTGCTGTTTCAACAACCGCAGAGTTTGCTATTACGCCAGTCGTCGGGGCTGAAGTGGTTACCGGTTCTTCGCGGATGAAAGCAGGTACGGCGCAGAAACTAGTGCTCAACATGCTCTCCACCGGGCTGATGATTAAGTCAGGAAAAGTGTTCGGCAACCTGATGGTCGATGTGGTCGCCACCAACGAAAAACTACACGTGCGCCAGGTCAATATTGTCAAAAACGCGACCGGATGTAGCGCGGAACAGGCGGAAGCGGCGCTAATTGCCTGCGATCGCCACTGCAAAACAGCGATTGTAATGGTCTTGAAAAATCTCGATGCCGCAGAAGCGAAAAAACGCCTGGCGCAGCATGGGGGTTTTATTCGTAAGGCTCTGGAAAAGGAATAACCTATGGCTAAAGAGATCAGCAGTGAGCTTCTGAACACCATTCTTACCCGCGTCGGCGGCGCGGGAAATATCGCCAGTTGTGGTCACTGTATGACGCGTCTGCGTCTCGGTGTACATGACAGTTCACTGGTTGATCCTGATATCAAAACGCTGGAAGGGGTGAAGGGTGTCATTTTGACCAGCGATCAAGTACAGGTGGTATTTGGGTCGGGCAAAGCGCATCGTGCCGCAAAAGCAATGAGCGAGTTGTTGGGTGAAACACCTGTGCAGGATGCCGCAGAAATCGCCGCCCAGAACAAACGTCAGTTAAAAGCCAGACAAACCTCTGGCGTGCAGCAATTTCTCGCCAAATTCGCCACTATCTTTACGCCGCTAATTCCTGGATTTATTGCCGCCGGTCTATTGCTGGGGATTGCGACGTTAATTGCTACGGTGATGCACGTTCCGGCAGATGCCCAGGGAACGCTGCCCGACGCACTGAATTTTATGAAGGTATTCAGCAAAGGCTTATTCACCTTCCTGGTGATTCTGGTGGGCTATAACGCCGCTCAGGCCTTCGGCGGCACGGGTGTAAATGGCGCAATTATCGCCGCACTCTTTCTGCTCGGTTATAACCCAGCAGCCACCACCGGTTACTACGCTGGTTTTCACGATTTCTTCGGCCTGCCTATCGATCCGCGCGGCAATATTATCGGCGTACTGATTGCCGCCTGGGTCTGCGCCCGCATTGAAGGTATGGTGCGTCAATTTATGCCGGACGATCTCGACATGCTGCTAACCTCGTTAATCACTCTGCTGATCACCGCCACGCTGGCATATCTGGTGATTATGCCGCTGGGAGGCTGGTTATTCGAAGGCATGTCCTGGCTGTTTATGCATCTGAACAGTAATCCACTTGGTTGTGCTGTACTTGCCGGGCTGTTCCTGATTGCCGTGGTGTTTGGCGTGCATCAGGGCTTTATTCCCGTTTATCTTGCCTTAATGGACAGCCAGGGTTTCAACAGTCTATTCCCGATCCTTTCAATGGCAGGCGCGGGTCAGGTGGGTGCGGCACTGGCGCTTTACTGGCGCGCGCAGCCGCACAGTGCCTTACGCAGCCAGGTGCGCGGGGCGATTATTCCTGGTTTGCTGGGCGTGGGTGAACCGTTGATTTACGGTGTAACCCTGCCCCGCATGAAACCGTTTGTTACCGCTTGTTTAGGCGGCGCGGCGGGTGGATTGTTTATCGGGTTGGTCGCATGGTGGGGTCTGCCGATGGGTTTAAACAGCGCCTTTGGGCCGTCTGGCCTGGTGGCGTTGCCGCTGATGACTTCGGCACAAGGTATCCTTCCGGCAATGGCGGTTTACGCTGGCGGGATCCTGGTGGCATGGATTAGCGGGTTCATTTTCACCACGCTCTTTGGCTGCCGTAACGTCAATCTGGACTAAGCCGTAACTTAGAAACAAAACAGCCCGATACGCTACGCTTATCGGGCCTGCAGGTTAACTGCAATTTATTGAATTTGAACGATCATACAAGCCGGATAAAGCATTTACGCCGCTCCGGCAAGACGCTACAGGTGCGTGAGTAAAACTTACAGCGCCATCAGTTTGTCCAGCGACGGCGCGAAGTAATAGCCGCCAGTGACCGGTTTGGTGAAACGTAACATTGCGTCACGTTTGCCATCGGTATCGCCAAACATGCTCAGCAGCTGCTGCTCAATGTTGTGCAGACGTGCGCAGTAAGCGCAGAAGTACAGACCGTGCGTACCGCTGGCGGTGCCGTATGGCAAGCTCTGGCGAACAATCTTCAGCCCTTTGCCGTCTTCTTTCAGATCAACGCGGGTCAGGTGCGAGGTTTCCGGGCGTTCGTCGCCGTCAATCTCTTCGTTGGCTTCTTTAGTACGACCGATCATCATCTCCTGATCATGAACGCTCATACGGTTAAGCTGCTTCAGGTTATGTTCCCAACGCTGTACAAACACGTAACTACCGCCTGCATCCACGCCGTCTTTGATAACCGCCACTTCGCGACGCGTCTCTTCACCCGCCGGGTTTTCTGTACCGTCAACAAAGCCGCTCAGGTCACGTTCCTCAACCCAACGGAAGCCGTGGATCTCCTCTTTCACTTCAATGCAGTCACCAAAGGCTTCCATCGCCGCCTGGGCGACAGAGAAGTTTACGTCATGACGCAGAGAAAGAATGTGGATCAACACATCAAACTGGGTCGTTGGCGCAAGACCTTTACCGTAACCCGGAAAATCTTTCAGCTCTTCGGCACCCACGCCGCCGCTCAGAGCACGCCAGGTGTTGTTGCCAAAGGCAACCACCGCGCCGAGATGCGCATCCGGGAATTTTGCTTCAAAGGTTGCCAGTTTATCGGCAAAGGTTTTACTGGCCGCACGCAGGGCATCAACTTCCCCTTTAACGTTGGCTTCAATCCAAATCGCTGCGCGGCAATGTTCTGGCAAAATGCCACTCTGAACCTGAGACATTGTTCCTCCTGAAAATAAGAATGCCACGCAATCCGTGGCATTGTTGGGCGCTATCTTACGTGTTTTTTTGCGGCGGCGGTTTGTTCAGACGCAAATTAACGCCGCCAGATAATTTTACTGACTTTCCAGTTTTTCAGGGTATCGTCTGAAGGCATTAACCCTTCAGGACCACTCCACTCACCGCTGAACTGGTAGCTAATATGTTGGCTGCCTTCGGCTTTACATTCCACAGCACGATTATCATCACCGTCGGCTTTTTGGCAATTGCCAAATGCTTTGCTGTAAAGGTCGCTAAACGGTGTTCCGATTTTAACACCCGTGTCAGCAGGAATATCGCTATCAAGCACATCAATGCGGCTGATTGTGCCCTGATCGCCATTAATCACCATCGCCACGTTGTCGCCTTTCATCACTTCGAAAAAGCGCACAACATTACCGTTCGCAGTTTTCATTCCGCTGCGCAGGCGATAATCACCATCAAGCGCATCGGCAATGGCTTGTTCTTGTAGCGGCGTAGACGCCGTTAATTCACCCACCCCCTGCTCGCTCACTTTGGTGGACGACCCAAACCAGTTCCACGGGTTAGCGGCAGACCAGTTAACTGACGACATGGTGGAACAGCCGGTCAGCATCAACGGCATAGCGCATAACAATAAACGCAGCGATTTCATGTCACTTCCTTTGGTTATTCAATAACGTTGCTTGGAGTGCAAATTCACCAAAAAGTGCCGTTATTCTTTTTCTTCATTAAAACAAGCGCGTAAACGTCGATTGGTCAAAAGCCAGATTAACGCCACAATATCCGCCACTACCAGCGCCAGACCGATACCGCTAACCGATTCGCCGTTCAGCCACAGCCACGGTTGCCAGCAAAGTAAAACCACTTGCGCTAACAGCAACAGAAAATAGAGCCCATGCCAGGTGCGAGGAAACGTAGCCCGCCGACCACTCAGCAAAAACGCCAGCACCGCCGGAATGCCGGGAATCAACCCCAGCCAGAAATTATCGTGATCGGGATAAAACAGATTCAGCAGCGCAGTCCCCTGCTCGCGCGATGCACCGGCAATCACAAACAGTACCCAGGTTCGCGCCTGTAGCAAAAGCACAATCCAGAAGAGAAAAGGTAAACGCAGGCGTCCGTGCGCATCATAATGGACAGGATGAAACTCAGTACTCTTCATCTTCAATCAAACGCTTACCCAGACTCAGCACATCGGCGTGTTCATATCCCAGACGTTCATACATCCCAAGCACCATGTCGTTATCTTCCGGCACGTTGATCTGAATTTTCGGGCAACCACGAGCAATCAGCTTTTTCTCCAGCCGATTAAGCAGCGCATTGGCAATCCCACGCCCGCGAAACTCAGGATGCACGCCAAGATAATAAGCAGATCCGCGATGCCCGTCATAACCCCCCATCACCGTTCCGACCACTTCACCGTTCACCTCAGCGACCAGAAACAAACTGACGTCATGGTTCATCTTGCGCTCGATGTCCATTTCCGGATCATTCCACGGACGCAGCAAGTCGCAACGCTCCCAAAGGGTGATGACCTCTTCGAAATCTTCCTGGCGAAATACGCGTATCTCCATGGTATTCGTTACCTTTTTGCGGGTTAAAAGGGTGATTATGGCGTGAACGGTTGAATTAGCCAATATCTGACGAAAATCGGTTGAAAAAGTGGCATAATGGGGAGTTGTCAACTATTGAAATGAAAAGTAAAACAATTCTCAACAGCAAACGGTCGTAACGGATTACGCGATACGATATAACATCTGGAACTTTATTATTACAACTCAGGCCGTATGAGCACTTTTAAACCACTAAAAACACTCACTTCGCGCCGCCAGGTGCTGAAAGCCGGATTGGCTGCCCTGACGTTGTCAGGAATGTCGCAAGCCATCGCCAAAGAAGAACCTTTAAAAACCAGTAACGGACATAGCAAGCCAAAAGCCAAAAAAGCTGGCGGCAAACGTGTCGTTGTTCTCGATCCAGGCCACGGCGGGATTGATACCGGAGCGATCGGTCGCAACGGTTCGAAAGAAAAACACGTGGTGCTGGCGATTGCTAAAAACGTCCGTTCCATTTTGCGCAATCATGGCATTGATGCGCGTTTAACGCGTTCTGGCGATACGTTTATCCCACTGTACGATCGCGTTGAAATCGCCCATAAACATGGCGCGGATCTGTTTATGTCAATTCACGCCGACGGCTTTACCAACCCAAAAGCCGCTGGTGCATCAGTCTTTGCCCTCTCTAACCGTGGCGCAAGTAGTGCGATGGCAAAATATTTGTCGGAACGCGAAAACCGCGCCGATGAAGTTGCCGGGAAAAAAGCGACTGACAGGGATCATCTATTGCAACAAGTGCTGTTTGATCTGGTGCAAACAGATACCATTAAAAACAGCCTGACGCTTGGCTCGCATATCCTGAAGAAGATTAAGCCGGTGCATAAACTTCACAGCCGCAACACTGAACAAGCCGCGTTTGTGGTGTTGAAATCACCGTCGGTTCCTTCAGTGCTGGTGGAAACTTCGTTTATCACCAACCCGGAAGAAGAGCGACTGTTAGGCACGCCGGCGTTTCGTCAGAAAATTGCCTCTGCCATTGCCGAAGGCGTGATCAGTTATTTCCACTGGTTTGACAACCAGAAAGCACACTCGAAAAAGCGGTAAGTTATGAAGCCCGACGCACACCAGGTTAAACAGTTCCTGCTCAACCTTCAGGACACAATTTGCCAGCAGCTAAGCGCCGTCGATGGCACAGAGTTTGTCGAAGATAGCTGGCAGCGCGAAGCTGGTGGCGGCGGGCGTAGTCGGGTGTTGCGTAATGGTGGAGTTTTCGAACAGGCGGGCGTTAACTTTTCTCACGTCCACGGTGATGCGATGCCGGCTTCCGCCACCGCTCATCGCCCGGAACTTGCCGGGCGCAGTTTTGAGGCGATGGGCGTTTCGCTGGTCGTGCATCCGCATAACCCGTATGTCCCCACCAGCCACGCGAATGTGCGCTTTTTTATTGCCGAAAAACCAGGCGCCGATCCTGTCTGGTGGTTTGGCGGTGGCTTCGACTTAACCCCCTTCTATGGCTTTGAAGAAGACGCCATTCTCTGGCACCGCACCGCCCGCGACCTGTGCCTGCCATTTGGTGAAGACGTTTATCCACGTTATAAAAAGTGGTGCGACGATTACTTCTACCTCAAACATCGTAACGAACAGCGCGGCATTGGCGGGCTGTTCTTTGATGATCTGAACACACCAGACTTCGACCACTGTTTCGCCTTTATGCAGGCGGTAGGCAAAGGCTACACCGACGCATACTTGCCTATTGTTGAGCGACGTAAAGCGATGGAATACGGCGAGCGCGAGCGTAATTTCCAGCTCTACCGTCGCGGGCGTTATGTCGAATTCAACCTGGTCTGGGATCGCGGCACGCTGTTTGGCTTGCAAACCGGCGGGCGCACCGAATCAATCCTGATGTCAATGCCGCCGCTGGTACGCTGGGAGTACGATTATCAACCGGAAGAAGGCAGCGCGGAAGCGGCGTTGAGCGAGTTTATTAAGGTCAGGGATTGGGTATGATTTCCTCACCCCAACTCCTGCATCCGCTGATGCAGCGTCAGTGACGGCTTCTCAGCAAACAGTTGCTGATAATCCGTGGCAAATTGCCCCAGATGCCAGAATCCCCACTGCATGGCGGCGTCTTTTACCGTTGTGCTTTGCGACCACGGGCTTATCAGTTCGCGGCGCACAGCGTTCAGGCGAATGCGTTTCAGCCACGCGTTCGGGCCGATGCCTAAAATAGCGTGAAACGCGTTTTGTAGCGTGCGGCGACTGACATGCAGTTGATTGCACAAGTCCAGCACAGTCACCGGTTCGGACATGTTTTCCAGCACATATTCGCGGGCGCGGGAAAGCAAACGGCGGTAACTCTGATGACTAATGCTTTCCGCCGTCACCATTGGCTGCGCTTCTTCCAGCATCGTCCCCATCGCCATAAGCAAATTATCCCCCAGCACTTTACGCACCGCAGGCTGATGCAAATTCTCGGGATTCTCGCAAAACGTCGCCAGCGCCTGCTGGACAAAACCCCACAGAGCGGCTTTATGCTGCTCTTTCACTTCAAGCGCCGACTGGCTACGCAGCATATGTAATACCCGATCAGGATTATGCAAAAAGTTAGCCTGCCGGGTAATGACATCTTCAGAAAGCACCACGCCAAGGATCGTGTAATCGTCAGGCGTACTTAATTCAAACTCAGTGCCACCAGGGCGTGTGGCAATTTCTGCGCTTCCCAGACATTGCGAACCGATAAATCCCTGTTCGCCACGCGTCGCCGGAATGCCAAACCAGAAAGAGTTCGGCCAGACCAGGCACGACTGACGCAGCGCCAGACCGGTGTATTCACGGAAAACCTGAATATCATCAAGCAGGATTTCCGTAAATTCACCATGAAACTTGCCCGGATGGAGCTGATCGTAAATCTGCTGCCAGGCGGTAATCGTTAAAGCATGTTCATAGACATCCGTTGTCTGTCGTTGATGAACATTATCCACTTCGACCTTCGGCGTGAGCTTCAGGTTTTCGGGTAAGGGTTCATGATAAAGATGGTGCAAATTGGCTGTACGGGTCTTTTTCATGATGTTAATGCCGGATGTTGTATGACATCCGGCACCTCCGACAGGTTAATGGGGCTTGAGACGATAACGACTACTGCGTTTACGCAACGTCCCGGCAGAAAAGAGCTGTTCGAGCGCATTTCTGGCTTTTTCCAGCGGCCAGCCAAAGTGGGCAGCCACTTCTCCTGCCGTCATTCCCTGACGTACTGATGTTAACAGCGCCAACAACTCGTCAGCAGATCCCTCGGCAATAGCGGACGCGTCAGGTTGCTTCGGCTGGCGGTTAAAGCCAGTAACCAGCCACTGGGTGTCATCATCAGGCCGACCGATTTCCTTACGGCTGATGACGCGCCCGGTACGCATCGCGGCGGCACAACCTGCGTCCAGCGCCGCACGACACGCCGCCAGATCACCTTCCACCACCAGCGTTAAGCGACCAGGGTCAAGCACTTCGTGACTGAGCAGACGCACGTTAGCCGCTTTCAGCATGGCATCTGCCGCATCTATCGCGGCGACCATGCCGTCCACTTCCAGCAATCCCAGTGCATTGATCATCGGCAACCTCCGTTACGCACGCTGGATTGGATTACGCGCGATTTCCAGCACGGCATCGGTAAAGGCGTTGCAGGCTGCTTTACACGCGGCCTGGCTACCGGTTAAAAATGCCGCTGAATAGTTGGTTTCTGACGGTGGCGGGACATAGGTCACCAGTTGCACGTCGGCAGATTTCAGCGCCGCATCAATGCCGTAGGTCGCTTCCAGCGGCGGTGCCACCAGATACGCCAGCGGATCACCGAGCGTAATTCCGGCGGTTGATGAGAGATAAGAGCCGGTACGCGAAACCACATGAGCGAGGAATGCCGTATCTTGCTTATCGTTCGCCCACTGGAACGCCGCGCCATTTTCAATATGCGCAACCATCGCATCCAGACCGGCACGCACTTCCGCTGGGTTTGGCCCGCCGAGCATAATTAGCACTTCACCGGCAGTCGGTGACGGCCCGTGCGCCGCCCCGGCATACAGCGAGCGGCCATAAACCACTTCGACCATCGCCTGCTTGGTCGCTTCGTCAGCCGCAATGTAAGTTACGTCATCAGAATCAGCAGAAATCAGCCCGAGGCTACGAATATGCGGCGGCAATTTCAGTTCACGCGCAAAATCAGCGTTAACGGAGGCTATCACCCGCATGGCGGTGACCGACGGTCGAATCAAATCTAAAGCTGGCATGATGCCTCCTTATCGGGTCATGTTGATGCCGGATGCTTTCTGCTCCAGCATACGTTTCGCCAAATCCACAATGACGGCTGCGGCTTCAACCGGCGGCGTACCGCCCTGGTGAATGTTAGAGATACAGGTGCGATCGGCCTCAACGGTGGTCGCCATACGCGGTGAGTAAACGGCGTAGCAGGAAAGACTTTCCGACTGTCCTAACCCCGGGCGTTCGCCCACCAGCAGAATCACCACTTTCGCGCCGAGAAGTTCGCCAATCTGGTCTTCAATCTTCACGCGACCATAACGAACAAAGAACGGCGTACCGACTTTCAGTCCCGCATGTTGCAGACCCGCCATCAGCGGCGGCAGGATCTCTTCATAGTTCACGGTGATCGCGTCAGTAGACAGGCCATCGGAGACAACGACCTGTACGTCCGGATTAGCAACGCACTGTGCTTTCAGGGCTTCAACGGCTTCCGCACACAGACGACGCCCCATGTCCGGGCGAGTCAGGTAGAGATTTTTGTCGCTGATTTCAGAGCGTACTTCCAGCAGCCCCTGCGCTTTCACCCACTCTTCCGGCACTTCTTTCAGGACGGTGTCTTTCGAACGCGAGTGGTCGGCCAGGAAACGCAGCAGCGCCTGAGTACGCGGACGCGGACCGGCACGACCGGTACAGACGCGAGCCACGGTGCTGCGGCGCAGTTCCGTCAGGACGTCTGCGCGATGCGGATTTTCCACGCCAATCCATGCCTTCGCTTCAGCGGAACCTAAATCCAGCGCGCAGCTTTCAGAGGTCACCGGCGCAGCGCACGTTGTGGTGGCGCATTTTGTTTCCGCTGGCGCGGCATCCGCCTGTCCCATTGACGCCATCACGCTGCGTACAATTTCTTCAATCTGTTTTTGATCCATGATGTGTTATCTCCGCGTCATCAGAAGAACAGTGACGGATCGCCCGCCCGTTTGGTCAGGCGACCGTTTGCCATAATGCCCATGCTTTCCAGCCAGCGTTCAAACTCCGGTGACGGACGCAGGTTGAGTAACTGACGCACTGTGGCGGTGTCATGGAAGGCGGTGGTCTGATAGTTGAGCATGATGTCATCGCCCAGCGGCATCCCCATGATGTAGTTGCAGCCTGCGGTAGCAAGCAGGATCATCAGGTTTTCGTTGAGGTTCTGGTCAGCGTCAGCGTGGTTGGTGTAGCAGCAGTCACAGCCCATAGAGATGCCGCTCAGCTTGCCCATAAAGTGATCTTCTAAGCCCGCACGAATAATCTGCCGGTCGTTGTAGAGATACTCTGGCCCAATAAAGCCGACCACGGTGTTGACGATAAAGGGGTCGTAATGACGCGCCAGCCCGTAGTTACGCGCTTCCATCGTCACCTGGTCTGCGCCGAAGTTCGCGCCAGCGGAGAGCGCAGAACCTTGTCCGGTTTCGAAGTAGAGGCAGTTTTCCCCAGCAATACGGTTGAACTCCGCGCCCACTGCGCGCGCTTCGTCAAGCATCGCCAGTTCCACGCCAAACTCTTTCAGCCCTTTTTCACTGCCGCAAATACTCTGGAAAATCAGCCCGCCCGGCGCGCCGCGACGAATCGCTTCTATCTGGGTGGTGACATGCGCCAGCACGCAGCCCTGGGTTGGAATATTGAATTTGTCGATCACACCGTAAATGGTATCCAGCACACGGCTTAAGTTTTCCACGTCGTCCGTCACCGGGTTGACGCCAATCACCGCATCGCCTACCCCAAAGGAAAGCCCTTCGTAGATTTGCGCGGCGATACTTTGCACATCGTCACGGGTATCATTTGGCTGCAAACGGGCGCTGAAAGTGCCTGGGATACCGATGGTGGTATTGGCCTTTTTGATCACCGGCATTTTCTTCGCGCCGTAGATCAGATCCGCGTTGGAGCAAATCTTCGCAACCGCTGCGACCACTTCCGAGGTCAGCCCTTTGCGGGTAAAAGCAATGTCGTCAACGCTGGTCTCGTCGCTCAGCACATACTCGCGCAGCTCGCTGATACTCCAGTTTTTAATCTGGTTGTAGGCCGTTTCGTTAACGTCATCCTGAATCAGCCGCGTGACGCAGTCCTCTTCATAAGAAATCACCGGATTATTGCGGATATCCGCTACCGTCATTTCCGACAACACCTGCTTTGCCGCCACGCGCTCCTGCGAGCTTGCCGCAGCAACGCCCGCCAGCACATCCCCCGAACGCAGTTCGTTGGCTTTAGCCAGCACCTCTTTTACATCCTTAAACTGATATACATTGCCGAACAATGTGGTCTTTAGTTTCATAAGTCGTTCCCTCAGGAAGGAAATGCGAGTGATTTCACCGTCACCGGCACAACCGATCCGCCAAAAAGAGGCGTACCAATGTCGATATAGTCCCCCGCGCGGACAATCACTTCGTCAATGACTGCCAACGGGAGTTGTTGTAGCTGTGGGCGCAACAACATGCCCAGAGCTTTACCAAAGTCCTGCCCGGCTACCACCAGCAGGGGATGCGGATTCGGAAAACGCGCGACGAAATCGACCAGCGCGTTGATGACCGTCAGTACCGAGGCGTAACGCACCGGAAGCCCGATGGGAAGCGCCAGCACGTACGCGTCAGTTTTGGGGCAAAGATCAAGCTGAATCAGCGCCTGTTGCCAGGCATTCACCAGATCCGTTTCATCAATGGGGATCGCCACCGGCAGATTGCGCAGCGGCAGTTGTACGCCCTCCAGCCAGATAGTGCTGCCCGAGAGCGAAAGGGTATGCGCGCCCGCGCCAATCACCGTGGCGCGCACGGTTTGCGCCGGAAACTGCACATTCATTTCACGCAGGCGGGGATGCTCATGCAGCGCCGTTGCCAGAAGCGGGCCAATATCGGCAAAACAGAACGGGTCAGCGGGCTGGTGGCGATAACATTCGCCAACTCCGCCGGAGAGCGTAATGATTTCGGGCGTAACACCTGCCGGCAGCAAACCGGTTTGCATCAATGCCTGCGCGAGCGGCGAGAGCGTTCCGTCAATCACTTCGACAATCAGTTCTGCCATCCGCCGGGTGACCTGCACCAGCTGCGCGCCAGTCAGCGAACGGGCGTCGGTGCCTGCGCCGAAGCACTCATCCACAATCATCTGCCCCGGTTTATGGGCGTAAACCACGCGTCCCTGGCTGTCGGTTTCCAGCAGGCGACCGCCAACGTTCAGGCAGGCAGTCCCGCTGATTTTTCCAGCTTCGAACAAGGCGTAGTTCGCGGTGCCGCCGCCGATGTCGATATTCAGTACCCGACACAGCCGTTGTTCAGAGAGGGTTTGCGCCCCGGCACCGTGGCCTGCAATCACCGATTCGAGATGCGGTCCGGCGCTGGCGACGACAAAATCGCCCAGCGACCGGGAGAGCGTCATCACCGCCGGACGGGCGTTGCGGGTTTTCGCGCTTTCGCCGGTGATGATGATGGCTCCGGAATCGACGCTTTCCGGCGCGATGCCCGCAGCCTGATATTGCTCGAGGATTAAGGTTTTCAGTTCCGCTTCTTTTAAACCGCCCTGTTTATCGACAGGGGTAAAGAACACCGGGCTTTGCCAGCTAATTTCGCGTTTGATAAATTCGTAGCGCGGCACCTGCGACACCGCCGCACGGTTAACCAGTTCCAGATGGGAGAAGATCACCTGAGTGGTAGTGGTGCCGATATCGATACCGACGCTCAGTAGCTGGCGAGTGCTCACGATTGCGCCTCCGCTGCGTTTTTAGCCGTTGCCGCGTTTTCTTTTGGCACCAGCATCATCGCCACGCCAATCGCCGTGACGCCGCCAATCAACTTGCCGACAATCATCGGGAAGATCATGGCGTTCATGTTGGCAGCCGCGAAGCCTAAATGGTCGCCCAGGGCGAAGGCTGCGGAAACGGCGAAGGCGCAGTTGATGACTTTGCCGCGAGTATCCATCTGCTTCATCATGCCGAACATCGGGATATTGTTGGCAAGCGTCGCCACCATGCCTGCTGCCGCGATATTGTTCATATTCAGCACTTTACCGACGCTCATCAGCGGTTTTTCAAACCAGCGGGTCAGCAGCAGTACCATCGGATACGCGCCAAGCAGGACGCAGGAGATCGAGCCGATAACTTCAATCGCGCGCATCACTTCGCCAGGTTTGTCGCCAGGCGCCATAAAGATCGGATCAAGACCGGGGATCAGTTCCCAGCCAAGCAGGAATTTCACCACCGCAGCGGCAAGACCGAGGGTGATTAATGCAACGAGAAATTTGGCGAAGATCTGGAAGCCGTTGATCATTTTTTCCGGGATGAACTTCAGCCCCAGCGCCACCAGCACCGCAACGATAAGTACCGGGATCATGTTCATCAGGATCAGCGCGAAGGTGAACTCCACCGGCTGACCGTTGATCTGTACGCCGGAGTACATTGCCACCAAGCCACCGGCAATACAGCCAATCGGAATAGTCACAATGCCCGCCAGCACGCCGAGCGCCAGGTAACGACGATCTGAGGGTTCGATAATGCCGAGCGCCACCGGAATGGAAAACACAATCGTTGGCCCCATCATCGATCCGAGAATTAACCCAGAGTATAGCCACGCTGCTACGTCACCGCCCGCCAGCTCTTTGGCGAGGAAGAAGCCGCCCATATCACACGCCAGCAGTGTTCCGGCAAACATGGAAGGGTTTGCGCCGAGCACTTCATAAACGGGGATGATTACCGGCCCAAGTACATGCGCCAGTACCGGTGCCAGCGCGGTCATACCGACCATTGCCAGGCCAAGCGCGCCCATTGCCATAAATCCTTCTTCAAACTGACCGCCGGATCCTTCGATACTTTTACCGAACTTACCGAGGAAACGAGCAGAACCACCGAACTGCGACAGGATCCTGTCTACGGCAGCTATCAGCATAAAGAACATCATGATGTACATGATGATTTCGTTAATTCCCATCGCCTTTACTCCCTGTTAGTTGTTATTTATTGGTGGATGCGGCGTAAACGCCTTATCCGCCCTACATGTGCAATCCCGTAGGCTGGATAAGACGCGGCAAGCGTCGCATCCGGCATTTATTGCGCCGCTGCGTACAGGCCGACAATCTGTTCCAGGCTGGCGGTACGCGGATTACTGCGCAGACAAATATCTTCCAGTGCGGCCTGCGCCCATGCGCCGTAATGCGCAGATGTCGCACCAACATCGCCCAGTCGTTTACTAATCCCGACTTCTGCAATCAGCTCACTAACCGCGTTAATAGCATCACGCTCGTCGGATTTTTTAGTTCGCAGCGCCCTGCCTACCTGGCTAAAACGTTCGCGGCATACCATCCGGTTAAACTCCATCACCGTTGGCAGCAGCATGGCATTCGCCAGACCGTGCGGAATATGCAGCGCCGCCCCCGGCTGATGCGCCATCGCGTGGCATAACCCAAGCCCCGCACTGGAAAACGCCATTCCCGCCATACATGAAGCCAGCAACATGCTCTCGCGCGCGGCAAGGTCATGACCGTAACCCACCGCTTTCGGCAACGATTTACCAATCATCGCAATAGCGCCAATCGCCAGACTGTCGGTAAACGGTGTGGCGTTCAGTGCGCTATACGCTTCAATGGCATGGGTTAACGCGTCGATGCCGGTCATCGCCGTCACATGCGACGGCACGCCTTCGGTTAGCGCGGCGTCGAGGATCGCCACATCCGGCATCAGCGAGGCATGTGCTAACACCTGCTTGCGCCCGCTCACCGCGTCGATAATCACCGTTACGTTGGTCGTTTCAGAGCCGGTTCCGGCGGTAGTAGGAATGGCTATCAGCGGCAGGCGCGGTTGCAGAACGCTGGTTTCTGACATCTCTGCCAGCGTGCTATCGGGATTCGTCACCAGCAACGCCACGGCTTTCGCCGCATCGAGCACCGATCCACCGCCAAACGCAATCACCCCATCGCAACCTGATTCACGCAGTTGCGCTACAGCCGCACACACGTCGGTAATGCACGGTTCGCCCACCGGACACGGCCAGAGCGTCATGGCGATACCTTTTACCGCCAGGCTACGCGTCAGCCCAGCGGTCATCCCCGCCTGATGCAAAAAGCTGTCTGCCATCACGAACAGATGTTTCAACCCGCGCGTTTGCGCTTGCTGTCCGCAACTGCTCACCGCACCAGAGCCGCAAAGCGTCACCGGCGGGACGCTAAATGTTTTTACCCGTTGCAGATTCAGGGTATCGAACGCCTGAAAGAGCGCCGTTTGCAATTCATGCATAGATCCCCTCCGCCTTCTCTCGCCCGCTACTGGCAATCGCCAGCGGGGTCATAAACAAACTGTGCTGCGGTAAATGCACCTGTAACGCCGGGAATTGTTTGCGAAACAGTTCCGCCACGCCCGGTTGCATACAGGAGCCGCCTGCCAGCCATAAATCAGTAATGCCCTGCCCCGCGATATGCCGCGCGACAATGTCCGCCATTTTTTCGTACACCGGTTTCACCGCAGGCCAAATCTCTTCGCCGTGACCCCGCTTGTACTGCTCCGCCTCTTCCAGCGGAATACGACGATTTCCGGCGAGAGTCAGAGAGATGTGATGCCCGCCGGTGGCTTCATCCGCCGAGTAGGTCACTTTGCCCTGTTTCACGATGGCAATACCGGTGGTGCCGCCACCGATATCCACTACGCCGGCGTTATCCAGTTGCAGCAAATCCGCCACCGCCGTTGGCTCATCCAGCACATGGCTCACTTCCAGTCCGGCAGATTCCAGCACGTTGATGGAAATACGCGGGTCAGTACCCGGAGGAAATGACGTCGCCGCATGGCTAAAACGGCGACCGAATTGCTGCTCGAGGGCGTCGAGATGGCGACGAACAATGGTGACCGCACCGAAGAAATCCCAGACGATGCCGTCGCGAACCACATCAGCCCAGTCGAGGCACACCGCCACCGGCTGACCTTCGCGGTCAACGACCATCGACACCACATCGCAGGTGCCCAGATCCACCCCCAGCCACAGCGGAGATTTCGTCGCAGCAGGCGTCTGGTTACACAGCGTTGCCGCAGTTTGCAGTCGAGGGGTGAGCCATTGTTCGTCGTGCGCCATCGGTTACTCCTTAAACAATGCGAAACGCATCGACTAATACACAACGACGCAGACGGACAAACGTCCGTGCGCTGGTTACCCCTTCACCGGTTGGCGTGGTGATGGTCATGGTGGTCCAGCCTTCCCCACCCAACCCCAGCCCGGCAATGCACGGTCCGTTCTTGACGAAAATGCTGGTATCAATGGCGTTCGCCATCTGGTTCATATTGTCGATGTTGCGCGAGTGCATTGCCGCCGTGTGGTGGCAACCGCCTTCCAGTTTCACCGCCAGCGCAATGGCATCCGCCACGTTGGCGACACGCACCACCGGCAGCACCGGCATCATCAGTTCGGTCACGGCAAACGGATGTTCTGCGGTGGTTTCCACAAACAGCAATCGTGTTTCTTGCGGCACGTTCAGGCCGATTGCCGCCGCGATTTTCGCCGCATCGCGACCTACCCAGTCACGGCTGACGGTGCCTTTTCCACGCTCGTCGATATTTTTCAGCAACACCGGTTGTAGCTGTTGCGCCTGCTCTGCGGTCAGTTTCACCGCGTTCTGGCCTTGCATCAGACGCATCAGTTCATCGGCTACGCTATCGACGACAATCAGTACCTTTTCATCGGCACAAATAATGTTGTTATCGAAAGAAGCGCCTTTGACGATGGACTGAGCGGCACGGGCGAGGTCGGCGGTTTCATCCACCACTACCGGCGGGTTGCCTGCACCTGCGGCTATCAGACGTTTATTGGTGTGTTTACGCGCCGCTTCCACCACCGCCTCGCCGCCGGTCACTACCAGCAGGCCAATGCCCGGAAACTTAAACAAGCGTTGCGCGGTTTCGATATCTGGATTTGCCACAGTCACCAGTAAGTTTTCCGGCCCGCCTGCGGCGACAATCGCCTGGTTGAGCAGCGTAATCGCCCGCTGAGAGACTTTTTTCGCCGCCGGATGCGGGGCAAAAATGACGCTGTTGCCCGCAGCAATCAGGCTGATGGCGTTATTAATCACGGTTGCCGCCGGATTAGTGGAAGGCGTCACCGAAGCCACCACGCCCCAGGGCGCGTTTTCAATTAACGTCAGGCCGTTGTCGCCCGTCAGCACCTGCGGAGAGAGGCACTCTACGCCCGGCGTACCGCGCGCCTGAGCAACGTTTTTGGCAAATTTATCTTTAACGCGACCCATGCCTGTTTCACTGACGGCAAGTTCCGCTAACTCTCTGGCGTGTTTTTCGCCAGCTTCACGAATGGCAGCAATGGCTAACTGGCGCATCGCCACGCTTTTTAAGCCTTGCTGGGCAACTTTAGCTGCCGCAACGGCGTCATCCAGGGAAGCAAAAACGCCCATTTCATGAATGGCGGCGGACGGCGAGTCACTGCTTTGCATTTTCAGCAGTACCGCTTTCACCACCTGTTCAATATCCTGTTGATTCATGATGTTCTGCCTTATTTGTGGAAAATTACCTGACCGCCAGACACCACTTCATCGACGATGCCAATCACACACAGATCGACCGGTGACGTTTCGCTTTTATGCGCCTGGCGGGCGGAACTGCCGCTCACCAGCAACACCCACTCCCCGGTTCCCGCACCGATATTGTCAATGGCGACGGCACACTGCCCGTCAGGATTACCTTGTGGATCAATCATTTCCACCATCAGCAATTTGTCATGCGCCAGTCCGTGATGGCGTACGGTACAAACAATTTGTCCAGTGACGACTGCCAGTTTCATACCCGCCTCCGTGGCGTATTTCAGGTAAAAGCTCCCCCTACCCTCCGTGGAAGGTAAAATGAAAAAGGAGAGAGCGTGACGCCCGAGTCGACGTCACACAGGGTGATTACAGGTTGCTGCTGTCGCCTTTCAGGCCGATCGGGAAGACTTCTTCCAGGTCACCATGAGGACGCGGGATAACGTGGACAGATACCAGCTCGCCAATACGCTGTGCCGCTGCGGCACCGGCATCGGTCGCCGCTTTACAGGCTGCAACATCACCGCGAACCATTGCAGTACACAGGCCGCCGCCAATCTGCTTCACGCCGACCAGTTTGACGCGCGCAGCTTTCACCATCGCGTCAGAAGCCTCAATCAGTGCAACCAGGCCCCGGGTTTCGATCATTCCTAATGCTTCCATTGTGTTTTCCTCTTTATAAGGGTCCAGAACGGGACCGTTCATTCAACCAGTGTTTGTAAACTGCTTTCGCGGTTCACTTCTGTCTGGCGCGGTACGGCTGCCACCAGCGCCAGCTCGATAATTTCCTGCACGCTACAACCACGAGAGAGATCGTGCAGCGGCGCGGCAAGTCCTTGTATCAACGGTCCGACGGCACGATATCCGCCGAGTCGTTGTGCGATTTTGTAGCCAATATTTCCTGCCTCCAGCGACGGAAAAACCATTACATTCGCTTTGCCCTGTAACGGGCTGGCAGGCGCTTTTTGCGCCGCGACATCCGGCACGAAGGCGGCGTCAAACTGTAATTCTCCATCCACCACCAGTTGTGGCGCGCGTTCCCGGACGATTTCGGTCGCCTGCTGAACGTTAGCAACGCAAGGGTGACGGGCGCTGCCGTTACTGGAAAACGACAGCATCGCCACGCGCGGCTCTTCTCCGGTGATGGCACGCCAGGTTTCGGCGCTGGCAAGGGCGATATCCGCCAGTTGCGCTGCCGTCGGCTGTGGCACCACACTACAATCGGCAAAGCCCAACGCGGGGCCGCTGTACTGCGGCAGCATCAGGAAAATGGAGGAAAGCGTTTTACAGCCCGGCTGCAAACCAATAATGCGTAATCCAGCACGCAGCACATTCGCCGTGGAAGAGAGATTGCCCGCGATACAGACATCCGCTTTACCGGCGCTGACCATTGCGGCGGCGAACATCAGCGGGTCGGTGAGTTTATCCAGCGCATCCGGCGGCGTTTTATCGCCTGCACGGGCGAGCCAGCAGTGGGCAAATTCTTCCCGCATCGCAAAATTGCTATGTGGATCAATCACCTGTAGCCCGTCCATCGCTACGCCGTGACTGAGTGCAAACTGACGAAGTTCAAACGGATTGGCGACCAGAACAGGTGTCGCCAGACCTTGTTGATGTAAATATTGCGCAGCTTTCAGCACACGCTGGTCTAACGCATCCGGAAAAACCACTCTGGCGGGCGCTCGCAACGCCAGTTCACGGCAACGTTCAATAATCATTGCGTCTCTCCCAGTCGTTGTTGGATCTGCTTCACCGTTAGCGGTTGTTTCGCTACGCTCAGGATCATCATCACGTAAACCGTGCTGGAAAGGCGGTTCAGCGCCTGCAAGATGTCCGGGCGTAATACTTCAAAACTGCGGGTGATAAACACCTGCGCCGCTACCGTCTCGGTTTCCCGCACTTTGGTGCGTAGAAGATTCAGCAACGCCGCATCGCGTCCGTAGCTGGCTTCCGGCACCAGATGATCGTGGTCGAGATAACGCAGCGGCTGATGGGAAAGCCGATGCAGGTCTTCGTCAGAAAGCCCGACAATCGCCTGGCAGCCCAGCGGTTCTCCCAGCGCATCGGCGCGCATAATGTTGCCAAGACGCGAACGGATATCCGCCAGCCACGGCTGCCACGGTTCCGCCAGTTCAATTTGCAGCCACACGGCCAGCGCAATGGTGCTGTCGAGAACAGCGCGAAAACCGAGGCGCGGATCGCTTTTAGCGACCATTTTTTCCGCCGACAGATGAGTCAGCGTGTCTGGCTTTTTCACCACCGGCTGGTGGCACAGTTCGCAGCACGCCTGCGGATGTTCATCGCTACTGGTCAGCCCGTGAACGCGCTGCGGCTGCTGCTGTTCATCGTCAACAAACAGGCTGCCCTGCTCATCAATGAACTTGATGCGCAGATGGCGGCTTTCCAGTAACTCCCGGGCAGAGGGCGTCAGGCGACTGTGCGCAGGGAGATGGATCTCTGCGCCTTCGCTGAGCGTATGGTTCGCTCTTAGCCATGCTTCGGTAATGAAATCTTTCATAGGGATTGCCAGTTCGCCGGCCAGGCGACATACAGGAATTTCACGCTGGATGTCGTACCAAATTCGATGCTGGAGCCTTTCGGGATAAACATCACGTCACCTGCTTTGGCGATCATGGTTTCGCCTTCGTGGCGAACGTGCAGTTCACCTTCCAGTACCATATCGATTTCGTCATAGTTCAGCTTCCACGGGAAGAAGGCGTTATCCCACTGCATAAAACCCGCAGCCATGCTGCTGCCGTCATCTCCGGTAACCAGATCGGTCAACCCGACGCATTGAGGTTCCGCGCCGTCAAAACGACCAAACTTCACGCTACCGCCATCAATAACTTTGATGCCGCCTTTGCCGGTCACTGATTTAAAGCTCGGCTGCATTGCGCCCTGCTCCAGCGACTGCTTTTCCTTCATCACTTTTTCCATCAGCTGCGCAACCAGGCTTTCGGTAAACTGGCCTTCTGGTAGCTGGGCGATGATGGTTTCGCGGATACGCTGGCTTTCGGTTTTATCGGCAGGCGCGCTGGCAGGAACGGACGCCGTTACCGGTGTCGATTCATCGCATTCGTTGATGGTAAACCCCAGTATATCCGCTACTTCTCGCGCTTCCGGGGTAATAATGCTGGCGCGCAGAACCACGGACAGTGCCTGTTCGCCGCGCGCATGTGCTTCACGAATATCATTCGCTGTGATGAGTTTTTTCACCTGCTTCCTCCTGTTCGGTGAGAGATGCCAGATAATCCACCAGTTGCTGCACGCTTTGCGGGTCGTGGCTGTTTAACTCGAAAATCGGCTCTTCAAAGCCAGTCTCGCGCAATAACTGTCGCGTTGCGGCGACGTCAGCATCCGGCATGTCCGTTTTACTGATGACGGCGATTCGCCGTTTAGTGACGCCAATATCCAGCAACCCGGCAGGTAATCGACTTTCCGGGTCATTCGCGCCATGGACATATATCAGCATGTCCACATCCTGTAGCGTGGTAATTAAGGCGTGATACCAGCGGGGATGGCTAAAATATTCACCTGGCGTATCAATATCACCCTTATTATTAAATTCCACAGCCTGCGTTTTTCGCGCGAGGGTATAATCTCCCTGCAACGCATTAAATAACGTTGTCTTTCCTGCCCCGACAGCACCCACAAACGCAATTCGTTTCATGAATGCCTCGCATTAACTTTTGGTCATTTCACAAAGCGTATAATTTAATAAGCGCCCTAAACCACTGACGGTTTGTGATAACGCTTCTTCTACCGCGCCCACCGAGCCATAAATCACCAGTGCGCCGCTAAAACGGTCAAGAAAACCGATATGCACATCGGCGGCTTTCAGTGCTAAATCGCCGGCAATCATCGCTGTTTCACCGGGAGTTAGCGTCATAATGCCGATTGCGCCAGCATCGGGAACACCGATTTTCTTCGCCAGCTCCTCGCCGGGATGCGCAATTAAATGCGCCAGCGTGACCTGTTTACCGGGAACAAATTCCTGAATGATGCGTTCTTTATCCATGAGTCGCCGCCTGTGAAAAATCTGGCGCTATCGTGACAATTTTTCGTCAGAGTAAATAACAAAATTCGGCAAGGGAGTTTAAAAGGTGAGGTAGATCACTAAGAATGGAGAGATATTTTATCTAATGCATAAATTTTCATGTACAGCACATGAATATAATTAAATTGATATTGATTTATTTTTATAGGGCGCGCTTTATTATTCGAAAAACAAGTAATAATCCCTTCTGATATATTGCGATAAACCGCTTACCCTGAATATTCAGGGTAAGCGTAAGAGTTAAGAAAGAATTACAGCGGCTGGGTTTGCGCTTCAACCACGGCCAGCGCCACCATGTTGACGATACGACGTACCGATGCGATTGGCGTTAATACGTGAACCGGTTTCGCCACGCCCATCAGCACCGGGCCGACGGTAACGCCTTCTGAGCTGGAAACACGTAGTAAGTTGTAACTAATACGGGCAGCTTCCATATTCGGCATCACCAGAATATTGGCGGAACCTTTCAGGGGGCTGTCCGGCATCCGGTCGTTGCGAATCGCTTCCACCAGCGCCGCATCACCGTGCATTTCGCCATCAATCATCAGTTCTGGCGCACGCTCCCTGACCAGTTCCAGAGCTTTACGCATTTTGCTGGACGACGGGCAGTTTGAAGAACCGAAGTTGGAGTGCGACAGTAAGGCAACGCGAGGCTCAATACCGAAACGACGGACAGTTTCTGCCGCCATCAGCGTGATCTCCGCCAGCTCTTCTGCGTCTGGATCATCGTTGACGTAAGTGTCAGCAATAAAGGTGTTACCACTCGGCAGCAGCAGCGCGTTCATTGCGCCAGCGGTGTGAACGCCATCGCGATAACCAAACACATTTTTCACCACGCCGAAGTGTTCGTGATAATCCCCCACCGTACCGCAGATCATCGCATCGGCTTCACCACGCTGAACCATAATCGCGCCGATCACTGTCGGGTTACCGATCAGCGCACGCTGCGCCTGTTCCTGAGTGACCCCACGACGTTTCATGATCTGGAAGTATTCGCTCCAGTACTCTTTAAAGCGCGGATCGGATTCGTTATTGACGATCTCAAAATCAACGCCTGCTTTGATCTGCAAGCCCAGCTTCTGAATGCGCATTTCGATTACGTTCGGACGACCAATAAGAATCGGTTTCGCCAGTCCCAGCGTTACCAGTTCCTGAGTCGCGTGCAAAACGCGCGCCTCTTCCCCTTCCGGCAGCACCACGCGCTTCGGCGCTTTGCGAGCCTGGGAGAAGATCGGCTTCATAAACAGGTTGGTTTTGTAAACGAACTCGGTCAGTTTGTCGATGTAGACGTCAAAATCGGCAATCGGACGCGTCGCCACACCAGACTCCATTGCCGCTTTTGCCACCGCTGGCGCAATCTTGACGATCAGACGCGGATCGAACGGTTTAGGAATGATGTATTCCGGGCCAAAGCTCAGATCCTGATCGCCATAGGCAGAAGCAACCACTTCGCTCTGTTCCGCATGAGCCAGTTCAGCAATCGCACGTACCGCCGCCAGTTTCATCTCTTCATTAATAGCGGTTGCGCCAACGTCCAGTGCGCCACGGAAAATGAACGGGAAGCAAAGGACGTTGTTAACCTGGTTCGGGTAGTCGGAACGACCAGTACAGATGATGGCATCCGGGCGCACTTCTTTCGCCAGCGGCGGCAGAATTTCCGGTTCCGGATTCGCCAGCGCCAGGATCATCGGCGCGCGAGCCATTTTCTTCACCATCTCCTGTGTCAGCACTTTCGGACCGGAACAGCCAAGGAAAATATCCGCGCCTTCAATTACATCGTCGAGGGTACGTTTACCGTCATCCACCACCGCGTAAGCGGCTTTGGTTTCCGCCATGTTCGGCTCTCGCCCCTGATAGATAACGCCTTTCGAGTCACAAACCACGATGTTATGTTTTTGCAGCCCCAGTGCCACCAGCAGGTTCATACAGGCGATTGCGGCCGCCCCCGCGCCGGAAACCACCATCCGCACGTCGGAGATGTTTTTCTCTACCACGCGCAATCCGTTGAGGATAGCGGCGGTGCTGATGATTGCCGTTCCGTGCTGGTCGTCGTGGAATACCGGAATGTTCATTCGCTGGCGCAGTTTTTGCTCAATATAGAAGCATTCTGGCGCTTTAATGTCTTCGAGGTTGATGCCGCCAAAGGTCGGTTCCAGCGCAGCGACCACTTCGATAAATTTGTCCGGGTCCAACTCATCGACTTCAATGTCAAACACATCAATCCCGGCGAATTTCTTAAACAGAACGCCCTTGCCTTCCATCACCGGTTTGCCTGCCAGCGCGCCAATGTTGCCTAACCCCAGCACCGCCGTACCGTTGGAGATCACCGCCACCAGGTTACCGCGCGCAGTATATTTGTAGGCTTTTAACGGATCTTTCTCGATTTCAAGACAAGGCGCGGCGACGCCAGGTGAGTAGGCCAGCGCCAGATCGCGCTGCGTTGCCAGAGGTTTAGTAGGAGAAACCTGGATTTTTCCTGGAACTGGAAATTCATGGAAATCAAGTGCACTTTGTTTTAACTGGTCATCCATTTGGTTGTTCCTTTCACGTAACGTTCACAAAAATGAGCGGGCAACTGCCTCAGCCCACAACATGGCGCACATTATTACCTTGCCGGAGCTTTCAGACTTTGAGCAAGTCCAAACTCTCCTCATCAAAATAATATTTTGGCAATAATCCTATAACACTGATGTTACCTGCTTAATCCAGCAATACCATGCCTGTCTGCTATGCTTTTTTGATGCGATTAGCGAAATTTCTCAGAAGTGTGAATTAACGCACTCACCTAACACTTTACTTTTCAAGGAGTATTTCCTATGAACGAGTTAGACGGCATCAAACAGTTCACCACTGTCGTGGCAGACAGCGGCGATATTGAGTCCATTCGCCATTATCATCCTCAGGATGCCACCACCAATCCTTCGTTATTACTCAAGGCTGCCGGATTATCACAATATGAGCATTTAATAGACGATGCTATCGCCTGGGGTAAAAAAAATGGTCAAACGCAGGAACAACAAGTGGTAGCTGCCTGCGATAAGCTGGCGGTCAATTTCGGTACAGAAATTCTCAAAATCGTACCCGGTCGTGTATCGACAGAAGTTGACGCACGCCTCTCTTTTGATAAAGAAAAGAGTATTGAGAAAGCGCGTCATCTGGTTGATTTGTACCAGCAGCAGGGCGTTGAGAAATCACGCATTCTGATCAAACTGGCTTCAACCTGGGAAGGAATTCGCGCGGCAGAAGAGCTGGAAAAAGAAGGTATTAATTGCAATTTGACGCTGCTGTTTTCCTTTGCACAGGCGCGCGCCTGTGCAGAAGCTGGCGTTTTTCTGATTTCGCCGTTTGTCGGGCGTATTTATGACTGGTATCAGGCGCGCAAGCCGCTGGACCCGTATGTGGTGGAAGAAGATCCGGGCGTCAAATCGGTGCGTAATATCTACGACTATTTCAAGCAGCACCGCTATGAAACCATTGTGATGGGCGCAAGTTTCCGCCGTACCGAGCAAATCCTCGCTTTAACCGGTTGCGATCGTCTGACTATCGCACCGAACTTGCTGAAAGAGTTGCAGGAAAAAGTCTCGCCAGTCGTCCGCAAATTGATCCCGCCTTCTCAGACATTCCCACGCCCTACCCCCATGAGCGAAGCGGAGTTCCGTTGGGAGCACAATCAGGATGCGATGGCAGTAGAAAAACTGTCTGAAGGCATCCGCCTGTTCGCCGTCGATCAACGCAAACTGGAAGATCTTCTTGCCGCCAAACTATAAACCAGCCATGGAGTGTTATATGTCCCGAAAAGATCTTGCCAACGCGATTCGCGCACTCAGTATGGATGCGGTGCAAAAAGCCAATTCCGGTCATCCCGGCGCGCCAATGGGCATGGCCGATATTGCCGAAGTGCTGTGGAACGACTTTCTTAAACATAACCCCACCGACCCGACCTGGTATGATCGCGACCGCTTTATTCTCTCCAACGGTCACGCGTCGATGCTGCTCTACAGTTTGCTGCATCTGACCGGTTACGACCTGCCGCTGGAAGAGCTGAAGAACTTCCGTCAGTTGCATTCGAAAACCCCTGGACATCCGGAGCTTGGCTATACGCCAGGCGTTGAAACCACCACGGGACCGCTGGGGCAAGGGCTGGCGAACGCGGTTGGACTGGCGATAGCAGAACGTACGCTGGCGGCGCAGTTTAACCAGCCGAACCATGAGATTGTCGATCACTTCACTTATGTGTTTATGGGTGACGGTTGCCTGATGGAAGGTATTTCCCACGAAGTCTGTTCGCTGGCGGGCACGCTGGGGCTGGGCAAGTTGATTGGCTTTTACGACCACAACGGTATTTCCATTGATGGTGAAACCGAAGGCTGGTTTACCGACGATACGGCAAAACGCTTTGAAGCCTATCACTGGCATGTGATCCATGAAATCGACGGTCACGATCCGCAGGCGGTGAAGGAAGCGATTCTCGAAGCGCAAAGCGTGAAAGATAAGCCGTCGTTGATTATCTGCCGCACGGTAATTGGCTTTGGTTCGCCTAATAAAGCGGGTAAGGAAGAGGCGCACGGCGCACCGTTGGGTGAAGAAGAAGTGGCGCTGGCACGGCAAAAACTGGGCTGGCACCATCCGCCATTTGAGATCCCCAAAGAGATTTATCACGCCTGGGATGCCCGCGAAAAAGGCGAAAAAGCGCAGCAGAGCTGGAATGAGAAGTTTGCCGCGTATAAAAAGGCTCATCCGCAACTGGCAGAAGAGTTTACCCGCCGGATGAGTGGTGGTTTGCCGAAAGACTGGGAGAAAACGACTCAGAAATATATCAATGAGTTGCAGGCAAATCCGGCGAAAATCGCTACCCGTAAGGCGTCGCAAAATACGCTTAACGCTTACGGCCCTATGCTGCCGGAGCTGCTCGGCGGTTCGGCGGATCTGGCGCCCAGTAACCTCACCATCTGGAAAGGTTCTGTGTCGCTGAAGGAAGATCTGGCAGGGAATTATATTCACTACGGAGTGCGTGAATTTGGTATGACCTCCATCGCCAACGGTATCGCGCACCACGGTGGATTTGTACCGTATACCGCGACGTTCCTGATGTTTGTTGAATACGCCCGCAACGCCGCGCGGATGGCGGCGCTGATGAAAGCGCGGCAGATTATGGTTTATACCCATGACTCGATTGGTCTGGGCGAAGATGGCCCGACGCACCAGGCGGTTGAGCAACTGGCCAGTTTGCGCTTAACACCGAATTTCAGTACCTGGCGACCGTGCGATCAGGTGGAAGCAGCGGTGGGCTGGAAGCTGGCGGTTGAGCGCCACAACGGGCCGACGGCGCTGATCCTCTCAAGGCAGAATCTGGCGCAGGTGGAACGTACGCCGGATCAGGTAAAAGAGATTGCCCGTGGCGGTTATGTGCTGAAAGACAGCGGCGGCAAGCCGGATATTATTTTGATTGCTACCGGTTCAGAGATGGAAATCACCCTGCAAGCGGCGGAGAAATTAGCGGGAGAAGGTCGCAATGTTCGCGTGGTTTCCCTGCCCTCGACCGATATTTTCGACGCCCAGGATGAGGAATATCGGGAGTCGGTGTTGCCTTCTAACGTTGCGGCTCGCGTGGCAGTGGAAGCAGGCATCGCCGACTACTGGTACAAATACGTCGGCCTGAAAGGTGCGATTGTCGGGATGACGGGTTATGGCGAATCTGCTCCGGCGGATAAATTGTTCCCGTTCTTTGGCTTTACCGCCGAGAATATTGTGGCAAAAGCGCATAAGGTACTGGGAGTGAAAGGTGCCTGATGCCGGTTTGCCTGATGCGACGCTAACGCGTCTTATTAGGCCTACAAACCGCGCCGGACCGTAGGGCGGATAAGGCGTTTACGCCGCATCCGCCAGATGGCACTCAACGCGTGATCCAAAGCGTGGGCCAGGCGTCTGGCCCATGCCAGTTATCGCAGGTCGGTTCGGCGGCGTAACGCACCAGACGAAAACGCTGGCCGTCAAAGCGCCAGCGAGTCTGAATACCACAATCACTTAATCCACGGCCTTTCGCTAACGTCACCAGTTCACGCGATTTTTCATCAAATGTCGCGTTCATCAGCTCCAGTTCATTCGTTTCCTGAGCGTTGTTGAACGGCAAACGTAACCGTACCGGACGCGAGGCCAGCGGCTTTTTACGCGACACTATCCACGCCAGATCAATGGTGTTATAGGCGCCCGCCTCACAGCTAATCATCATCAATGCTTTATCATCGGTCAGCGCAGTGACATTCACCTCACGACGCAACGGATCAAGCGAACAACGCAGACCATTCATCCGCCAGTTTCCATAATCCAGCAAATCGTTACGTTCTTCGAGTGAGAGTGGTGTCGGCGTTGGGTTAACTACCGCAACCTCTTTCAGCGCAGGCGCAGGCGGTACGCTGAGTGGCGGCTCGTCTCCTTTCTTGATCCACGCAGTTTCACTACCCACGCGCTTTTGCTGGGCATCAATAAACAACAACGCCGCTTTTAATCCATTAAGAGAAATGGTCTGAGCGCCGTCGCGTAAGGTAATTGCCTTCCCTTCCTGAATTATCTGCAAAAACGCGGTGATGGTCGCCGTATCATCGGTCACTAATAACCACGGTGAAATCCGCCACTTGTCCCCGCTTAACGCCAGCGGCTCGCCATCTAACAGCAGTCGTGGCGCTATCGCCTCTTCCGACGCATCCGGCGACTTCAACCCGCCGCGCTCAATACGCAAAACGGCATCGGTATGCGCCCCGGCACTGCGACTGAGAGTCATCACCAGTCCATTATGATTGCCTGTGTTGCGCGCTACGCAGAAATTTTGGTTGTTACAGGTGACCTGCCAGTCAGAAAACGTCCGTTGCGCTGGTGCTGCCCACGCTAAAGACGTCGGCAACAAAGCGAAAAAAAAGAGAAGGAAAATGCGATAGCGCATGGACGGTACGACCCCAGAAGTTCAAACAAACAGCACAAGTCGTATCTTCGTTGCGCAGGTAGCGCGGCTCAATCGGATTTATCGGATTGAGCCAATAATAAACAACGAAATATTATTGTTATTTTTCAGTCCATTAAATGTGAAGATTGCAAATAGTTAAGCAATAACACCGTCTTACCGTCACGTATCTCGCCGGTTTTGATCATCTCCAGCGCCTGGCTGAACGGCAGCTCGAGCACTTCAATATCTTCATCTTCGACGCCGCCCCCCGCGTTAGCACGCTGACTGTCACTGTATTCGGCGATAAAAAAGTGGATTAGCTCGGTCACACCACCAGGCGACATGTACAGTTCAAATAATTTGCGTACTTCGCCAACCTCATAGCCCGTCTCTTCAATCGCTTCTTTGCGAATGCACACTTCGGGTTCGTCGTTGTCCAGCAACCCGGCACAAGTTTCAATCAATTGCCCGCTTTCATTGCCATTAACCCAGGTAGCGACGCGGAACTGACGAATCAGAACTACAGTCTTTTTCTTCGCGTTGTACAGGAGGATCGTCGCGCCATTGCCGCGATCGTAAACTTCACGTTTATGGCGGATAACTTCGCCATCTTTGCGGGTGAGATCGTAGGTAATGTTGTGTAGGGTGAAATAGTTATCGGAGAGAATTTTGTCTTTGATGAGGGTGATTTGTTGCGTCATACCGACTCCACAGCGCGAAATGAACAAGTATCTTACGCTGTGAAGTCGGGTTTGTCTGCGGATGGAATTAGTGAGATTTGACTGATTTTATCCCCAGCCAGTCAATAATTCCCTGCGCCGCATGGCGCCCTTCCGCCATTGCAGTCACCACCAGATCCGCACCGCGCACGGCATCGCCACCAGCGAAGATTTTCGGGTTCGTCGTCTGGTAACGGTACTGACTTTCAACATCAGCCACGATGCGCCCCCATTTATCCACCGTTACACCGTGTGACTGAAGCCACGGCATATCATGCGGATTAAAACCAAACGCCATAATCACCGCGTCGGCTGGCATGACAAATTCACTGCCTTCCACCGGCACCGGACGCCGACGCCCTTGTGCATCCGGCTCGCCAAGACGCGTACGCAGGAAACGAATCCCGCAGACGTGACCTTGCTCATTCAGCTCAAGCGCCACTGGCTGGACGTTAAATTCGAAGTTAGCCCCCTCTTCGCGGGCGTTCTTCACCTCTTTTTTCGAACCGGGCATGTTAGCTTCGTCACGACGATAGGCACAGGTGACGTTACTTGCGCCGTGGCGCAGTGCGGTGCGCACACAGTCCATCGCGGTGTCGCCACCGCCCAGTACCACGACATTTAGCCCGGCTGTATTGATAAACGGCTCTTGCGGTAGCTCTTCAAGCCCCATCACCTGTTTGGTGTTGGCAATAAGGAACGGCAGAGCGTCATAAACGCCCGGCGCATCTTCATTGGGTAAGCCCGCTTTCATGGAACGGTAAGTGCCGACGCCAACGAAGACTGCGTCGTACTGTTCGAGCAGCGAATCCAAAGAGACATCTTTACCCACTTCACAATTGAGTTTGAAGTGGATCCCCATTGCGCTGAAGATTTCCCGACGGCGCGCCATCAGCGATTTATCCAGTTTGAAAGAAGGAATGCCAAAGGTGAGCAAGCCACCGATTTCTGGATGGCGATCGTATACCGTCACCTCCACGCCGTTGCGTGCCAGGACGTCCGCACAGGCCAGCCCTGCCGGACCCGCACCGATAATCGCCACTCGCTTGTCCACTTTGGTGACATGGCTTAAGTCAGGACGCCAGCCTTTCGCCAGCGCCTGATCTGAAATGTAGCGTTCAATATTGCCGATAGTCACCGCACCGTGTTCGTCGCGAATAGTGCAGGCACCTTCACACAAACGGTCTTGCGGACAAACGCGTCCGGTAATTTCCGGCAGGGTGTTGGTCTGGTGAGAAAGCTCGACGGCTGCGTCGATATTTCCGCCTTTCACCAGTTCTATCCACTGCGGAATATGGTTATGCAGCGGACAGGTCCATTCACAAACGCTGTGCTCGCCGCACTTCAGGCAGCGCGAGGCTTCCCGCTGTGCCTGGTCGGCGCGAAACGGCAGATAAATTTCATCAAAGCCGGTTTTGCGCGCTTCAATTGCCAGTTTATCCGGCTCGCCGCGCGCGGGCGTTGCCTGCATTTGCTCGACTTTACTCATTACCGGCATTTCTTGTGCCGCTGTACTGGTATGCCACGGTTGATGTTCCTGACGTGCAGTACGCAAGCGGCGGGATTTCGCTATGCCGGAGAGTGCGGCGTCGGTGACCAGTTGCAGCGCATCCGCAGGGCAGTTTTCGACACAGGCGGGGCCGTTTTCTCGCCCTGCACACAGGTCGCATTTATGTGCCGTGGCTTTCACTTTACCCGCTGTGACGGGTGTCAGGACAATCTGCATGGTGCCAAACGGACAGGCCACCACGCAGGATTTACAGCCAATACACTTTTGCTGATTGACCTGAATGCTGTCATCAACATGGCTGATAGCGCCATTGGGGCAGCTACGGGCACAGGGCGCATCTTCGCAATGGTGACAGGTCACTGCACTACGTTGCTGCTGATGTTTGATAACCGTAATTCGGGGATGAAAATGGTGTTGGCTCAGGACATGTTGCTCATCATTGTGAGCCATGACACAGGCGATTTCACAAGCATGACAACCCAGACATTGCTGACTGTTGGCCATAATAAAACGATTCATAACGACCTTCTTTTTTGGTTGTAAAAACCTTATTCTTTATATGAGTGTTGTTATTACCCGACTTGCAGGGGAATCGGCAATGTCCATGTGCCCAGAACAAGTAACTATTTCGCTATAAACTGTGGCAGATCAAATAATCCCATCACTGACTAAATTGCGTTTCAACAATCTGGAACATTAATGATTTTATGTGGAGAAGACGCGTGTGATTGTTAAACGACCCGTCTCGGCCAGTCTGGCCAGGGCCTTTTTTTACATTGTGCTGCTGTCGATTCTTTCCACGGGTATCGCTCTGCTAACTCTGGCGAGCAGTTTGCGCGACGCTGAGGCGATCAATATTGCCGGATCGCTGCGTATGCAGAGTTACCGCCTGGGCTACGACTTGCAAAGTGGCAGTCCACAACTCAATGCGCATCGTCAGCTGTTCCAGCAGGCACTGCATTCACCGGTATTAACCAATCTCAACGTCTGGTATGTGCCAGAGGCAGTAAAAACCCGCTATGCGCATCTGAATGCCAACTGGCTGGAGATGAATAATCGGCTCAGCAAGGGTGATTTGCCGTGGTATCAGGCCAATATCGATAATTATGTCAATCAGATAGACCTGTTCGTGCTGGCTTTACAGCACTACGCTGAGCGCAAAATGTTGCTGGTGGTGGCGATTTCGCTGGCTGGCGGCATCGGTATTTTCACACTGGTCTTTTTTACTCTGCGCCGCATACGCCATCAGGTCGTTGCCCCACTGAATCAGCTGGTTACCGCCAGTCAGCGTATTGAACACGGGCAGTTCGGCTCACCGCCGCTGGATACCAGCCTGCCCAATGAGCTGGGACTGCTGGCCAAAACCTTTAACCAGATGTCGAGCGAACTGCATAAATTGTACCGTTCGCTGGAAGCGTCAGTAGAAGAAAAAACCCGCGATCTCCACGAGGCCAAGCGCCGTCTGGAGGTGTTGTATCAGTGTTCTCAGGCGCTGAACACCAGCCAGATTGATGTGCATTGTTTCCGCCATATTTTGCAGATTGTTCGCGACAATGAAGCGGCTGAATATCTGGAGTTAAATGTCGGTGAAAACTGGCGGATTAGCGAAGGAAAGCCCAACCCGCAACTGCCGATGCAGATTTTACCGGTGACCATGCAAGAGACGGTTTACGGCGAGCTGCACTGGCAAAACAGCAACGTGTCGGCCTCCGAACCGCTGCTTAATAGCGTTTCATCGATGCTGGGGCGCGGTTTGTACTTTAACCAGGCACAGAAGCATTTTCAGCAGTTGCTGCTGATGGAAGAACGCGCGACCATCGCCCGCGAATTGCACGACTCACTGGCTCAGGTGCTTTCTTATTTGCGTATCCAGTTAACATTACTGAAACGTTCGATACCGGAAGATAACGCCACCGCACAAAGTATCATGGCCGATTTTTCTCAGGCATTGAATGATGCGTATCGGCAGTTACGCGAACTGTTGACCACTTTCCGCCTGACGCTGCAGCAGGCGGATCTTCCCTCCGCGCTGCGGGAAATGCTGGATACGTTACAAAATCAAACCAGCGCCAAACTGACCCTCGACTGCCGTCTGCCAACCCTGGCGCTGGATGCGCAAATGCAGGTGCATTTGTTGCAAATTATTCGTGAAGCGGTGCTGAATGCGATGAAGCACGCCAATGCCAGCGAAATCGCCGTTAGCTGCGTCACTGCGCCGGACGGCAATCACACGGTCTATATTCGTGATAACGGGATCGGCATCGGTGAACCGAAAGAACCTGAAGGCCATTATGGCCTGAATATTATGCGCGAGCGCGCGGAACGACTGGGCGGAACGCTGACTTTTTCACAACCTTCCGGTGGCGGCACGTTAGTGAGTATTAGCTTTCGCTCTGCGGCGGGTGAGGAAAGTCAACTGATGTAATACCTCTTGTTGACCAAAGAATACGGGCACTTAAGGTTCAGTATAAAAGGGAATGATAATTTACATTATCTCCTTTTTTTCTCCACGATTGGCTCGTACCTTGCCGCTACAGTGAAGCAAGTCAAGCCTACAACGATACGCAGAAACACGAGGTCCTCTTTTAATGGCGAATTTCTTTATTGATCGCCCCATTTTTGCCTGGGTACTGGCAATCCTGTTATGTCTGACAGGAACCCTGGCGATTTTTTCATTGCCCGTTGAACAATACCCGGATCTCGCGCCTCCGAACGTGCGAGTGACCGCTAACTATCCCGGCGCATCGGCCCAGACGCTGGAAAACACCGTGACCCAGGTTATCGAGCAGAATATGACTGGCCTCGACAACCTGATGTATATGTCGTCACAAAGCAGCGGCACTGGTCAGGCATCAGTCACCTTAAGTTTTAAAGCCGGAACCGACCCGGACGAGGCGGTGCAGCAGGTGCAAAACCAGCTGCAATCGGCCATGCGTAAACTCCCACAGGCAGTACAAAACCAGGGCGTGACAGTACGTAAAACCGGCGATACTAACATCCTGACCATTGCCTTCGTCTCTACCGATGGTTCGATGGATAAGCAGGATATTGCCGACTACGTTGCCAGTAATATTCAGGACCCGTTAAGTCGCGTTAACGGCGTTGGTGATATCGACGCCTACGGTTCACAGTATTCGATGCGTATCTGGCTTGATCCGGCAAAACTGAACAGCTTCCAGATGACGGCTAAAGATGTAACCGACGCCATTGAATCACAGAACGCGCAGATTGCGGTCGGACAGCTTGGCGGTACACCTTCTGTCGATAAACAGGCATTGAACGCTACCATTAACGCCCAGTCGCTGTTGCAAACGCCTGAACAGTTCCGCGATATCACCTTGCGGGTAAATCAGGACGGTTCGGAAGTGAAACTGGGCGATGTCGCCACCGTCGAAATGGGGGCGGAGAAATACGATTATCTTAGCCGCTTTAATGGCAAGCCAGCCTCCGGTCTGGGGGTAAAACTGGCTTCCGGCGCGAACGAAATGGCCACAGCGAAGCTGGTACTGAACCGGCTCGACGAACTGGCGCAATACTTCCCTCCCGGGCTGGAATATAAGGTGGCGTATGAAACCACCTCGTTTGTTAAAGCCTCCATTGAAGACGTGGTGAAAACCCTGTTAGAAGCTATCGCGCTGGTTTTCCTCGTCATGTATCTGTTCCTGCAAAACTTCCGCGCTACGCTGATTCCAACTATTGCCGTGCCGGTGGTGTTAATGGGCACTTTCTCCGTGCTTTACGCCTTCGGTTACAGCGTCAACACCTTAACCATGTTTGCGATGGTGCTGGCGATCGGTCTGCTGGTGGATGACGCCATCGTGGTGGTGGAAAACGTCGAACGTATTATGAGTGAGGAAGGACTCACTCCTCGCGAAGCTACACGTAAATCGATGGGGCAGATCCAGGGGGCACTGGTCGGTATTGCGATGGTGCTGTCGGCGGTATTTGTGCCAATGGCCTTCTTTGGCGGCACCACCGGAGCTATCTATCGCCAGTTCTCTATTACCATTGTTGCGGCGATGGTGCTGTCGGTGCTGGTGGCGATGATCCTCACTCCGGCGCTGTGTGCCACGCTACTTAAGCCACTGAAAAAAGGTGAGCATCACGGGCAGAAAGGCTTTTTTGCCTGGTTTAACCAGATGTTCAACCGTAACGCCGAACGCTACGAGAAAGGGGTGGCGAAAATTCTCCACCGCAGCCTGCGCTGGATTGTGATTTATGTCCTGCTGCTTGGCGGTATGGTGTTTCTGTTCCTGCGTTTGCCGACGTCCTTCCTGCCACTGGAAGACCGTGGCATGTTCACCACCTCGGTGCAGCTACCCAGCGGTTCGACCCAGCAACAGACGCTGAAAGTGGTGGAACAGATCGAGAAGTATTACTTCACTCATGAGAAAGACAACATCACGTCGGTATTTGCCACGGTCGGTTCAGGCCCTGGCGGCAACGGGCAAAACGTGGCGCGTATGTTTATCCGCCTGAAAGACTGGAGTGAGCGCGACAGTAAAACCGGCACTTCGTTTGCCATTATCGAACGTGCAACGAAAGAATTTAATAAGATTAAAGAAGCCCGCGTTATCGCCAGCAGCCCGCCGGCAATCAGCGGTCTTGGCAGTTCTGCGGGTTTTGATATGGAGTTGCAGGATCACGCCGGAGCGGGTCACGATGCGCTGATGGCTGCACGTAACCAGTTGCTGGCGCTGGCGGCGGAAAATCCGGAATTAACCCGCGTGCGCCATAACGGTCTTGATGACAGTCCGCAGTTACAGATTGATATCGACCAGCGTAAAGCTCAGGCGCTGGGCGTTGCTATTGACGATATTAACGACACGCTGCAAACCGCGTGGGGTTCGAGCTATGTAAATGACTTTATGGATCGCGGTCGCGTGAAGAAAGTCTATGTGCAGGCCGCCGCGCCGTATCGGATGCTGCCGGATGATATCAACCTGTGGTATGTGCGTAACAAAGACGGTGGGATGGTGCCCTTCTCTGCCTTCGCGACCTCCCGCTGGGAGACAGGTTCGCCCCGTCTGGAACGTTATAACGGCTATTCCGCAGTTGAAATTGTCGGGGAGGCCGCACCTGGCGTCAGTACCGGTACGGCGATGGATATTATGGAATCGTTAGTGAAGCAGTTGCCAAACGGCTTTGGCCTGGAGTGGACGGCGATGTCGTATCAGGAACGGCTTTCTGGCGCGCAGGCTCCGGCGCTGTACGCCATTTCATTACTGGTGGTATTCCTGTGTCTGGCGGCGCTGTATGAAAGCTGGTCGGTGCCGTTCTCCGTAATGCTGGTCGTGCCGCTGGGGGTCATCGGCGCGCTGCTGGCAACCTGGATGCGCGGGCTGGAAAACGACGTTTACTTCCAGGTGGGTCTATTAACGGTCATTGGTTTATCGGCGAAAAACGCCATCCTCATTGTCGAGTTCGCTAACGAGATGAACCAAAAAGGTCACGACCTGTTTGAAGCGACGCTTTATGCCTGCCGCCAGCGTTTACGCCCGATACTGATGACCTCGCTGGCGTTTATCTTCGGCGTACTGCCGATGGCAATCAGCAGCGGTGCTGGCTCCGGTGGTCAACATGCGGTGGGTACTGGCGTAATGGGGGGAATGATCTCCGCCACCATTCTGGCGATTTACTTCGTGCCGCTGTTCTTTGTGCTGGTACGCCGTCGTTTCCCTCTGAAACCACGCCCGGAATAAGTAATAAAAAAGGCGACATGCCAACGTGTCGCCTTTTTCAACTTTCTGATAAAGAACCTGTTCATCAGGTTCTTTCATTTTACCTTCTGTCCTGGCAATTACTTGCGAAGCATAACTTCGATAAAGTCTTTCCAGTTCCCCAGTTCACGTTCAATCATAACAACCTCTCTTATAATTATGGGTATTCTACGGAAACAATATACCGTGGTGAAGCTAATTTATTCGATTGCAGTGATTACTACCTCCGGGGCAAAACCTATGTAAATACTATGGCCCTGAGACAGGGATTTTTATGTGATGCAAAGCAACATTTCAACAGATTCATACGGATTCTAATACTTGCTTAATTCTGTTTGAAATACATACAGATACCTAGGGGAATATTCTTAATAATTGCATTCAAAATGCTCACAGTTATTTAATAATTGTTAAGTGAAACACCTTAATAATGTTATATTCCCTGATATTCATTTGCCGGGAAAATGTATTGACCGTTAAATGAGTATTTATTCTTATAAATCGAAAAAGGATTCATTATGGTTACACTTTACGGCATTAAAAATTGTGACACCATTAAAAAGGCTCGCCGTTGGCTGGAAACCAATAACATCGACTATCGTTTCCATGATTATCGCGTTGATGGGCTGGACAGCGAATTATTGAACGGTTTTATCAACGAATTAGGTTGGGAAGCGTTACTCAACACCCGTGGTACTACCTGGCGTAAACTGGATGATACCACGCGCAATAAAATCACCGATGCGGCTTCTGCGGCGGCATTAATGACTGAAATGCCTGCTATTATCAAACGCCCATTGCTCTGCGCGCCAGGGAAGCCTATGCTGCTGGTTTTCAGTGAATCCAGTTATCAGCAATTTTTCCTATGAGGTGTAGTCTATGTCGTGTCCGGTTATTGAGCTGACACAGCAGCTTATTCGCCGCCCATCCTTAAGTCCTGATGACGCAGGATGTCAGGCAATCATTACCGAACGTTTACAGGCGATCGGTTTTACCATCGAACGCATGGACTTTGCGGATACGCAGAATTTTTGGGCGTGGCGTGGACAGGGAGAAACGTTAGCCTTTGCCGGACATACCGACGTTGTACCGCCTGGCGATGCCGACCGTTGGATCAATCCACCATTTGAACCGACCATTCGCGACGGTATGTTATTCGGGCGCGGCGCGGCAGATATGAAAGGGTCGCTGGCGGCGATGGTGGTAGCAGCAGAACGCTTTGTCGCGCAACATCCCAACCATAAAGGTCGACTGGCGTTTCTGATCACCTCAGACGAAGAAGCCAGCGCCCACAACGGCACGGTCAAAGTGGTGGAAACCTTAATGGCACGCCGTGAACGGCTGGATTACTGCCTGGTTGGCGAACCGTCGAGTATCGAAGTGGTCGGTGATGTAGTGAAAAATGGCCGTCGCGGATCGTTGACCTGTAACCTTACTATTCATGGCGTGCAGGGGCATGTGGCCTACCCACACCTTGCAGATAACCCTGTACATCGTGCAGCCCCTTTCCTCAATGAGTTAGTGGCTATCGAGTGGGATCAGGGCAATGAATTTTTCCCGGCAACCAGTATGCAAATAGCCAATATTCAGGCAGGTACTGGCAGTAATAATGTCATTCCGGGTGAGCTGTTTGTACAGTTTAACTTCCGCTTTAGCACCGAACTTACTGATGAGATGATCAAAGCACAGGTGCTTGCCCTGCTGGAAAAACATCAACTGCGTTATACGGTCGATTGGTGGCTTTCCGGGCAGCCATTTTTGACTGCACGCGGTAAACTGGTGGATGCGGTCGTCAACGCGGTTGAGCACTATAATGAAATTAAACCGCAGCTACTGACCACTGGCGGAACGTCCGATGGGCGCTTTATTGCCCGCATGGGGGCGCAGGTGGTGGAACTTGGGCCGGTCAATGCCACTATTCATAAAATTAATGAATGTGTGAACGCTGCCGACCTGCAGCTACTTGCCCGTATGTATCAACGAATCATGGAACAGCTCGTCGCCTGATGAGTGGTTCTGCAAGAGGAAATAAGCATGGACTGGCTGGCTAAATATTGGTGGATTCTGGTGATTGTCTTTTTGGTAGGCGTCCTGCTGAATGTGATCAAAGATCTCAAGCGCGTCGACCATAAGAAATTTCTCGCCAACAAGCCGGAGCTTCCCCCACATCGTGATTTCAACGATAAATGGGACGATGACGACGACTGGCCGAAGAAGGATCAACCGAAGAAGTAAGCTGGAGGGGCCGGATAATGTCTGGCGCTCAACCGTAGGCCTGATAAGACGCGTCAGCGTCGCATCAGGCATCATAGCCGGATGCGGCGTGAACGCCTTATCCGGCCTACGCATCCGGCACCTGTCTTTTACATCATTTCAATCACATCATCATCGCCGGGCTTACCGCCGCTTAACGCTTCGTCGAAGTAATGTTTCGGAATGGTATAACGCAAGTGATCCAGGGCAAATTGCATACTGCGATTATCGATCGCATGACCTAAATCCTCCACGATATCCAGCGTCACATCTCCACCGGCGTTAATTAACGCTTCCTGTGCCGCGACCGCATGAGCCAGATCGATAACCGGATCTTCACCACCGTGGATCAGGTGAATTGTTGTAGCAGTAGAAGCTGTTTCCGGCAGGCTGGCATAGCGTCCGTTAAAGGCGATGACGCGTGAGGCAAGACCCGGTTCGGCTTTAATGCTCTCCAGCGCCATAATCGCGCCTTGTGAGAAACCGATCAGCGCCGTAGCGTTAGCCCCTACTCCGCTCTGTTTCTGCCAGTAGCGTACCGTCTCAATAAACGTCGGCATGATGGCATCCACCCGTGCCTGGCGATTCTCTTCCGTTACGCCCTGCACCGAAAACCATTGACGCCCCGCCGGATTACCGCTCGGCTCAGCACCACCGACACTTACCACCAGCGCATCTGGAAACAACGGTGCAAACCAGCTACCGATTTCCCCCATTGCCACCGGGTTATCCCCGACACCGTGGAAAAGCAGTAACAACTGTTGGGCAGGTTTATCCGGGCTTTGAACAACAAAATGGTCATGTTTCATGGCGAACTCCTTAACTGATGTCATTAATTTTACGCCGCTGACTCACAATGACCATGGGAGAAAATTGAAGGAGTCAGTGGAAAAATTGCCATTGTGTTATGCGATTGCGCAGGCGTTCAGTGCGGACATCATCAAGTGCGAATAGCGCCTGCGCGGCTTCTTCGCGTTGGCAAACCAGCAATGCCTTACGGCCTGAAAGTTTAAGTGTGGTACATAACTGCGCGTCGCTGATGTTTTTCTGCAACCGTCCTCGCAGCGCCGGTAATGCCAGTTCACTGGTTTGCAGCAGGCGTGTTAAACAACCTAACGACGTTAAAAGGGGACGATGAGCGAAAGCAAAACCGGTCAGTTCAAGCCAGTCATCATCAGAAAGCATGATGTCGTTTAACGGATCAACCGGGATGCTTTCACCATTCCACTGCATGAGAATTTGCACGTCGCGGCGTAAACGATGATGCTCACGTTGTGCCAGTTGTTTACCCGCTTCGCTCATTGGTAACAGCGCCATCGCCGTATAACAGCCGCTGCTGGCTTCGCGATGATTGCCCATCCGTACCAGCACAAAACCGCAGCGTTGCCAGAAACGCCATAATTCCTCGGTGTAGCCAAAACTCACTGAAAGATAGTCGAAGCTATGCATGTATTGCACTGCGTCAGCAATAAGTTGCTGCCCTGTGCCTTCCCGCTGACGCGCCGGATGGACTGCAATGCGGCTGACACGCCGCCCGCGTAACGTCGCCGCCAGTGGATTGCTGCCGTGTGCCGCCAGCGACTGAGCTACCAGGTTGCCACGCGGGCGACGAAAACCTGCCCAGACCGCCTGACTCAGTTCTTCAGATAATCCCCCTTCATCCACCAGCCACAGCGCCCCGGCAATCTCGTTTTCGCCTGCCGCCTGTAAAAAATGTTGCCCCGGCGCGTCCATCATCCGTCGTAAATCCAGCGGCGAAGTCCGGTAGTGCGCACCAGACAATAACTGGTAAACCTTTAACGGCGTTTCTGGCTCGCTTCGCCATAAAGTCTGTTCAAATGCAGAAATGACGATGTTGCCTTGGGGTACGCGCGTGAAGGTTTCATCGTCAAAAACCAGTGCCTCGCTAACCACTTTTTCCAGCGGGCATCCCTGTGCCCAACGGATCGGCTGTTGCAATTCAAAATGCTGCAAATGCGGGAAGCGGGCGCAAAATTTCAGCAAAAAACCCCGTCCGGTGCCTTCATAGCCCTGCACCGTAGTGGTTAACAAAGTACGCGGAAAGCGTGATACCAGTTGATGTAATAGTGGGGCGGGTATTGCAGCAGCTTCATCGATGACCAGCCAGTCGGCTTTTTCTTCACTGAACAGCAATGCATCCGGCGCAACAAAACGAAACTTATCTCCGGCAAACTGGGCCAGCACATCCGTTGCGGCTCTCGCAGGCGCAGTGACTATCGCACTGCCCGCAATACGGGAAATGAGTTGCCCTGCCAGCGCCGACTTACCGCGTCCGCGCGCAGCAGTTACCGCTGCCACGCCCGGTGGCATAGTCAGAAGCTGCTGTAGTATCTGTTGTTGTTTCGGTTGCGGTGCGCCGGTAGCGGATTGCCAGTCAGAACGGGGAGCAAAATCCGCCAGCATTAGTGGCTGCTCTTGTCGCCAGAGAATAGCGTCGTCATCTGCCGCAAATACGCGTTTGAGATGCTGGACAAAATGCGGTGTAGCGATGGGACTGGCGCAATCACTCCAGCGCAGCGAATCAGCATCGGGATGGTTTTCCCATTCTTCCCATACAGGAAGTAACAAAACCAGCCAACTGCCCGCTTTCAGCGTTCCACCAAGCGCCGCAAAGGCTGCGGCATCAAAGCCCTGGCGGGCATCGAATACCGAATGCTGGAACTCGCGTCCAAGTAAAGTTTGTAGCGCCGCTGGCGTACAGTGGTTTTCAGAAGTTGGCTGCGGCGATACCCACAGCCAGTCGCCAGGTAATGCGTCACGCAATTTGAGCGCATGTTCACAACACCAGCACGCATCCCCGCTCAACACCAACAGGCGGCGAATCCCTTCGCGTTTCATTTGCGCTGTTAATGTGTGTAGCGCGGTCAGTTCAGCCATCCCTGCCCCGAAAGTTAAATGCTTTTACCGAAAGTATTGCATTGTGCCGGATCGCCGCTGTCGAAACCACGTTTAAACCAGCTATAGCGTTGTTGGGATGTACCATGAGTAAAGCTGTCCGGCACTACCCGCCCCTGACTTTGCTGCTGTAAGCGGTCATCGCCGATGGCTTGTGCCGCATTCAGCGCCTCTTCCAGATCGCCAGTTTCCAGAACGCCTTGTTGCTGCATACTGTGCCCCCAGACACCGGCAAAGCAATCAGCCTGGAGTTCCATACGCACAGACAAGCGGTTCACTTCCGCTTGCGTCGCGTTTTGTTGCAATTGACGAACTTTCGGCTCAATGCCTAACAGTTTCTGCACATGATGACCGACTTCATGGGCGATAACGTATCCCTGAGCGAAATCACCATCCGCGCCCAGTTTGTCTTTCATGTCATCATAGAAAGAGAGATCGATATAGACCGTACCATCCGCCGGGCAATAGAACGGCCCCATAATGGACTGTCCGGCGCCGCAACCGGTGCGCGTCATTCCGCGATACATCACCAGCTTCGGTTGCTGATAAGTCTTACCCATTTTCTCGAATTGCTGCCCCCAGGTGTCTTCCGTGGTTGCCAGAATTACCGAGGTGAATTTTGCCGCTTCGTCTTCATTTGGGCTAATTGAGCGCGTTGATTGCTGTTGGGAAATCGGCTGTCCGGTCATCAACCCAGTTAAATCAACACCATAGTAGCCAGCGACCAGCACCACTACCAGTAAAATCAGCCCACCTTTACCGCTTGGCAGACGGAAACCGGGACCGCCCATTGACGGACCACCAGAGCTGTTTCGCCTGTCTTCAACATTGTCACTTTCACGACGCCCTTGCCAGCGCATAGATACCTCAACAATATATTCATTATAGTGATGATCGTAGGTGCTTCAGAGGAAGATTACCACAGAAAAACGGGAGGAAATGATGGAGGAATTAAGGCTTCATTCCTCGTTATATAATTTACGAATGTTAGAAGTAAAAGAGAATGTTAGCTCCAGTCTTCTAGTCTGATTCCCGCTACTCGCTCAAACTCTCGGGTATTGTTGGTAACCACAATCAAACCGCGACTGCGAGCATGTCCCGCTATCATCTGGTCAAAAGGTCCAACGGGCCTTCCCTGCCGGGCAAGCTCGGCTCTGATTTGCCCAGTATGCGTCGCAGCAGCACTATCATAATCAAGCACTTCCAAACGAGATACGAAACCTTCAATCACCGCTAAATTGCGTTCTGGCATCTGACTTTTTTCTGCCCCATAGATAAGCTCCATCAATGTTACAGAACTTATACACATCCGGCCAGAATTCAGGTTAAAGCGATCCCTGACATGTATTGGTTTATTCTTAATAGTGAAAATACAGATATTGGTATCCAGCATGAATTTCAGCATCAGAATGATTCCCTTTCCTGCATTGCGGGTTGATCACGGATATCCATAAAATCCGCACTCACATTTTCGCCATCAAACCAACTGTCCCAGGACTCACCAACGGGAGTAATGATTCTTGTACGACCAATCGCAATAATTTCTACTTTCTTAACGTCTTCTGGCAGAGCGACCGCTTTAGGTAATCTGACAGCCTGACTGCGATTACTTAAAAATACAGTAGTTTCCATAGCCCCCCCTCTTTGGGATATACGTTATGTATATACATATTGGCTTGGTATTACTTTTCTGTCAAAGGGAGATAATGCGAATTATTGTAGCGGGAGTAACGAAGACATTTAGCCGGAGCATCCTCCGGCTGAAAAATAAGCAATCAGAAAAATCAGTCCAGCTGTACACCCAAGCGGCGGGCGACGGCTTCATAGGCTTCAATCAGGCCACCGAGGCTCTGGCGGAAACGGTCTTTGTCCATTTTCTCCAGCGTTTCTTTGTCCCACAGGCGGCTACCGTCCGGGGAGAACTCATCGCCCAGCACGACTTCGCCTTTGTACAGACCAAACTCCAGCTTGAAGTCGACCAGAATCAGACCGGCATCATCGAACAGTTTTTTCAGCACGTCGTTCGCTTTGTAAGTCAGCTCTTTCATACGCGCCAGATTCTCTTTGCTTACCCAGCCAAAAGTTTCGCAATAAGATTCGTTAACCATCGGGTCATGCATGGCGTCGTTTTTCAGGAACAGATCGAACAGCGGCGGGTTCAGCTCAATACCTTCTTCAATTCCAAGACGTTTCACCAGAGAGCCAGCAGCACGGTTACGTACGACACACTCAACCGGCACCATATCCAGCTTTTTCACCAGACATTCGGTATCGGAGAGCAGACGCTCCATTTGAGTCGGGATACCCGCTTCAGCCAGTTTGCTCATAATGAAGTAGTTGAACTTGTTGTTCACCATACCTTTGCGATCAAACTGCTCAATGCGCGCGCCATCACCTGCTGACGTATCATTGCGGAATTCGAGCACCAACAGATCCGGGTTTTCCGTGCTGTATACGGTTTTCGCTTTACCACGATACAACTCAGCTTGCTTTTGCATCTTTATCACTCCTGGGTGTGAATTAACGTTTTAAAATCTTTTGCTGTCTGGTGTGCCGGAAGTTTTGCCGAATGCGGCGCGAACGCCTTACCCGACCTGTGTCCGACAAACAAATTTCGTGCGAATTAACGCTAAAATCGCGTTTTTCTGTCGACGCACACGTTTGCGTATCATATCAGAAAAAAGGGCCGGATTACTCCAGCCCTGTATTTTTACTTGCTAAACGCTGCCTGGAAGACAGATACCAGTGCGTCGTTTTGGCTTTGAGTCAGCGTATGACCTTTCGGATCGATGAACTGCAAGCTGCTGCGGTTATCTAAATCACCGACCTGCAGTTTATAGTCACCGGATGCAAGACCTGGATCGCTCGCGCCCAGTTCCTGCCAGCCGTTGTCAGACAACGGCTTATAGGTCACGGCCATACTGCCCTGCGAACGGGTGCTGTCGGTCACTTTCATGCCCACTTTTTCCAGCGCCGCTGGCAGACGTTGCCAAACCACGTTGAACGGCCCGCGAACGACCAGCATTGGTAAGCCTGTGTCATCAGCAGCACTTTGTACGTCCATGGTGGTGGAAGCACGGTTTTGCGCCGCATTAGCCGCGTCGGTCACGGATTTATCCAGACCGGCAGAAATGACGTTCATCATCTCCGTGCTGTAACGCTGCATGGAAGCCGCGTCTGCAACCGGTTTGCCCGCCTGCTCCAGGTTCAGCAGTTTCACCGTTACCGCCTGCTGATAACCCTGCGGTTTAACAGAGATTTGATAACGACCGCGATACTGCTCGTCTTCGTCAAGACGGTTCCATTGCACCCAATCGGTAGTCAGCGTCTGACCAGCATCATCGCGTTGGGTAATGGTGTAGTTTTTCGCCTGCAACACGCTAACAACCTGCGGCCACAAAGTATTGCCACGACCATTTTCTACCAGCAGCGAGGCGGTGTCGCCCGTAAACTGGGTACGTGCGCCGGAAATCAGCGCCAACGGCTGGGCAGGTGGACGAATGTCCAGCGCCTTACCGACAGCACCGCTACCGTTGGTCACCGGTATTGCATAATCACCGGAGGTCACCGGCAAAATCATTCCTGCCGGGGCATGAAGCTCCGCAAGCGGTGCCGCTTCCAGATAGGCTTCATCACCACTCACCTGACGCTTATAGCGTGAGTCAGAACTACAGGCTGCGAGTAACAGAACAAGCGATACACCCGCAACCTTTGCCAGGCGCGACTTTTGAACAGAGTAAGCCATCAAATCTCCCTAAACTTTACAGCAAACCGGCATACTTAAGCGCCGCTCTGACCGTCTCACGACCACTGTCGGTGATTGGAGTCATTGGCAGGCGCAGCGTATCGGTCGCCACAAGACCCAGTTCCTTACATGCCCATTTCACCGGGATTGGATTGGGTTCGACAAATAGTTTGTTGTGTAATGGCATCAGACGCTGGTTAATAACGCGTGCCTCGGCAAAATGCCCTTCTGCCGCCAGTTTGCACATCTGAGCCATATCACGCGCTGCGACGTTAGCCGTAACGGAAATAACGCCATGACCACCTAACTGCATGAAGTCCAGCGTGCTCGCATCATCGCCGCTCAGCAGAACAAAATCGTCTGAAACCAGCTCTTTGATCTGGTTAACACGCGTTAAGTTCCCTGTTGCCTCTTTGATTCCGATAATATTTTTTACTTTCGCCAGACGGCCCACCGTTTCTGGTAGCAGATCGCAGCCAGTACGGGACGGCACATTATACAGGATTTGCGGCAGGTCAGTATGTTCAGCGATGGCTTTGAAATGCTGATACAGACCTTCCTGCGACGGGCGGTTGTAATAAGGGGTCACCGTCAGGCAGCCAACAATGCCACTGTCATTGAAACGCTGTGTCAGGCTAATGGCTTCCGCAGTAGCGTTAGCGCCAGTTCCGGCAATTACCGGAATACGCCCATCAGCCAGCTCCAGGGTCATCATCACCACATCAACATGTTCGTCATGATTCAGGGTAGCGGACTCACCAGTGGTGCCAACAGAAACAATCGCCGAAGTACCGCTGGCGACATGATAATCAATCAGTTTTTTTAAGCTAGCCCGACAGACATTACCTTTTTCATCCATCGGAGTAACAATCGCGACAATACTTCCCGTGAACATGGGCCATCCTCTGTGCAAACAAGTGTCTCAATGGTACGTTTGGTATGGCATTAAAAGCAAGCAGACAGAACCGTTCTGATTGTTGTATGCATGTTTTTTTTATGCTTTCCTTAAGAGCTACTCTCCCCCTTGAAGGAATAACCGGTTTGACACTGTCATCGCAACATTATCTGGTGATCACTGCGCTGGGTGCCGATCGCCCAGGAATTGTGAACACTATCACCCGTCATGTCAGTAGTTGCGGCTGTAATATTGAAGACAGTCGCCTGGCGATGCTGGGAGAAGAGTTCACCTTTATCATGCTGCTTTCCGGTTCATGGAACGCAATCACCTTGATCGAATCAACGTTACCGTTGAAAGGTGCCGAACTGGATCTTTTAATCGTGATGAAGCGCACGACGGCTCGTCCGCGTCCGCCGATGCCCGCATCTGTCTGGGTTCAGATCGATGTGGCAGATTCACCGCATTTAATTGAACGCTTTACCGCACTTTTTGACGCGCACCATATGAACATTGCGGAGCTAGTATCTCGCACGCAACCTGCTGAAAACGAACGAGCTGCGCAACTACATATTCAGATAACCGCCCACAGCCCGGCGTCTGCGGACTCAGCAAATATTGAACAAGCCTTCAAAGCACTATGTACAGAACTCAATGCGCAAGGCAGTATTAGCGTCGTCAATTATTCCCAACATGATGAACAGGATGGAGTTAAGTAATGAATCCACTGAAAGCCGGTGACATCGCACCGAAATTTAGCTTGCCGGATCAAGACGGAGAACAAGTTAATTTGACCGACTTCCAGGGACAGCGTGTTCTGGTTTATTTCTACCCGAAAGCCATGACCCCCGGCTGTACCGTACAAGCTTGTGGCTTACGCGATAACATGGATGAGTTGAAAAAAGCCGGTGTTGATGTACTGGGTATTAGCACCGATAAACCCGAAAAACTCTTCCGTTTTGCGGAAAAAGAGCTGCTCAACTTTACGCTTCTGTCTGATGAGGACCACCAGGTGTGCGAACAATTCGGCGTCTGGGGAGAGAAGTCCTTCATGGGCAAAACTTACGATGGTATTCACCGCATCAGCTTCTTGATCGATGCTGACGGCAAAATCGAACATGTATTTGACGATTTCAAAACCAGCAATCACCACGACGTAGTGATTAACTGGCTGAAAGAACACGCCTGATTACTTTGCTCCATTCCGTGCTGGCTGCGCTTGCGGCCAGCACACCTCACATCCGGCGATGTAGCGGAATGAAGGTTAATCTTGCGCGATTTGGCCATCGGGCCAGGCATGGATTACCGCTTTAATTAGCGTAGCCAGAGGAATGGCAAAGAACACGCCCCAGAATCCCCACAACCCACCGAAGATCACCACCGATAAAATAATCACCAGCGGATGCAGGTTAACCGCTTCGGAGAACAACACCGGTACTAACAGGTTGCCATCCAGCGCCTGGATAATCAGATATACCGCGAAACAGCTCCAGAATTCAGTGCCAGCACCAAACTGGAATAGTGCCACGCCGACCACCGGAATAGTCACCACAAATGCGCCAATGTACGGAATAAGCACTGAGAAGCCGACCAGCACCGCCAGCAGCAGCGAATAGTTCAGTCCGAAAAGCAAGAACCCCAGCCAGGTGGCGATCCCCACCACAATCATCTCCAGCACCTTGCCACGGATGTAGTTGGTGATTTGCTGATTCATCTCCTTCCAGACCTGGCCTGCCAGCCCACGGTTACGCGGAAGCACCCGACGGACAGCATTCAACATTTGCTCTTTATCTTTCAGAAGGAAAAAGACCATCAGCGGCACCAGCACCAGATAGACGGCAATGGTCAGCAGGCCCACCAGCGAGGCGAGAGAGATTTTCACCACCGAATCGCCCATGGTGAGCATCCGGCTGCGCATATTGTCGGCCATCGCATCAATAATGCCCGCATCCATTAACGCCGGATAACGGCGCGGCAACGTGGCGGCAAAATCAGACAGTTTATTGAGCATCCCCGGCATATCGCGGATTAAGTAAATACCCTGCTGCCACGCGATAGGCAGTACCACGAATGCCATCAGTAGCAGAATGCCAACAAACAGAACCAGCACAATCGACGTCGCCCAACGACGGGAACAGCCAATAGATTGCAGGCGCACGGTTGGCCATTCCAGCAAATAGGCCAACACAATAGCCACCAGCAACGGCGCGAGCAGGCCACTAAAGAAAAAGATAATGCCAAATCCGGCAACTAAAATAACCAGCAAGGCAATCGCTTCCGGATCACTAAAACGGCGGCGATACCATTGCATCAACATTTCGAGCATAAAGACCTTCCCTGAACCTCAAGAGCGGGATTGCGATCCGCAATTGTATCGAAATGTCACAAAAAAGACTTCGCTTTTTATGACGGATTCAGGAAACTGAAAAGTCATTTGAGTGGGCTAATCTTCGTCGCTACACTCAAAGGCGGCGCGGTGGGAACGATATTTCACAGTATCGGTCAAATGACTATCTCCAGAAATACAGGACAGAGGTTATGTTCAGGCAGTTGAAAAAAAACCTGGTTGCAACCCTCATTGCTGCTATGACCATCGGTCAGGTAGCCCCGGCGTTTGCCGATAGCGCAGACACTTTGCCGGATATGGGAACCTCCGCAGGAAGCACGCTTTCCATTGGTCAGGAAATGCAGATGGGCGACTATTATGTTCGCCAGCTACGCGGCAGCGCGCCGTTAATTAATGACCCACTATTAACGCAATATATTAATTCGCTGGGGATGCGCCTGGTTTCACATGCAAACTCCGTTAAGACGCCGTTCCATTTCTTTCTGATCAATAACGACGAAATCAACGCCTTTGCTTTCTTTGGCGGCAACGTGGTGCTGCACTCTGCCTTGTTCCGTTATTCCGATAACGAAAGTCAACTGGCTTCGGTCATGGCGCACGAAATCTCCCACGTCACCCAACGTCACCTGGCGCGAGCGATGGAAGATCAGCAACGCAGCGCGCCGCTTACCTGGGTCGGGGCGTTAGGTTCTATTTTACTGGCAATGGCCAGCCCGCAGGCGGGGATGGCGGCGCTGACCGGTACGCTGGCGGGAACGCGCCAGGGGATGATCAGCTTCACCCAGCAAAATGAACAGGAAGCAGACCGTATTGGTATTCAGGTGCTGCAACGCTCGGGGTTCGATCCGCAGGCGATGCCGACCTTCCTCGAAAAATTACTCGATCAGGCGCGCTACTCTTCGCGTCCGCCGGAAATTCTGCTGACTCACCCGTTACCGGAGAGCCGCCTGGCAGATGCCCGCAACCGTGCTAATCAGATGCGCCCGATGGTGGTGCAGTCGTCGGAAGATTTCTATCTGGCAAAAGCGCGCACACTGGGGATGTACAATTCCGGACGTAACCAGCTCACCAGTGATTTGCTGGATGAATGGGCGAAAGGTAACGTTCGTCAGCAACGGGCGGCGCAATATGGTCGTGCTTTACAGGCGATGGAAGCCAATAAATACGACGAGGCACGGAAAACGCTGCAACCGTTACTGGCGGCAGAACCCGGCAACGCGTGGTATCTCGATCTAGCTACCGATATCGACCTTGGGCAAAACAAAGCCAATGATGCGATCAATCGCCTGAAAAATGCCCGTGATTTACGCACCAATCCGGTGTTGCAGCTCAACCTGGCAAACGCTTATCTGCAAGGTGGGCAGCCACAGGAAGCGGCTAATATTCTGAATCGCTACACTTTTAATAATAAAGATGACAGCAATGGCTGGGATTTGCTGGCACAGGCAGAAGCCGCGCTAAATAACCGCGATCAGGAATTGGCAGCGCGAGCAGAAGGTTATGCACTCGCAGGGCGACTCGATCAGGCCATTTCCTTGTTGAGTAGCGCCAGTTCGCAGGTGAAATTAGGCAGCCTGCAACAAGCGCGTTACGATGCGCGCATCGACCAGTTGCGCCAGTTGCAGGAACGCTTTAAGCCTTATACCAAGATGTAATTTGCATTAAAGGAAGAACAATGACCAAACAGGTAAAAATCTACCATAACCCACGCTGTTCAAAGAGCCGTGAAACGCTGAACCTGCTGAAAGAAAACGGCGTGGAGCCAGAAGTGGTGCTCTACCTTGAGACACCCGCCGATGCGGCAACGCTGCGCGATTTGCTGAAAATGCTGGGGATGAATAGCGCCCGTGAATTGATGCGCCAGAAAGAGGAGCTTTATAAAGAGCTGAACCTGGCTGGCAGTTCGCTTAGCGAAGAGGCGCTGATTCAGGCGATGGTGGATAATCCGAAGCTGATGGAGCGCCCGATTGTGGTCGCCAATGGCAAAGCGCGCATTGGACGTCCACCGGAACAAGTGCTGGAAATCGTGGGTTAAGATGTGCCCCATCGCTAGTTAAGGCACATTGCCGGATGCGACGCTTGCCGCGTCTTGTCCGGCCTGTGATTGCATTGGACGCGCTTCGCATAGATCGGATAAGGCGTTCGCGCCGCATCCGACAATAAACACCCTGCCTACAGCTTCAGAATCTCTTTCACAAACGGAATGGTCAGCTTACGCTGTGCGGTAATCGACGCATGATCCAGCTGATCCAGTGTCATAAATAGCGTGCGCATCTCTCTGTCGAGCCGCTTCAGCAAGAAGCGTCCCACATCTTCCGGCAGTTCAAAACCACGCAAACGCGCGCGTAACTGTAGCGCCTGCAACTTATCTTCATCAGAAAGTGGCTGCAATTTGTAGATCTGCCCCCAGTCAAGACGCGACGCGAGATCCGGTAATCCCAGATTCAACTGACGCGGTGGACGATCGCCAGTGATCAACAACCGTGTTTTACCCGACTCCAGAATCCGATTGTAGAGATCGAAAATCGCCATCTCCCACAACTCATCGCCGGCAATACACTCAATGTTGTCGATGCAAACCAGCGACAAATGCTCCATACCGTCGAGCACTTCCGGGACAAACCAGGTGCGTTTATCCAGCGGGACATAGCCCACCGCATCGCCACGCTGCGACAATTCCGCGCAAGCCGCGTGCAGCAGATGGCTGCGCCCCGCGCCTTCGCGTGCCCAGAGATAGATGTAACCGCTATGTTCCTGACGCAGCACGTTTTGCAGCGCGGCCAGTAGAGAGGAGTTATCCCCCGGCCAGAAACTTGCAAAGGTTTCGTCGTCAGGAAGATAAAGTGGCAAAGAGAGCTGTGCCGGTGTGTTCAGAGATACCTCAACCAGGATTTCACAAAATCGCGAGAAGTTTACCACAGAATCCCATGATGTTTGAACCGGGCAGCAGCACTGTCCGGTCAGTACATTATTTGTCTGTTATATCCGCGTCTTCTGCGTCCAGCACCACTTCTTCAGGGCGCAGCACGCTAATCAGTTTGAAGATCAGACTTAAGCCGATACCGACGATAGTCGCCAGCGCCATGCCTTTCAGCTCTGCCGCGCCAATGTTTACCTTCGCGCCACTGACGCCGATGATCAAAATCACGGAAGTCAGGATCAGATTCTGTGCTTTGTTGTAATCCACTTTCGATTCGATCAACACACGAATACCGGAAGCACCGATGACACCGTAAAGCAGCAGCGAAACACCGCCCATTACTGGCAGTGGGATCATCTGGATAGCGGCAGCCAGTTTACCTACACAGGAAAGCAGGATAGCGAAAATCGCCGCGCCGCCGATAACCCAGGTACTGTAAACGCGAGTGATCGCCATAACGCCAATGTTTTCCCCGTAGGTGGTGTTTGGCGTGGAACCAAAGAAGCCGGAGAGCACGGTCGACAGGCCGTTAGCAAACATCGAACGGTGCAGACCCGGATCGCGCAGCAGATCTTTTTTGACAATGTTAGCCGTTACTACCAGGTGCCCTACATGTTCGGCAATAACCACTAACGCCGCTGGCAGAATAGTCAGAATGGCGAACCACTCGAAGCGCGGCGTATAGAGAGTTGGCAGAGCAAACCAGTGAGCATTAATAATCGGCGTGGTATCGACAATTCCCATTGCGAAAGAGAGCGCATACCCCACCAGCACGCCAATTAAAATCGGGATAATGGCCAGGAAACCACGGAACAGCACGGAACCTAAAACCGTGACCGCCAGCGTGGTAATAGAAATGATGATGGTTTTGGAATCTGGCGTTTGCCCTTCAGCCGGGAGTAAACCGGCCATACCAGCAGCTACGCCCGCCAGCTCCAGACCGATGACGGCAACGATTGCGCCCATTGCCGCAGGTGGAAACAGCACGTCCAGCCAGCCGGTTCCCGCTTTCTTCACGATGAAAGAAACCAGACAGAACAGCACGCCACACATAATAAAGCCGCCCAATGCGACTTCATAACCCAACGGCAACAGTAACAATACCGGTGAAATAAAGGCAAAGCTGGAGCCGAGATAAGCCGGGATTTTACCTTTACAGATGAAGAGATACAGCAGCGTCCCGATACCGTTAAATAACAGTACGGTCGCCGGGTTAATATGAAATAAGACGGGCACCAGGACGGTTGCACCAAACATGGCGAACAAATGTTGCAAACTAAGCGGGATTGTCTGTAAAAGTGGCGGTCTTTCACTCACCCCGATAGCACGGCGCGTCATAGTATATTCCTCTGTATTATGTGTTATAGGCGCTTTACTCAAAAAAAAGCCGACTCTTAAAGTCGGCTTTAATTATTTTTATTCTTTATTTTGTACCAAAGATTTTGTCACCGGCATCGCCAAGCCCCGGAATAATGTATCCGTGCTCGTTCAATCCCTGGTCAATTGATGCGGTATACAGCTCGACGTCCGGGTGCGCTTTTTCCAGCGCAGCGATACCTTCTGGCGCAGCCACCAGCACCAGCACTTTAATGCTGCTGCAGCCCGCTTTTTTCAGCAGGTCGATGGTCGCGATAACGGAACCACCAGTTGCCAGCATTGGGTCAACGATCAGCGCCATACGCTCATCAATGTTAGAAACCAGTTTCTGGAAGTACGGTACTGGTTCCAGCGTTTCTTCATTACGGTACATACCGACTACGCTGATGCGCGCGCTCGGAACGTTTTCCAGCACGCCGTCCATCATCCCCAGACCGGCGCGCAGAATTGGCACCACGGTAATTTTCTTACCTTTAATCTGGTCGATTTCCACCGGGCCATTCCAGCCCTCGATGGTTACTTTTTCAGTTTCGAGGTCAGCGGTCGCTTCGTAAGTCAGCAGGCTACCCACTTCGGAAGCGAGTTCGCGAAAGCGCTTGGTGCTGATATCTTGCTCACGCATCAGTCCCAGCTTGTGTTTGACGAGTGGGTGTTTGACTTCCACGATCTTCATACTCTTTCTCCTTTGAGGGGCAGCCACAAAAAAAATCGACGGATTATACCTCCTTTCTTTAAGGCGGCAATATTATTTTCGTTGATTTTAGTCAAAACCATAAAAATTTTAGATAAAGTTATTTCATAATCAAACAGTTAATAACGGTAATTATCCTGGCAAAAAATCATTCATCCCCTCTATGTACACCTTTTTTTGTCACTCTCTCGGTAAAAAGAGGTTAAAAAAGGTTGTGTAAAGCAGTCTCGCAAACGTTTGCTTTCCCTGTTAGAATTGCGCCGAATTTTTATTTTTCTACCGCAAGTAACGCGTGGGGACCCAAGCAGTGACCGATAAAACCTCTCTTAGCTACAAAGATGCCGGTGTTGATATTGACGCGGGTAATGCTCTGGTTGGAAGAATCAAAGGCGTAGTGAAGAAAACGCGTCGCCCGGAAGTGATGGGCGGTCTGGGCGGCTTCGGTGCGCTGTGTGCGTTGCCGCAAAAATATCGCGAACCCGTGCTGGTTTCCGGCACTGACGGCGTGGGCACTAAACTGCGTCTGGCGATGGACTTAAAACGTCACGACACCATTGGTATCGATCTGGTCGCCATGTGCGTTAATGATCTGGTGGTGCAAGGCGCTGAACCGCTGTTTTTCCTCGACTATTACGCAACCGGAAAGCTGGATGTTGATACTGCTGCATCAGTGATCAGCGGCATCGCCGAAGGTTGTCTGCAATCGGGCTGTTCGCTGGTGGGGGGCGAAACGGCAGAAATGCCGGGGATGTATCACGGTGAAGATTATGACGTTGCTGGTTTCTGCGTTGGCGTGGTAGAAAAATCAGAAATCATCGATGGTTCTAAAGTTAGCGACGGTGATGTGCTGATTGCGCTCGGCTCCAGCGGCCCGCACTCGAACGGCTATTCGCTGGTGCGCAAAATTCTCGAAGTCAGCGGTTGTGATCCACAAACCACCGAACTCGACGGCAAACCATTAGCCGATCATCTGTTGGCACCGACCCGTATTTACGTGAAGTCAGTACTGGAGTTGATCGAAAAGGTCGACGTGCACGCTATTGCGCACCTGACCGGCGGCGGCTTCTGGGAAAACATTCCGCGCGTATTGCCGGAAAACACCCAGGCAGTGATTGATGAATCCTCCTGGCAGTGGCCGGAAGTGTTCAACTGGCTGCAAAGGGCAGGTAATGTCGAGCGCCATGAAATGTATCGCACCTTCAACTGCGGCGTCGGGATGATTATCGCCCTGCCTGCTCCGGAAGTGGACAAAGCTCTCACTCTGCTTAATGCCAACGGTGAAAACGCGTGGAAAATCGGTATCATCAAAACCTCTGATTCCGAACAACGCGTGGTTATCGAATAATGAATATTGTGGTGCTTATTTCCGGTAACGGAAGTAATTTGCAGGCAATTATAGACGCCTGCAAAACCAACAAAATCAAAGGCACCCTACGGGCAGTTTTCAGTAATAAGGCCGACGCGTTCGGCCTTGAACGCGCCCGCAAAGCCGGTATTGCAACGCATACGCTCATCGCCAGCGCGTTTGACAGTCGTGAAGCCTATGACCGGGAGTTGATTCATGAGATTGATATGTACGCTCCCGACGTGGTTGTACTGGCCGGTTTTATGCGCATTCTCAGCCCGGCGTTTGTCTCCCATTATGCCGGGCGTTTGCTGAACATTCACCCTTCCCTGCTGCCAAAATATCCCGGTTTGCACACCCATCGGCAGGCGCTGGAAAATGGCGATGAGGAACACGGTACATCGGTGCATTTCGTCACCGATGAACTGGACGGTGGTCCGGTTATTTTACAGGCGAAAGTCCCGGTATTTGCCGGTGATACGGAAGATGACATCACCGCCCGCGTACAAACCCAGGAGCACGCCATTTATCCGCTGGTGATTAGCTGGTTTGCCGATGGTCGTCTGAAGATGCACGAAAACGCCGCGTGGCTGGATGGTCAGCGTCTGCCGCCGCAGGGCTACGCTGCCGACGAGTAATTCCCTCGTAGTTAAAGCGCCAGCCCTGCCGTTGGCGTTTTTCAATTCACCTGTAAATCGCAGGCTCCAGCAGTTTTTTTCTCCCTTTTCTGGCATAGTTGGACATCTGCCAATATTGCTCGCCATAATATCCAGGCAGTGTCCCGTGAATAAAACGGAGTAAAAGTGGTAATGGGTCAGGAAAAGCTATACATCGAAAAAGAGCTCAGTTGGTTATCGTTCAATGAACGCGTGCTTCAGGAAGCGGCGGACAAATCTAACCCGCTGATTGAAAGGATGCGTTTCCTGGGGATCTATTCCAATAACCTTGATGAGTTCTATAAAGTCCGCTTCGCTGAACTGAAGCGACGCATCATTATTAGCGAAGAACAAGGCTCCAACTCTCATTCCCGCCATTTACTGGGCAAAATTCAGTCCCGCGTGCTGAAAGCCGATCAGGAATTCGACGGCCTCTACAACGAACTGTTGCTGGAGATGGCGCGCAACCAGATTTTCCTGATTAATGAACGCCAGCTCTCCGTCAATCAACAAAACTGGCTGCGTCATTATTTTAAGCAGTATCTGCGTCAGCACATTACGCCGATTTTAATCAACCCTGACACTGACTTAGTGCAATTTCTGAAAGATGATTACACTTATCTGGCGGTGGAAATAATCCGTGGCGATACCATCCGTTATGCGCTGCTGGAGATCCCCTCAGATAAAGTGCCGCGCTTTGTTAATTTGCCGCCGGAAGCACCGCGCCGACGCAAACCCATGATTCTTCTGGATAACATTCTGCGTTACTGCCTTGATGATATTTTCAAAGGCTTCTTTGATTATGACGCGCTGAATGCCTATTCAATGAAGATGACCCGCGATGCCGAATACGATTTAGTGCACGAGATGGAAGCCAGCCTGATGGAGCTGATGTCTTCCAGTCTGAAGCAGCGTTTAACCGCAGAACCGGTGCGTTTTGTTTATCAGCGCGATATGCCCAGTGCGCTGGTTGAGGTGTTGCGCGAAAAACTGACTATTTCCCGCTACGACTCCATCGTACCCGGTGGCCGTTATCATAATTTTAAAGACTTTATTAATTTCCCCAATGTCGGCAAAGCCAATCTGGTGAATAAACCACTGCCGCGTTTACGTCACATTTGGTTTGATAAAGCCCAGTTCCGTAACGGTTTTGATGCCATTCGCGAACACGATGTGCTGCTCTATTATCCTTATCACACTTTTGAACATGTGCTGGAACTGCTACGCCAGGCCTCGTTCGACCCAAGCGTACTGGCGATTAAAATTAATATTTACCGCGTAGCGAAAGATTCGCGCATCATCGACTCGATGATCCACGCCGCTCACAACGGTAAGAAAGTCACCGTGGTGGTTGAGTTACAGGCGCGTTTCGACGAAGAAGCCAACATTCACTGGGCAAAACGGCTGACTGAAGCGGGCGTACACGTGATTTTCTCTGCGCCGGGGCTGAAAATTCACGCCAAATTGTTCCTGATTTCGCGTAAAGAAAACGGTGAGGTTGTGCGTTACGCGCATATCGGAACCGGGAACTTTAATGAAAAAACCGCGCGTCTTTATACCGACTACTCGCTGCTGACCGCCGATGCGCGCATCACCAACGAAGTACGCCGGGTGTTCAACTTTATTGAAAATCCATACCGTCCGGTAACTTTCGATTATTTAATGGTGTCGCCGCAAAACTCCCGTCGTTTGCTGTATGAAATGGTTGACCGTGAGATAGCCAACGCTCAACAAGGGCTGCCTTGCGGTATTACCCTGAAACTGAATAACCTGGTCGATAAAGGTCTGGTCGATCGTCTGTATGCGGCCTCCAGTTCCGGCGTGCCGGTGAATCTCCTGGTACGCGGGATGTGTTCGCTGATCCCCAATCTGGAAGGTATTAGCGACAATATTCGTGCTATTAGTATTGTCGATCGTTACCTTGAACATGATCGGGTTTATATTTTTGAAAACGGCGGCGATAAAAAAGTTTACCTTTCTTCCGCCGACTGGATGACACGCAATATTGATTATCGTATTGAAGTGGCTACACCGCTGCTCGATCCCCGACTGAAGCAACGGGTGCTGGACATCATCGAAATTCTGTTCAGCGATACAGTCAAAGCGCGTTATATCGATAAAGAACTCAGTAATCGCTACGTCCCCCGTGGTAACCGCCGCAAAGTACGGGCGCAATTGGCGATCTACGACTACATCAAATCACTCGAACAATCTGAATAACCCTATGCCAATACACGACAAATCCCCTCGTCCGCAGGAGTTCGCTGCGGTCGATCTTGGTTCAAACAGTTTCCACATGGTCATTGCCCGTGTGGTGGATGGCGCAATGCAGATTATTGGCCGCCTGAAACAACGGGTGCATCTGGCAGATGGTCTGGGGCCAGATAATATGTTGAGTGAAGAAGCGATGACGCGTGGCTTAAACTGCCTGTCGCTGTTTGCCGAACGCCTGCAGGGGTTTTCTCCTTCCAGCGTCTGTATTGTCGGAACCCATACGCTACGTCAGGCGCTGAATGCCACTGACTTTCTGAAGCGAGCAGAAAAGGTTATTCCCTACCCGATTGAAATTATTTCCGGCAACGAAGAAGCGCGTCTGATTTTTATGGGCGTGGAGCATACCCAGCCGGAAAAGGGCCGCAAACTGGTTATTGATATTGGTGGCGGCTCAACAGAACTGGTGATTGGTGAAAATTTCGAACCGATTCTCGTGGAAAGTCGCCGGATGGGTTGCGTCAGCTTTGCCCAGCTTTATTTCCAGGGCGGCATCATCAATAAAGAGAATTTTCAGCGCGCACGCATGGCGGCAGCGCAAAAACTGGAAACCTTAACCTGGCAATTCCGTATCCAGGGCTGGAATGTGGCAATGGGCGCTTCCGGCACCATTAAAGCTGCTCATGAAGTGTTGATGGAAATGGGCGAGAAAGACGGGATAATTACCCCGGAACGTCTGGAAAAACTGGTAAAAGAAGTTTTACGGCACCGTAATTTCGCATCGCTGAGTTTACCGGGTCTTTCCGAAGAGAGGAAAACTGTCTTCGTTCCAGGACTGGCAATTTTATGCGGTGTGTTTGATGCCTTAGCCATCCGTGAACTGCGACTTTCTGACGGGGCGTTACGCGAAGGCGTGCTGTATGAAATGGAAGGACGTTTCCGCCATCAGGATGTGCGTAGCCGCACCGCCAGTAGTCTGGCTAACCAGTATCACATCGACAGTGAACAGGCCCGACGGGTGCTGGATACCACCATGCAGATGTACGAACAGTGGCGGGAACAGCAACCGAAACTGGCGCATCCACAGCTCGAAGCATTGCTGCGATGGGCCGCTATGCTGCATGAAGTCGGGTTGAATATCAACCATAGTGGTCTGCATCGACATTCTGCATATATTTTACAAAACAGCGACTTACCGGGATTTAATCAGGAGCAGCAGCTGATGATGGCGACACTGGTACGCTATCACCGTAAAGCGATTAAGCTCGACGATCTGCCGCGCTTTACCTTGTTTAAGAAGAAACAGTTCCTGCCACTGATTCAGCTATTGCGCCTTGGCGTATTGCTCAACAATCAACGTCAGGCGACTACCACGCCGCCAACATTAACGCTGATTACCGATGACAGCCACTGGACCTTGCGTTTTCCGCATGACTGGTTTAGCCAGAACGCGCTGGTATTGCTTGATCTGGAAAAGGAACAAGAATACTGGGAAGGCGTGGCTGGCTGGCGGTTAAAAATTGAAGAAGAAAGCACGCCTGAAATTGCGGCTTAATATGAAATGAAAACGGGCCAACATGTTATGTTGGCCCAAATAAATTACGCGCTTTCCCGAACCGGTTCTCTTTCACCCAACATCGCCACTAACGGCTGCGGTTCACCAATCAAAAAGCCTTGCAGGTAATCAATACCCAAAGAGTGAACCGCCTGGCGAATCTCTTCATTTTCAACATATTCCGCAACCACTTGCATTTTCTTCATTCGCGCCAGATGACAAATTGATGCCACTATCTGGTAATCCAGACTATTCGAGACAATATTGCGTATGAAGCTGCCATCAATTTTTAATAAATTGGCATTCACATTTTTTAGCCGCGCATAACTGGCGTAGCCGGTGCCGAAATCATCAATTGCAATTTGGCATCCTAACTCCTGAAGATGCTGCAGTGTATTCTGTGCCTGCTTAACATTGGTCAGGGTATTACTCTCGGTTACCTCAAAGATAAGCTGCCACGCTTCTATTTGATATTTATTCAAAAATTTACTGACATCTAAAGGGAAACTCGCCTGACAAACGGAAGTGGGCGACAGGTTAATAGCAAATCGGCGAGCAGGCATTTTTTCTCTATTTTCCGCCATAAATTGCAGTGTATGCTCGATAACCCACATGTCGATGCTGGACGATAAGCCAAATTCATGCGCGACCGGTAAGAAATTGTCAGGATTGATGAGTTCGCCATTCTCTCCTTTCATGCGCAGCAGAATTTCATGATAAACATCACCGCGCCCCCCTGTAATCGGCTGGGCCATCAGGCAAAAATCGTTATGCTCGAGCGCCTGTTGTAGCCGATTCATCATCGCCACCTTGTCTTTCAATTCACGTTGTAAATACATTGCCCCGCGACGCTGCATATTTTCCGGGGTATTGGTCACGATAGAAAGTTCGGCAACCGTATTTAGCTCTCCCAGCAGCAGATATATATGATTAACCGGTGAGCGGACATAGCAATAACTGACGCCAATCTGAGGCTGTAACGGCATTCCATCCCAAAAGAAACGAAACTGCTTCAGATGATTATCCAGCGTGGTAATGCGCTCCTGGTATGATTCTGTATTCAGTCGCAACGCAAGGTCGTTACCGGAAAGCTGATAAACAGCTTCGCCCGGTTCCAGCAACGGTGTCAGCCAGTGTGAAAGTTTTTGTTTATATTGAATGCGTAGCATGATGCCATAGTTCTTTACCAACATTTCCATGCCAGGGATGCGTAAATAACATAGCGCGGACCATGGTGCATCACGCAATGCACGGTTCAGGGCGCGAATATTTGGCAGATGAACAACCGGATCCACATATGCAAGCCGCTGAATGCGTCTGACCACCGCTCGCTGACGGGTTGCCAGAACAGCCATGTAATTGACAATAAATGAAAATACCAGATAACTGGAGGAAGTTATGGTCAGTTGCGTGGTATATCCAGGATAAAGGGGAATGTAGTTCTGATAGCTGTGAATGCTGATCATCAGCACTACCGCCCAGAGCAGCGATATAAACTTATAGCCATAGCGCATTGCTCCCCACATCATCAGCGGTAGCAATAACGATAACGTATAGTTGGTGCTAAAAATTGTGCTTTTTTCATTTAACGGCATACATAGCAACAACAACAACGCACCCAATGCAAGCAACCAGATCGCAAATTCTTTTTTGGTAACCTTTTTGTCAACCTGCTGTTTTAATTGCGAATAATAGCTACGTAAATAAAACGGATTCCGCACCACCCGAATGATGAAGTAGCACAATGGGACGCCGATAAGATTACCTACCAGCAAGGCCTGGTAATTGATTAATGTCCCGAGGTTAAAGGGCATAACCCCTACCAGATTGTCTCTGCTTGCCAGTAACCCTACAAACGCAGCAAACTGGAAAAGTACCAGGAACAACGTTGCCGGAAAAACAATCTGCCAGAAAATTCGCTGGGAAATTAAGCGGGTATCCCCATGTGCAACGTTGTTACGCCGGGGAGAAAAAACTCTGTAACCACCCCAACAAATAATGACAATGATAATAAAATTAGTCGTTAACGAAAGCGTTTCATACAGGCCAAGCTCCGCATACTTACGAACAAAAATGCCTAATGCTATACCCGGTAATGCTGCCCAGTTAAAAAACATCATCATGCTGATCATCAGAGCCAGGGGCAGATAAAAGAGAAAAACTTCACCGGAGGAAATATGCGCAAAAGTATTTATTTGTGCGAAAACGGGCAAGATTAAAGAAGGCAGGATCAGCGGAAGCCCCCACCATTTATCACGTATTTTTATATAAGTTGCATTCAGTTTCATAGATGCTCAACAGAATTCCCCACATCCTGAAAGGGGTGTATTCAGACAGGCATCCCACCTGAATTCGACGGATGATTATTCATCACTATAGAGAGTATCGATTCTAAGTGTCATATGAAAGTTCCAATTGATATATATCAAACAAAACAACCCTGATTAATGAATTATTACGTTTATCATGTTAAGCCATCATTATTACATCATTATTGTAAATAATTAAATTAACTTCCATAACATTGGAATATGTATCCACTGACGCTTTTTTACATAATGAAGAATTGACCATTTTGCCCAGGTGTGCCTTAATGTAAGTACCGTCCACAGAGTGGGACATACTTCAAGGAACCTTTTGTGAGTCAGGCAACCAGTATGCGAAAACGACACCGATTTAACAGTCGCATGACCCGTATCGTACTACTCATCAGCTTTATCTTCTTCTTTGGTCGCTTTATCTACTCGTCTGTTGGTGCCTGGCAGCATCATCAGAGCAAAAAAGAAGCGCAGCAATCCACACTCTCTATCGAATCCCCGGTACAACGTTAGCGGTTACCTTCTCCATTTTAACTTAGCAAGACGGCGCATTGCTGCCCGATGTTTTTGCTCTTTGTAGTTAACAAAGCGGCAGGCATTCTTTCACCTTAAATTTCACCCATTGTCCTGACTGACGTAGATCCTGCCTAAGAAGTAATACGCTCTAAATTAATACATATATTTAAATTATACTTCTTTAATGATTTATTTTCCGCGTGAATTTTAATAAATTTAATCTATTAGTTTATACACAATACATTTACTTTCCTCTTTTGATGATCTTAAATATCTTATTTTTCGTAATGTGTATAACAAGGAATAGTGATGAAATTTAAAAAATGTCTTCTGCCTGTGGCAATTTTAGCGTCATTCACCCTGGCAGGATGCCAGTCAAATGCTGACGATCATGCCGCCGATGTTTATCAAACCGATCAACTGAATACAAAACAAGAAACCAAAACCGTTAATATTATTTCCATTCTTCCCGCCAAAGTTGCCGTAGACAACTCACAAAATAAACGGAACGCACAAGCCTTCGGCGCACTTATTGGGGTCGTCGCTGGCGGCGTTATCGGCCATAACGTCGGCTCCGGCAGTAACTCCGGAACGACGGCAGGTGCAGTTGGCGGCGGAGCCGTAGGTGCGGCGGCTGGTTCTATGGTGAATGATAAAACATTAGTGGAAGGTGTTTCTTTAACATACAAAGAAGGCACCAAAGTGTATACCTCCACCCAGGTGGGTAAAGAATGCCAGTTCACGACGGGTTTAGCCGTTGTTATTACCACTACGTATAACGAAACGCGTATTCAGCCAAATACAAAATGTCCTGAAAAAAGCTAATAATCAGGAGGATTCATGAAGAAGGTTTTACTTTGCGCCATCTTAGCCGCCTTAAGTAGTTCAACTTTCGCCTCTTCATTACAGGATCAACTCTCTGCTGTCGCAGAAGCGGAACAACAAGGTAAAAATGAAGAGCAAAGGCAGCATGACGAATGGGTAGCGGAGCGCAACAGGGAAATCCAGCAAGAGAAGCAACGGCGTGCAAATGCGCAGGCTGCAGCAAATAAAAGAGCGGCAGCAGCAGCAGCGGATAAAAAAGCTCGCCAGGATAAACGGGACGCCGAGGCCACTGCGGATAAAAAGCGCGATCAAAGTTATGAAGATGAGCTGCGCAGCTTAGAGATTCAGAAGCAAAAACTGGCGCTGGCAAAAGAAGAAGCCCGCGTTAAGCGTGAGAACGAATTTATCGATCAGGAACTGAAGCACAAAGCCGCGCAAACCGATGTTGTGCAATCTGAAGCTGACGCTAACAGGAATATGACTGAAGGCGGCCGCGATTTGATGAAGAGCGTGGGTAAAGCAGAAGAGAATAAATCGGACAGTTGGTTTAATTAATTGATGTCAGTAACTTCAAGCCTATGATTTGTGAGGATTATGGGCTTTTTTATTGCAATATACGTTTCTAACTCTCCTTCATTTAGAGCAGGGTATGACATGGATACAAATGCTACAACTCCACAATTTGACAATGATATACCTCCTCTGGTTTGGCCCGAATTTACTGATCTTAAAGCACGCATAGGCTGGTGGCGCGCCTGTGCCCTTGCCTGGAGTGCAGAGTGGAACCGACTCTCGCCCATTTCCCCTGTTCCCGCCAGTGAAATTGATTCACTCGAACAACGCTTGGGTTGTGCAATCCCCCCATTACTTCGCACGTATCATGAACACATTGGCACTCTTGAACTAGCGGAAACGCTTTGCAGTGTACAACCTGCCTCTTATGTGGCAATTGAACCATTAATAGACGCGTACCCAGGGATTACAGATCTTCTGGAAGATCTTCCTGATAGTGATGAACTGAGGAATCTTGTCGACCAACTTATCGCTTTTGGCGACTATTTGGGGAATGGAAATTTGTGGTGTTTTCACCGGGTAACAGGCGAAGTCTGGTATTTTGATCACGACTGTCCACTGATGCTGACACAAATGTTCAGTGATGTTGGTCAGTATCTCGACCTGATCATGTTTAAATGTCTGCTCACAGTGCATGGTGAGGAAGATAATGAAGAAATGTTACGCGAGAAATTAGGTGATGCGTTGGTGGAAAAATGGATGTATTAAGACAGAGTAGTATCTTAATTCAGATGTGAAGAATATTTAATAATGGCACTTATCCTTGTGCCATGATCATTAATCAATTATAGGGAAATCATTCCCACTCAATAGTCGCTGGCGGCTTGCCACTGATGTCATACACCACGCGGGAAATGCCGTTCACTTCATTGATAATTCGATTGGAAACGCGGCCGAGGAAATCGTACGGCAGGTGCGCCCAGTGTGCGGTCATAAAGTCGATGGTTTCGACAGCACGCAGAGAAACAACCCAGTCATACTTACGACCATCGCCCATTACGCCAACGGAACGTACTGGCAGGAAGACGGTGAACGCCTGGCTGACTTTGTCGTACAGATCTGCTTTACGCAGCTCTTCAATGAAGATGGCATCCGCACGGCGCAGCAGGTCGCAGTACTCTTTCTTCACTTCGCCCAGCACGCGCACACCAAGGCCCGGTCCCGGGAACGGATGGCGATACAGCATGTCATACGGCAGACCCAGCTCCAGACCAATCTTACGCACTTCGTCTTTGAACAGCTCTTTCAGCGGTTCAACCAGGCCCATCTTCATCTCTTTCGGCAGGCCACCCACGTTGTGGTGAGACTTAATAACGTGCGCTTTACCGGTCGCAGACGCGGCAGATTCAATAACGTCAGGGTAGATAGTTCCCTGCGCCAGCCACTTCACATCTTCCAGTTTCAGGGCTTCTTCATCGAATACTTCAACAAAGACACGACCGATGATTTTACGTTTTGCTTCCGGATCGTTTTCGCCAGCCAGTGCTGACAGGAAGCGATCTTCTGCCGGAACGTGAACAATGTTCAGGCCGAAGCGATCGCCAAACATATCCAGAACCTGCTCTGCTTCGTTGAGACGCAGCAGGCCGTTGTCGACAAATACGCAGGTCAGGTTTTTACCAATTGCACGGTGCAGAAGCATTGCGGTTACGGAAGAGTCCACGCCGCCAGAGAGACCAAGGATCACTTTATCGTCGCCCACCTGTTCGCGGATGCGGGCTACCGCGTCGTCGATAATTTTCGCCGGAGTCCACAGGGCTTCACACTGGCAGATATCACGCACAAAACGCTCCAGCATACGCATACCCTGACGGGTGTGAGTCACTTCCGGGTGGAACTGCACACCGTAGAAGCGTTTTTCTTCGTTAGCCATAATGGCAAACGGGCAGCTTTCGGTGCTGGCTACGGTAACGAAATCTTGAGGAATTGCAGTTACCTTATCACCGTGGCTCATCCACACGTCAAGCAGCGGTTTGCCATCTGCGCTTAATGCATCTTCGATACCATGAATCAGCGCGCTATCAGTTTGTACTTCAACCTGCGCATAACCAAATTCACGTTCGTTAGAGGCTTCAACGTGACCACCCAACTGCATCGCCATGGTCTGCATACCATAGCAAACGCCGAATACCGGTACGCCTGCTTCAAAGACATACTGCGGCGCACGCGGGCTGTTTTCTTCGGTGGTACTTTCCGGGCCGCCGGAAAGAATAATGCCGCTTGGATTGAAGTCACGAATTTGTGCTTCTGTCACATCCCACGCCCACAGTTCGCAGTAAACACCCAGTTCACGCACGCGGCGCGCAACCAGTTGAGTGTACTGAGAACCGAAGTCCAGAATGAGGATGCGATGCTTATGAATGTTTTCCGTCATTGACGCTTATTCCGAGGCAAGTGAAACAGATAATATAAATCGCCCGACATGAAGTCGGGCGAAGAGAATCAGGAGCCCAGACGGTAGTTCGGGGACTCTTTAGTAATGGTCACGTCGTGAACGTGGCTTTCCTGGATGCCCGCACCGCTGATACGTACAAACTCCGCTTTAGTACGCAGTTCGTCGATAGTACCACAGCCGGTCAGCCCCATACAGGAGCGCAGGCCGCCCATCTGCTGGTGGATGATCTCTTTCAGGCGGCCTTTGTACGCTACGCGACCTTCGATACCTTCCGGCACCAGTTTGTCAGCGGCGTTGTCGCTCTGGAAGTAACGGTCAGAAGAACCTTTGGACATTGCGCCCAGAGAGCCCATCCCACGGTAAGATTTGTAAGAACGCCCCTGGTAGAGTTCGATTTCACCCGGAGATTCTTCAGTACCTGCCAGCATGGAACCTACCATCACCGCGCTTGCACCAGCAGCGATAGCTTTCGCAATATCGCCGGAGAAGCGAATACCACCGTCAGCGATAACCGGAATACCGGTGCCTTCCAGGGCTTCTACTGCGTCAGCAACGGCGGTGATCTGCGGAACCCCCACACCAGTAACGATACGAGTCGTACAAATAGAGCCAGGGCCGATACCGACTTTAACCGCGCTGCAACCTGCTTCTGCCAGCGCGCGGGCACCAGCAGCTGTTGCTACGTTACCGCCGATGATTTGCAGATCCGGATATTTAGCGCGAGTTTCACGGATACGCTGCAGAACGCCTTCAGAGTGACCGTGAGAGGAGTCGATCAGCAGAACGTCAACGCCTGCGGCAACCAGTGCATCAATACGCTCTTCGTTTCCAGCACCCGCGCCAACCGCTGCACCAACACGCAGACGACCTTGTTCGTCTTTACACGCGTTCGGTTTACGTTCCGCTTTCTGGAAGTCTTTCACGGTGATCATGCCGATCAGGTGGAATTCGTCATCAACCACCAGCGCCTTCTCAACGCGTTTTTCGTGCATTTTTGCCAGCACAACTTCGCGGGCTTCGCCTTCACGCACAGTCACCAGACGCTCTTTCGGCGTCATGTAAACGCTAACTGGCTGGTTCAGGTCGGTCACAAAACGCACGTCACGACCGGTGATGATGCCGACCAGTTCGTTTTCTTCGGTAACGACCGGGTAGCCCGCAAAGCCATTACGTTCAGTCAGTTCTTTCACTTCGCGCAGCGTCGTGGTTGGCAGAACTGTCTGTGGGTCAGTCACCACGCCAGACTCGTGTTTTTTCACACGGCGAACTTCTTCAGCCTGGCGTTCAATAGACATGTTTTTGTGGATAAAGCCGATACCGCCTTCCTGAGCCAGAGCAATAGCCAGGCGCGCTTCCGTTACGGTATCCATTGCTGCGGAGAGCATAGGGATATTCAGACGAATAGTTTTCGTCAGCTGGGTGCTGAGGTCAGCAGTATTCGGCAGAACGGTAGAGTGAGCAGGAACGAGGAGAACGTCGTCAAATGTGAGAGCTTCTTTAGCGATACGTAGCATGGGCAATATCTCGACCAGAGTGGTTAATAAATATTGCCGTGGCATTATACAGAGCGTAACCGATTGCATCTACCCCTTTTTGCAAAAAATGCTTGCTATCCCCAGAAGGCGGGTTACTATCGATTGAATAACCTGCTGATTTAGAATTTGATCTCGCTCACATGTTACCGTCTCAATCCCCTGCAATTTTTACCGTTAGCCGCCTGAATCAAACGGTTCGTCTGCTGCTTGAGCAGGAGATGGGACAAGTGTGGATCAGCGGTGAAATCTCGAACTTCACACAACCGGCCTCCGGTCACTGGTACTTTACGCTCAAAGACGATACCGCCCAGGTTCGCTGCGCGATGTTCCGCAACAGCAACCGCCGGGTTACCTTTCGCCCACAGCACGGGCAACAGGTTCTGGTTCGCGCCAACATTACGCTGTATGAGCCGCGCGGTGATTATCAGATTATCGTCGAGAGTATGCAGCCAGCCGGTGAAGGCTTGTTGCAACAGAAATACGAACAGCTAAAAGCGAAGTTGCAGGCAGAAGGTTTGTTCGATCAGCAACTAAAAAAACCGCTCCCCTCCCCCGCGCACTGTGTCGGTGTGATTACATCCAAAACCGGCGCGGCGCTGCACGATATTTTGCATGTGTTAAAACGTCGAGATCCTTCACTGCCGGTGATTATTTATCCTACTGCCGTTCAGGGCGATGATGCGCCGGGGCAAATCGTTCGCGCGATTGAACTGGCGAACCTGCGTAACGAGTGCGACGTCTTGATCGTCGGTCGCGGCGGCGGTTCGCTGGAAGATTTATGGAGTTTTAACGACGAACGCGTAGCGAGGGCGATTTTTGCCAGCCGAATTCCGATTGTCAGCGCCGTCGGTCATGAAACCGATGTGACGATTGCTGACTTTGTTGCCGATCTGCGCGCACCAACGCCCTCTGCCGCCGCCGAAGTCGTGAGCCGCAATCAACAGGAGTTACTGCGCCAGGTGCAATCTGCCCGCCAGCGGCTGGAGATGGCGATGGATTATTATCTCGCCAACCGTACCCGGCGCTTTACGCAGATTCATCACCGTTTACAGCAGCAACATCCGCAGTTACGTCTGGCGCGGCAGCAAACCATGCTGGAGCGACTGCAAAAGCGGATGAGCTTTGCGCTGGAAAACCGGTTGAAGCGGGCAGGTCAGCAACAGCAACGACTTGAACAACGTCTGAATCAGCAAAATCCTCAACCACGCATTCATCGCGCGCAGACTCGCATTCAACAACTGGAATATCGCCTGGCGGAAACTCTGCGAGCACAGCTTAGTGCCACGCGTGAACGCTTTGGTAATGCAGTGACACATCTGGAAGCCGTGAGTCCACTGTCCACGCTGGCGCGTGGCTATAGTGTCACCAGCGCCGCCGATGGGACAGTGCTGAAGCAAGTTAAGCAGGTAAAACCCGGTGATACATTGACCACGCGTTTGAATGATGGCGTGGTGGTCAGCGTGGTGAGCGACGTGACGAAAACACGCAAATCACGCAAAAAAGCGGTGAACTCGTAGGCCGGATAAGCTGCGCCTGCATCGCATCCAGCAATATCACCATGCCAGCACCAGATGCAACCAGGCCATTATTGGAAACAGGTGGCAAAACCTGGTGTTTTACCCGCCTCAATACCACAATCCTGAGTACTATTTTGTTCAAACATGCCGCAATATAATACCCCGGCTCGATCGGTTGAAAAGTAAGGGAAGTTTTTAGGGGATGAGGGCCACCCTAACGAATTAAAGCTGTTAGATAACACCTCTAACTCGTTATATGTCGGCGCACTATCCATGCTACCGCACTGTTTCTTGATATCCCATTTTGACGAATCAACGACATGTGCAAGACCCCACGTTTCGTTATTGATATCAGGTGTCCCGGCTGCTTGTGCCCCAGAGGGTAATTCCGTCGACAGCAATGGTCGATGTAATGTTTTTCCATTCACCCCCACCGTATCCGCCATATGTCCCCAGAAATGAGCCGAGGAGACGTTCGGGCTGGTGATAACAGTGAAAATAGTGTCCATCGTCGCGTTGATGCTGGTGTTATCGGTCAGCGTCACCGTCAGCGGCGTTTTATATCCAGGCGTATTATCCTGTTTAATCATAAATGTCGCTGTACCGTCGGAACCGGTGGTTCCCTGGAGTGAATTACCACTATCAGTCATTATGACCGTCGCGCCAGTTGGCGGCTGAACGGTCAGATCATCCATTGCCGCCACATCGCCATATAAAGTCGCACCTGGGTTGCGCGGCGCTGCATCACCGCGTTTCAGGCTAAAGGCCACGTTTGACACTGGGTTCCCGGCGCTGTCTCTCACGGTGACAGTCACAGGCATAGATTCCCCTTTCTTCACTTTCGCAGCCTGAGTAGAAGAATCAAACGCTGGTGAGGTAAGTGTTACCACAGACACCGAAGCGTTAGGGTTCAGCAAGCAGGCCTGCAATGCGCGGCTTCTGTTCGCCGCCTCAGCCTGGCCATTATACAAATCGACAGTCGCGCATCTGTTGACTCCACTGGTATCACACGTTGAGTCCACTGCCCACCAGGCATACCCCGATGACTCCACCGGCCAGCCGGTATCAGCCATCAATGTTCCATTGGGATGACGGTTATACAGCGATATAAGTTGCTCGTTGGTCGGCCAGCGCGCGGCCTCACACGCCGCCGTGCCGCTACGTTCCCTTTCCTGAACAGTAGGCACAAGCCAACTTTCACTATTTAAATCCTTAACGTGAACGCCTGAGGTGTTCGTTAACTCAGCCTTTATTTTAGGCCGCACAAAAACGGTGCCATCTGCCGCCGTCACCGTTTCCCCCATATGCCCCCACATGTTGGCTACGCTAACGTCCGGGCTGGTGATAACCGTGAAAATCGCGTCCAGCGTGGCTGTTGGCATAGGGCTGAAGCCCAGTGCTTTTACGGTTATCGGCGTTCTAAGACCGGTCGTACTATCCTGGTGAAGATTCAGCGTCGCTTTACCCTGAGCATCAGTCTGAATAACCAGATAACTGGTATTACTACGACCATTCATGCTGGCGCTTTGTATGGTTTGTGCTGGGTTGAACGTATCAGCCACCAAATCATCCGTCGTTACCGTTTCGCTGAGCGATGTGCCCGCGCGATTGTAGCTGGCGGCACGCAAAATCCCTACCGACTCAAATGGTGCAGGCGAGCCATCCGCACGGGTCACAGTAATCGTCAACGGAAGCGGTGAGCCTTTATGTGCTTTCCCGGCCGGTAACGAACTATCCCAGTTTTCCTCCGCAGTGGTCAGGGTAATATTGCCCACCGACTCCACACTTTCCAGACAGGTCTGGAAGTTGAGATCTGCAGAATCCGACGCGACATGTCCAGTATTCCCCACCTTGAGGTTAATATACTGATAATTAGGATTAACAGCGCCTGAACTGGAGACAACGCTTCGTGACCAGAAGTACGGCTTTGGCGCTGTTGACTTGTCAAGCGGCCAGCCCTGTGCCGTTTCAATCGTTCCTGAAGGGTATGCCTCATATAACGATTGCAGATCGCCAATAGACGGCAGTTTATCTTTACAACCTCCCTGCATACCACTCAGCGCATTATTGATAGTCAGTCGCTGCCAATATTCATTGTTAACAATAAGCCCATTGGAAGAACCGACTTCATCTTTTAACTGTGGGCGATGGAAGACTTTGCCGTTTTTAGCCGTTAAGGTCTCCGGCATATGACCCCAGAAGTTAGCTTTTGGCGTATCCGGGCTGGTAACGATCGTGAAAATCGCGCTCAGCGTATTCGAGATAATGCCGTTACCGTCATCAATTTCTGCGGTGAGCGGGATACGCGTACCGTCTCCCTTATATATCTGGCGTAGAATAAAAGTGACCGTACCGTCACCACTGGTCATGCTGTAATATTTATTTCCGTCATCAAAATAACCGTTGGAATTATTGTAACTGTCTTGCACATAAATCAGCCGTGACTGATTGGTAATCTTGCCGTTGTTGGTCGCATTTGAGGTTCGAGCCACGGTGAAACCATGATTCAACGTAATCGGCACATAACCTTTCGGATTTCCCTGGGCGTCGCGAGTGGTCACCGTCATGGTGATTTGATCCCCGGTATTGCTGTAGTCTGTTCTGACTTTTACTGCATCAAGGTTGTCATACTTTGCCGTTTTATCAGACGTTAATTCGATGGTGCTCACCTTCGGATTTGCCGTTGCCTGGCAGGTCAGATACCCTAACTCCGTGGATGCCAGACTGTAGCTGGTCCCGTCGCTCAATTGTACGCTTTTATATTTGCGATCCTCGATACTGTCTTTTTCCGGTGTGCTAGAGTCGTAACCTTTTTTTAGCAAGACAGGCCAGCCATCTACCGCATGTCCACGCCATTCACTGGCGAGTGTGAGTAACGCGTCCTGAGTCGGAATATAATCCGCGCCACAGCCGCCATTACTGGCCTTCGTCGCCTGATCTTCGGTAAACAGAGCCCAGCTTTCGTTATCCTCTACATCAGACTTACGTTTGGCGGCAGGGCTATCGGTTAGTTCCGTAAACAGAATCGGCCGTTTAAATGTCAGTCCACCTGCGCTCAACGTTTCCGGCATGTGGCCCCACATATTCGCTTTATCGGTATCCGGACTGGTAACCACGGTGAAAATGGTATCCATTGCAGCCTTTTTTGTCGGATCGGAATAGAGCGCGGCGGTGAGCGCCGTTTTCGTGCCGTGGGTATCCGGGCGCGTAATATTGAGAATTTTACTTCCGTCGCTACCGGTTAGTGCCACATATGCTGTCGCTGTATCGTTGAGCACCATCTCATCAGGCAGACCCGCATCAACCACCACCGATGAAACAATCCCATCACCGCTACCTGCCGTATGACGTTCACCAGAACGGGTATATCCATCGCCACGTTTCAGGGTAAATGGCATATCTGCCATCGGGTTACCGGCAACGTCTTTGACCGTCACCTTCACCTGTAACGTCTCGCCCTTTTTCAGCTTTGCCGCATTAAGCGAACTATTCCACTGCGCCTGATCCACCACTTCCAGTGTAATGATGCTTGCGGGAGGGTTAGCATCTTTCAGACAACTCATATAAATCGAGTCATCGGCAGCATTCTGTACGTTCCCGTTATTCAACCAGACGGAGGCAAGGTGCGGAACTTTATCCATCGGCGTGCCGCTCCAGTATTGTTCACGCAAGGTGGGCCAACCATGAACGGTTTGAATCGTATTGTTACTGTTGGCGTTGTATAGAGCGGTAAGCTGTGACTGGCGTGGCACTTTATTTTTCTCGCAACCGCCAGCCGCGATATTTTCGATATCAGACTGCGCCACACGTACCCAGGTTTCGTTATTTTCCACAAGTGAACGGTTTCCTGCGCTCACTTCAGAGAATAATTTCGGTCGCTTAAAAGTTATAGAATCCACAGTGATGGATTCGTCCATGTGACCCCACATTTGCGCACTGGCTACATCCGGGCTGGTGGGGGTAGTAAAAATCACGTTGTAGTTAACGGTATTGGGAACATAAGAGTTAGTCGGCGTGATATCCAGAGGAGTCCCCAGCCCAACGCCTTGCGGCTGCTCAATGTCCACCGTTGCTATACCTCGAGCGTCGGTTGTACCGGAATAGACAGTTGTGGGCTGAGAAGTACCGTAGAAAGTACCGTTCATCTCTATCGCGCCGCTGGTTGGATCATCAAACCCAGTAACCTGCCCTGGACGGTTATACCCCATGCCTTTGGTGATGGTGAAATTTGTAAACGGCACAGCCGCGTCATTTAATGCGTTATAGGTTCGCACTGTCATGACAATTTTTTCACCGACTTTAGCCTGCGCCCGGCTTCCAATAGCAACATCATGATCGGTCGTGACCGCCACCTGCGCGACCATTTCATTACCTGAACAGGAAAGGTAATTTCGTTTAAAGCCAGAGTAACTATCGACCAGCCCCGTTTTGAAACTGACCGATGAATGCGTCGCCTGCTCCACCGCGCTTAAGTAATCTTGTTTTGCCGTTGGCCAACCGTATTTTGTGCCTATAACATTAGCAGGATAAGCGTTGTACAGGCTTTCCAGCGAACTCTGGCGCGGAATATGTCCAGTTCTACATTCCGCCTGCATAGAGCCATTTTGGTCAAACAGTGCCCAGTCTTCGTTATTTTCCCGCATAGAACCCAGTTCATGAGCAGTTTCATCCGCCAGCAGCGGGCGTTTAAAGACGCTACCAGATTCGATAATCCCGAGCATATGCCCCCACATTCTGGCCTTATCGCTGTCCGGACTGGTTACTACTGTGAAAATGACATCTTTCGCATCAGACGCAGTGAAGTCACTACGCATTCTCGCCGTAATATGGGTTTTAACGCCAGCGCCATCGGGCTGACTCAACCTCAATGAGGCCTGACCGTTAACATCTGTTATCCCTTCATAAGTATGCGCATCAACCTGGTGAAAATTGGCTCCTCCCGTTATTTGCACCGGATGCGCTTCCCATGCGTCGTCGGATTGATTCTTTCGGTTGATGCCATCATCCAGATGCAGCGAGAAATAGTAGTAAGCCAGCGGCTGACCATTATTTTTGTTATCGGTGATTGTCAGTCGCATAGAGGCATCTTCACCCACCTTAACCTTCATCGCCTGTACCGTTGAGTCATAGCTTGCAGGTGTGAGAATCAGTTTTGGTTCAACGTCCGGTGCCTCTTTATCCACACAGCTAACAATAAGTTTTGTATCGTCCGGTTTTTGCGCTTCGCTACGGTTAGACACATCTGCCGCATGATGCTGTCCGGTCATGCCCGCGAGGGATGACCAGTAATAATCTCCCTGCATCGGCCAGCCAGCGACTTCCTGAATTGATGTAGGAACCACCGTCGCCATCGCGCCAAACTGGCGCATACCTGGCAAAATATCGCAGTGATTATCTGCGCCACTCCAGGTGAAGATTGACCAGGTTTCATTATGATCGTCGACACTGCCTGCTTCATTATCGACTTCAGCCGCCAGTTTCGGACGGCTGAAGGTATAATCCCGAGCCTTGAGCGTATCCGCCATATGACCCCACATGTTTGCCTGTGGTACGTCCGGGCTGGTGAGAACGCTAAAAATGACCGCCGTTTCGCTGGTTTGGCTAATGCCAGACAGGCTTACGACCAGCGGCGTTTTTACGCCTTGCCCGTTCGGTTGAGCCACCGTTACCGTCGCCGTACCATTTTCATCCGTCGTGCCGTGATATTCCGTTGCCGTGGTGGTAAGTTCCGTACTCCCCAGTTTTACCGGACCGATGTTATTCACCACGCCCTGACGGTTTTCTGCATCCCGACGTTTGATAATAAAAGGAATATTTCCTGCCAGATTGCCCTGACAGTCTTTCGTCGTCACCGTTAGCGTAATTGAACCATCTACGGTCGTTTTTGCCGCTTTCAGCGTATCGTCATATCCGTTAGCGGTAATGGTAACCAGATCACCCTGTGCAGCCGCGATGTTCAGCGTCACTTTATTATCAACCAACGGCACTGACCCCTGATTAGGTACGCCCGTTAAGGTAAAGAGATAAAGTAAAGGTATCGTTTGTTGTTGGTCAATTCGCGGCCAGGCAACCAGAGAATGTCCAGCCAGATCCTGGGCACAAAATGACCTGTCTGGGCGCGGCTGTGGATCTAACGGCGTATCCGGCGTGGCGGCCTCAGCCCACACCAGAGAAACAGAAGGTGGATTTTGATTTTCCCAACGCAGCAGCGGTGGCGTGGCGAAAACGTCCCCTTCAGTATCCAGAGGGTTCTGTAAGATCATCTGCGTAGCCGTATCATCTACGCTAAATTCACTGGGTTTTGCAAAGGCCTGAACATCGTGAGGTTCTGTCGGTTCAAGCAGGGTGCTGCCCTGATAAACGGGTACACTGGCGTTCTCTGCACCAGGCACAGTGCCATTGATTGCGTCGGTCGAGATACCCGTTTGTTGCCACTGGCCACCTTTTAACACTGCCACTACCTGAAAAGAAAGGGAGAGCAGTAAAACCGCCGTTATCGCTTTTATCAGTTTCAAAGCCCCGCCCATAATTGAAACCTGCCCGTTTAAAGTTACTTTTTCACCTCAACCCACTTTGCTTAACGCAGGTTAAGCAAAGTGCGCGGAAAAGCACCATTCCCCTAGGGGAATGGTGCCGGTGACGATTATTTTCTCTGGTAGTCGATGGACAAACCGTAGCCCTGAACACCATCTGCGCCAATTGTGAGGCCGCCTTCGCTGTAGTCGAACGCAGTCTTCGCTTCGGCATTGGTAACCGGGATAACCAGGTCGCTGTTGTTGTAGCTCGGGTTGACAATCCCCCCCGCCGTCCGCAACTGTAGACTGGTGCCGGTAAAGCGCCAGCGGTAGTTGTACTGGCTGGTAACCTCTTCACCCGTATCGTAGGAACCGTTGCTGTTTTTATCTTTCCACAGCATGACCTGATAGGTGGTATTCGTTTTAAGTTTGGTATCTTTACCCAGCAGGTTGGTATTGATATCCTTCTCGTGAATGACAACTTTAACTGCGTCATCAAATACTGGCCCTTCAGGAATATCATCGCTGTCAGAACCACCGCCTGCGTTAGTAGAGAGATCCAACAGCACCAGTTGTTCTGCGACGTTAGGGTCGCCGGTTGTCGTGGTTGGGGTAATTTTCAAACCGATATAGCGGTCAGCATCTGCTGCGGCAATGGTGTAAGTATCACTGCCAGCAGTACCGATCTCCTTCGGATCGCCCCCCGCCTGGTCACTAAAGCTCATCCATTGCAGCGTCGCTTTTGTCGCGGTGTTGTTGTCATCAAGATCGCCCTGGGTATCGCCAATGGCCCAGTTTGCCGTTAACTTATCGCCAACATGAAATTGCTTTTCGCCATCCGTAGATGCAGTACGACCACCGCGATCAACGGTTATGGACACATGAGATTTATCGGCGTCGGTGATTTCTGTCGCGCTACGGGTTATCCATGGCACTGTACCCTGAATCGTTCCGGTTGATTGCGTCTCTGATTGCCACTGGCCAGCTCTTAGATTGCCCTGCCCTTCTGCCATGGCGGCAGGTACTGCGCAGTACCCTGCCAGAGCCAGTGCCAGCGCGACTTTGGTCATCGGTCGCTTTAAATAATGTTTCATTCAACTCTCTCCTTGATTAATTTCCAGCGGCTGGCCGATCGGCCATTACGCCGATCTAGTGCTTGCTGTAAACCACACGTAATCCATATCCCTGCACGCCATCTTCTTTTTGAGCACCGAACTTCTGCACGGCCTCGTCGTTGGTGGCAGGGATGACAATATCTTCATTACTGGTATTCGATTGCGCACCGGTGTAGCCATTAACGCTGTGCCCGGTAAATTCCCACTGGTAGTCGTATTGCGCCATCTCTTCTTCCGTCAGTTTTTCCGACTGCTGGAAAACGCCATCTTTATTGGCGTCACGCCATAAGACAAAACGGTAGGCGTTATCCACAGGCAAATGCTCTTTCTCATTGTCGATAAGATTGACGGGGTTAGTCGCAGATATACGGTAGATAAACGCATTAACATCATTCTCCCCGGCACCAAGGAATGTCACATCCACATAGTTGCTGTCGTCATACGGAGCAGCTTTTGCTTTCCAACGGAAAGTGCCGGGTAACGTACTGGAGAGTGTGACGGTTCCTTTCTCTTTATCTTGCTTCGCGATAAAGACACAGGGGTTATCGGTTGAGCAGGGCTTATTGGCGAGCGTGACTTTTTTGTCTTGTGCATCATAAAGTTGTGGACTCAGACCATTGTCTGGAAGCGGATCACCGTTACGATCCGTGTCATCACCAAAACTGTCAGTGATATCGAGATCCATCACCACACCATCGACACCATCCGCCTGGGCGCTGGCTTCATGGCTGTGATTGTTTTCTTCAGGCACGTTAGCAATATTATTAACGATCAGCTCAATTTTACGGTCCTGCTGTACGGTAATTTCCACCACACCGGAGTTTTGCCGATGACCCTTTTCATCTTCCAGCGCCAGACGCACTCGCCAGGTGTTGAGCTTTTCTTGTTCGGCTTGATCAGAGCTGTATTGCCAGGCAGGCAACACCAGATTCCAGTGATTATTGTTACCCTCGGTGATGGTGTTGGCTTTCACCACAGGCATCACTAGCGTGCGGGCGGCATTGTTTTTCGCCTGCCAGGAGGCGGCGACAATTTTATAGTGGTGGTTGATCAGCGCATTAATGGTCCACTTACATTTTTCCAGTCCCACCGCAGCTTCCGGGGTGTCCTTGATAACACATTCTGGATGTTCGTTAGTGGAATCAGCCTTTAGCCAGAGCGTAACGTCGAGAGGGTCTTTTTCTTTATATTCCAGAACAATAAAATTATTTCGCTCAACAAAGTCATGTCGGCTACCCATCAGCGAGTGGGCTGCTTTGACATTATCGCTATTCAGTTGATCTTTAAGTGGTACACCGAACTGATAGTTAACAGTAGCGTTAATACTAAGATCACTGTTATCTCCAGTGCCTGCTTTATATTCCGTCCCGACTGTCAATAACGGAACTGGTTGATAGTTAACTCCAAGCGTCACCGCATACGGATCTTTCTCTAAATTATCAGTGCCGAACAGCGCAACTTCGTCACCATAATATTGCTCGAAAACAACTTTGCCCCCCAACTGTGGATAAGAAGGTAGCCAGGCTTCCGCACGAACATCCCAACCACGCGCAGGTCGTTCTAAATAGAAGTCGAAATCTTTTGAGTCTTTCCAGTCAGAAAGTGGATGGTAATAGTTACCAGAAAGCTTTAAATAATCCGTCCAGGCTTCAGTCCCTAACCCTAAACGGCGATGTCCGCGAGTGAAATCATAATCGTAAAATATATTTCCACCCAGAAGCCATTTATCAAAATTATGCCTCACCCCAAAACCTATATTACCTATCGTGCGTTCCTCTTTACGTTGAGCGGATAACTGGCTGAAATAAACGCTTTTTTGATTGTCATATAAAGGAACAAAATAGTCGATTGAACTACCGTCCAGCGAGCCATCCTGACCGATAGAAAGATTTGAGCGGACTTTACCGTATGGAGAAAGCGCACCTTCAATATAAGACTGTGCAGATGAGGTGATTTGCCCTTGCAGATAGCTTCTGGCCTGGGATTCCAGAGCTTCTGGGGTCAGGTTCTCAAACCCCTGCTGGGCGGATTCGGCGACGTAGTTGGCACCACGCTCTTTGAAGGATTTACCTTTATTATTTTGTTCTTCTTGTAAGGCAGCTTCGCTTCCCAAATCCGGTAATGAAGAGTCACTTTTCTTAACATTTATCTCTGGCTCCGCATAAGCAGCACCAGAGATAAAAATTAGCATAAAATAGCGTATCCATCGCAACATGCCTTTTCCCTGTAACTATTTTATAATCTGAAATTAGCTTCGGCATTGTATTCCAGATAGTTCAGAGATTGCACACCAGAAATGCTAAATATATTCTTAAAGTTATAATAATGGGAGTTTGTTCACTCTAATTACGTGTTAAAGTAATAGAAAATAGCTCATAAAATTTATACCGGGAATATATAAAAGAAAAATATATATTCCCGTGATATTAAGCAGTGGTAAATTCAACGCGTTTTTTAGAAATTAAACCGTGTCCATTCTGGCAGAAATAATCCACCGCGCCACAGGCTTTTAATACCTGTAACGGCTGATGACAGTCAGGGCAAAGCGCCTGAACAGTGAAATCTTTATCGCAAGTTGTGCAGTGAGCCGTCTCGCCATTGCGTTCGAGAGGGCTTTGGCAGACTGGGCAGTTGAGTTCCATATTTCTTCCTCGCGATTGGTTGGGTTTCCCTTCCTGGATGGCAAGAGAAACCCAATAAGTAATTACTTACTTTTCTTAATGTGCTTCATCAGACGCTTACGTTTACGCATCTGGGTCGGCGTTAGAGTGTTACGCTTGTTCGCATACGGGTTTTCCCCTTCCTTGAACTGAATACGAATCGGCGTACCCATCACGTCCAGAGATTTACGGAAGTAATTCATCAGGTAACGTTTGTACGAGTCAGGCAGGTCTTTCACCTGGTTGCCGTGAATCACCACAATCGGCGGGTTATAACCACCAGCGTGGGCATATTTCAGCTTCACACGACGCCCGCGAACCAGTGGCGGCTGGTGATCTTCAACAGCCATGGTCATGATACGCGTCAGCATAGATGTCCCCACACGACGGGTAGAGCTGTCATATGCTTCACGTACTGATTCAAACAGGTTACCAACACCGCTACCGTGCAATGCAGAGATAAAATGCACACGAGCGAAGTCGATAAAGCCCAGACGGAAGTCCAGCGTCTCTTTCACCTGCTCTTTCACTTCCTGGCTCAGGCCGTCCCACTTGTTCACCACAATCACAAGTGAGCGCCCACTATTGAGAATAAAGCCAAGCAGGGAGAGATCCTGATCGGAAATACCTTCGCGTGCGTCAATCACCAACATCACCACGTTGGCATCTTCAATCGCCTGCAACGTTTTGATTACGGAGAATTTCTCTACAGCATCGGTGATTTTGCCGCGTTTACGTACGCCAGCGGTGTCAATGAGCACATACTCACGTCCATCGCGTTCCATCGGAATGTAGATACTGTCACGCGTCGTGCCTGGCATGTCGTAAACCACGACGCGCTCTTCACCCAGGATACGGTTAGTGAGTGTAGACTTACCGACGTTTGGACGACCAACAATCGCCAGTTTGATCGGCAGACTTTGCGGATCAAAGTCGTCTTCCTCTTCTTCTTCGCCGTTCTCTTGCGCTTCAAATTGCGCCCAGTATTCAGCGTCTTCGTCGACTTCTTCTTGCGGCGCGATATCTTCCATCCACGGCAGCAGCACGTGCTCCAGCAGACTTAATACGCCACGACCATGCGAAGCGGCAATTGGGTAAATTTCACCTAAACCAAGTGAATAAAAATCAACGATTGCTTGATCCGGATCCAGTCCATCGGTTTTGTTCGCCACCAGGAAGGTTGGCTTTTCGCGAGAACGCAGATGTTTGGCAATGGCTTCATCCGCAGGCATCAGACCCGCGCGCGCATCCACCATAAACAGCACCACATCCGCCTCTTCAATCGCCAGCAGCGACTGTTCCGCCATGCGAGTTTCTACACCGTCTTCTGTACCGTCAATCCCGCCGGTATCAATACAGATAAACTCGCGGCCTTCAATTTCCGCACGACCGTACTTACGGTCACGAGTCAGACCCGGGAAATCCGCAACCAGCGCATCTCGGGTGCGAGTTAGACGGTTAAATAACGTGGATTTTCCTACGTTAGGGCGCCCGACAAGCGCGACCACAGGTACCATGTTTAAAGCCTCATTTTTATAAATCATCAGACAACGCACGCTATTTTCGCGTCGTTGTTAAAAACAGGAAAACGGCTCCTGTCCAGGAGCCGTTTTCAAAGTGAACGACAGAGACGATTAACGTGTAATGGAGTACACGGTTCCGTCTTTTGCCTGGATCAGCAGTTTGCCATCAGCGGCAACCGGGTCAGTCTGGAAACCGGAGCTATCAACTTTTTGTTGGGCAACGAAACGTCCATCTTCCACATTAATCCAGTGCAGATAACCTTCGCTATCACCCACCACCAGGTTGCCATTATACAGCACCGGAGAAGTCAGCAGGCGGTGCAGCAGATCGCTTTGTGTCCACAGCGTCACGCCACCATCGATGGTCAACGCCATTACCCGGTCATTTTGATCAACCAGATAGATACGGTTACCGTCGACAATGAAATCATTCACCGAACCCAGTTCGCGTTTCCACATAATCTGACCACTGCGCAAATCAAGCGCCGTCAGGTTACCATTATAGGCCAGCGCGAAAACAACACCGTTCACAACCACTGGCGTAGTATCAACATCGCTCAGACGGTCAATTTCGGTTGAACCGGTCGCCTGGGAGATACGCTGCTGCCAAATCATCTGTCCCTGCTGCATCAACACAGCACTGACGCGACCATTATCGCCACCGACGACTGCCGCACCAAATGCAGTTGCTGGCGCAGACTCTCCACGCAGAGAAAGCGAAGGCATATCAAGGTTAACAGTCCATTTAACAGCGCCGTCAGCTTCGTTCAGCGCCTGCAGCTGACCGTTGCTGGTGTGAATTAACACCAGACCGTCGCTGACCACCGGGCGAGAAAGTGCTTCACCCGCTACTTTGGTTTGCCATGCCACAGTGCCATCGCTGGTGTTCAGCGCGTAAACCTGCGCTTTTTCACTGCCAATATAGACATGACCACCTGCGACGGTCACACCGCCAGAAAGTAATGCCGGCTCTTTAGATAACCAGCCATCTTTCTCAGCCAGGCTGACAGACCAGATTTCTTTACCGTCATCCGCATTCATCGCCTTTACCAAACCAGCGCGATCGGCTGCATAGACAACGTTATCCGCCAGTGCCGGATGAAGATTAGAGTAGAAGTTACCAATGCCGCTACCAACGGAAGTGCTCCACGCCGTGGTCGGCGTAAACTGGTTTTCAACGGTCGGCAATGGGGACATCTTGACCACATCTTCTTCACTGTTAAACAGCGAACAGCCGCTTAAAAGGGTAACGGAAAGCACTCCTGGCAGCAGTAATTTACGCAATTGCATCGGGTCCCTCTCAGATGGACAAATTATTAATTTTCATCTGCATCATTTCACTCAGTGCCGGGGTCACATCGCTTTTCACGCCTGCTTCCCATGCACTACGCGCACCTTGCTTATCACCTTTGCTCAGTAATGCTTCACCACGCAAGTCGGCAACAATGGCAGCCCACCCTTCACCTTTTATGGTATCAAGGGTTTTCAGCGCAGCATCAGTCTGCTTGAGCTGCACCTGAACTCGGGCAAGACGCAGATTTATCACGGCTTTGAGATTTTCATCGCTCGTGTCCGCCAACCCTTGTTGCAATTGAGCGGCGGCTTTCTCTAGTTCATTTTTGTCAACAAATTGCTGCGCAAGTTCCAAAGAAGCCAGCGCGCCGTAAGTATTTTTATTTTCAACAGCAAATTTTTCTGCCGCTGGGATGCTGTCCGGTTTGCCTTCGCTAACTGCGGTAACCGCATTTTGATAGGCAAGAGAAGCGGAGCGTGCGGACTCAACCTGATGGCTGTTCCAGTAGCGCCAGCCAATCAGTGCGCCAACGCCTAAAATCACCCCAACAGCCAGTGCTTTGCCATTTTCAGCAAAAAAGCGTTTAACCGCTTCAACCTGGTCGTTTTCGTTCTCGTAAATTTCCACGCTGTCCTTCTCCTTCCTTAACCCAGTAACGTGTGCAAATGCGCGGCTACGCTATCCTGCGCAACTGCCGTTTGCTCACCAGAGCGCAAATCCTTCACTACTGCCGTGCCATTAGCTACTTCAGACTCACCCAGCACCACAGCAACGCGGGCACCCCATTTATCAGCACGGGCAAACTGTTTCTTAAAGTTGCCGCCGCCGTGGTTGGTCATCAGTTTCACGCCAGGTAATTCATCACGCAGACGCTCAGCTAATGCCATAGCCGCAGATTGTGTATCAGTACCCGAAGCCACCAGGTATATATCGACAACGGGATCGGCTTTAAATTCCGGGTTAACTGCCTGAACTAACAACACCAGACGTTCGAGGCCCATCGCAAAACCGACTGCCGGTGTGGCGCGACCGCCCAGTTGTTCCACCAGACCGTCATAACGACCGCCTGCACATACGGTGCCCTGAGAACCGAGGCTGTTAGTCACCCACTCGAAAACGGTACGGTTGTAGTAATCCAGACCACGCACCAGACGCTGGTTTACGGTATAGGCAATGCCTGCGCTCTCAAGCAGTTTGCACAGACCGGCAAAATGCTCGCGAGACTCTTCATCCAGATAATCGCCCAACGCCGGAGCGTCGTTGAGTAACGCCTGCACTTCCGGATTTTTAGAATCCAGCACGCGCAACGGGTTGGTGTACATACGACGTTTACAGTCTTCGTCCAGCTTTTCTTTATGCTGTTCAAGGAACGCAACCAGCGCATCGCGGTAATTGGCGCGAGCTTCCAGCGAACCAATAGAGTTCAGTTCGAGAGTAACGTGCTCAGAGATACCCAGCGCACGCCACCAGCGGGCGGTGAGCATAATCAGTTCGGCATCGATATCCGGGCCTTGCAGACCGAAAACTTCGCAGCCCAACTGATGGAACTGACGATAACGTCCTTTCTGCGGACGCTCGTGACGGAACATTGGCCCGATATACCACAGACGCTGTTCCTGATTGTACAGAAGACCATGCTCGATGCCGGCGCGTACACAGCCCGCCGTCCCTTCAGGACGCAGAGTCAGGCTGTCGCCATTGCGATCCTCAAAGGTGTACATCTCTTTTTCAACCACGTCGGTGACTTCACCAATCGCACGTTTGAATAGCGGGGTCTGCTCTACAATCGGCAAGCGGATTTCACTGTAACCGTAGCTGCCGAGCACGTTTTTCAGTGTGCCTTCAATGCGCTGCCAGATGGCCGTTTCGCCAGGCAGGTAATCGTTCATGCCGCGAATGGCTTGAATGTTTTTTGCCACGTTTATTCTCTTTCTGAATATAAAAATGAACCCTCAACGCTTCCCTCAATATTTCGGGAGCCATGCGGGTTCAATCATACACGGGAAGCGAGACGCTTCCCATCACGTTATTATTTTTCAACCTGCTGAACGTCAATTCGACGCGCTTCGTCCAGTTGGCTGGCTTTCGCACGAATGCGTGCTTCCAGCTGATCGATCATGTCGTTATTGTCCAGACGGTCTTTGCGCACGCCATCTTCATAGAGGCCGCTTTTCTTGTTGCCGCCCGTAACGCCAAGCGTAGAAACCAGCGCCTCGCCTGGGCCATTCACCACGCAGCCAATAATCGAAACGTCCATCGGGGTGATGATATCTTCCAGACGTTGCTCCAGCGCGTTAACCGTACCGATAACGTCAAACTCCTGGCGTGAGCAGGTCGGGCAGGCGATGAAGTTGATGCCACGCGAACGAATACGCAGCGATTTCAAAATATCAAAACCGACTTTGATCTCTTCGACCGGATCAGCCGCCAGCGAGACGCGCAGCGTGTCGCCAATGCCTTCCGACAACAGCAGACCTAAACCAATGGCCGATTTCACCGCCCCGCTGCGTGCGCCACCGGCTTCGGTGATCCCCAGGTGCAACGGCTGATCGATCTGTTTTGCCAGCAGACGATAAGACTCAACCGCGAGGAAAACGTCAGATGCTTTCACACTGACCTTGAACTGATCAAAGTTCAGACGATCGAGATGATCAACATGGCGCATGGCAGATTCCAGCAACGCCTGCGGCGTCGGTTCGCCATACTTTTCTTGCAGATCTTTTTCCAGCGATCCGGCGTTAACACCAATACGAATCGGAATGTTTTTATCGCGCGCACAGTCAACCACCATGCGAATGCGTTCTTCATTACCAATATTGCCTGGGTTAATGCGCAGACAGTCAACGCCGTATTCCGCTACTTTCAGTGCAATGCGATAGTCGAAGTGGATGTCGGCCACCAGCGGTACGTTAACCTGCTGCTTGATGAGCTTGAACGCTTCTGCCGCGTCCATCGTCGGTACAGAGACGCGAACGATATCAGCGCCGACACGTTCCAGCGCCTTAATTTGATTGACCGTTGCTTCGACGTCTGTCGTACGCGTATTGGTCATGGACTGTACGGCGATGGGAGCACCATCGCCAATCGGCACATTCCCAACGTAAATACGTGTTGATTTTCTACGTTGAATTGGAGCCTGGTTATGCATGAAAAATCTCCCGCGTTACCCGTCTGTTACTGCGCCGGTGATTGTTCGGCATTGAGGGTCAGACGCGCAACCTGGTTAGTTCTGATAAAACGACTCAGATCGACAGGTTTCCCTTGATACTGGATCTGTACTGCGGCTGGTGCACCAATTTTCAGTTTATACGGTGCCTGACCGCTTAAATTCAAATTACCGCCTTTACGCTGCATCCCGCTAAACAGTTTTTTGCCGGTAGAATCGGTGACTTCCAGCCAGCAATCAGCAGTAAAGTTCATCACCAGCGCATTAGGATCAGCCGCTGGAGTGGTCACGCCAGCCTGATCAATTGGCAACGGCGCAGCGCCATCTGGCGTTGTTGTTGCAACCGGCGCCGCTGCTGTAGTAGTAGCCGCGATATCAACATTTGCCTGTGAAGGAGGAACAACCGCGTCCTGCTGCGGCGCTACAGCGGGTGCTGGCGTCGTCACGGCTGGTGTTTGCGTGTTCGTGGCGGTGGTATCTACAGCCGCAGGCGATGTAGTCGTCTGGGTTTCGGTAGCAGATGTATCTAACGGTACACTCTGGCTCTGGTTATTATTCAGCTCCGCAGTGGATTGATCAGCCATGGTGCTAATCTCTTCCTGCTGGGCTTTGTGATCCTGCCACCACCAGGCGCCGCTCAGGCCAATCACCACAAACAGCACCAGCCAGGTGAAAGTCATCAACCAGCCATCGCGTTTTTTGCGGCGTTTGCCGAGGGAAAAACTCTGCATTGGCGCAACTTTTGCGGCTCGCAGTGGAGCCTGCTTTTCCAGTCCCGGCAGCAGTTCTTCTTCCGGAATATGGACCAGACGCGCATAAGAGCGGATATACCCGCGCAAGAATGTTGAAGCAAGATCGGCGGGTGCCTTATCTTCTTCAATATCGCGTACCGTGGAAACCTTCAAACAAAGTCGTTCGGCAACGGCTTGCTGGCTAAGTCCAAGTTGTTCACGGGCATTACGCAAGCGAGCGCCGGTGGTAAGTGCTTCATTTTGGTCGTGCGTGGCTTCAGTATTCATTCGCTGCAGGTACGTTTAAAAGAGAATTGGGATGCCGGTGAACCATCACGCCCACCCACACCGCGAAACATCCGTAAAGTTAACCTTTATCATACAGTATAAGACTGTCTGTGTGCTCGTGACAAAGCCCACATGAATCAAAGCTAACTTACTGTTGCATCGTTACATACTGCCTTAAAGTCAGCAAAAACGCACCGTTAATATTGATCAGACAATTGCAACTTAATGCTACATTCATAAAACATTACGCCACGGTACATAAAGTAACCATGGCGTAATAACTATCAGACCGTTTTAATATCGATGGCTTCACCCTGCATCCGTTTACGCAGAGTACGTTTAGTACGGTCGATGACATCTCCCGCTAACTGACCACAGGCGGCATCGATATCATCACCACGAGTTTTACGCACAATGGTGGTGAAACCGTAGCTCATCAGCACTTTTGAGAAGCGGTCGATACGGCTGTTCGAACTACGACCATACGGCGCGCCCGGGAACGGGTTCCATGGGATCAGGTTAATCTTACACGGCGTATCTTTCAGCAGCTCCGCCAGTTGGTGCGCGTGTTCAGTGCCATCGTTAACGTGGTCAAGCATCACGTACTCGATAGTGACGCGCCCCTGATTAGCATTGGATTTCTCCAGATAACGGCGCACTGCAGCAAGGAACGTTTCGATATTGTACTTTTTGTTGATTGGTACAATTTCATCACGAATTTCGTCGTTCGGCGCGTGCAGGGAAATTGCCAGCGCAACGTCAATCATATCGCCCAGTTTATCCAGCGCCGGAACCACACCGGAAGTGGAAAGCGTCACGCGACGTTTAGACAGACCAAAACCGAAATCATCGAGCATGATTTCCATCGCCGGAACGACATTGTTCAGGTTGAGCAGCGGTTCGCCCATGCCCATCATCACTACGTTAGTGATCGGACGCTGACCAGTGATTTTTGCTGCGCCGACGATTTTCGCCGCACGCCACACCTGACCGATAATTTCCGACACCCGCAGGTTACGGTTAAAACCCTGCTGGGCAGTGGAACAGAATTTACACTCCAGCGCACAACCAACCTGCGAGGAGACACAAAGCGTGGCGCGGTCGTCTTCCGGGATATACACCGTTTCGACACGCTGATCGCCCACAGCAATCGCCCATTTGATGGTGCCGTCGGATGAACGCTGTTCTTCAACCACTTCCGGTGCGCGGATTTCCGCCACCTCTTTCAGTTTGCCACGCAACACTTTGTTTATGTCGGTCATCTCATCAAAGTTGTCGCAGCAATAGTGATACATCCACTTCATCACCTGATCGGCGCGGAAGGGTTTTTCACCTAAATCTTTAAAAAACTCCCGCATCTGCTGACGGTTGAGATCCAGCAGGTTAATTTTTCCATCTTTCGTGGTGACGTTTTCAGGTGTGACTAATTGTTCAGACATATGCTATTCCGGCCTCGTTATTACACGTTATGGCCCCTGGAGGGTTGAAAAAAGAAACGCCCCGGTGAGCGGCTGCTCGTCCGGGGGCGCTGCATTGTACAAATTCTGGCGCACGGATGCCACGTTTGCACGCGGCATTTACGAAATTATTAACGGGTGCGCGGGCACACTTCGCCTTCCCCGAAGAAGTAGGCGATTTCGCGAGCGGCAGATTCTACAGAATCGGAGCCATGAGTGCCGTTTTCAGTCAGGCTGTCAGCGTAGTCTGCGCGCAGAGTTCCCGCCAGAGCGTTCGCCGGGTTGGTCGCGCCCAGCAGATCGCGGTGACGCTGAACGGCATTTTCACCTTCCAGCACGGAAACTACGATCGGACCAGAGGTCATGAACTCAACCAGACCATCAAAGAACGGTTTCCCATCGTGTTCAGCATAAAAGCCACGAGCCTGCTCAACGGTCAGGTGCAGCATTTTGGTGCCGACAATTTTGAACCCTGCAGCTTCAAAGCGCGCAAAGATATTACCAATGACGTTTTTTGCTACCGCGTTCGGTTTAATGATGGAAAAAGTACGTTCAATAGCCATTTTTACCTCTGTAAATTATTCTGTTGTTGTCTGTACCAGCGTACGAGATGGCGCGGATTATAATGAGCAACAGAGCCGTTGACTATTGATGAAGGTAACATTTTTTTAAAATAAACCCAGTTTAAGCAACAAACATGGTGAAAACAGGCTATTGCATAACAAATTTCACTGTCGCTACCTGCCCCACTTCATCCATTACCAGCAATTGATAATCACCTTTTTCCGTTAAATGCAGAGTCACACTGCGCCCGCGTTCAGCTAACGGTTCGCCATTCAGAAACCACCAGCGTTCTCCGGCACCACCGTTGGATTGCACCGGCAAAGTCGCTTCCGCCGCACCAGGTAAACGCTTGATAATGGTGCCATCACGAACGCCAGTCAATTGCAGCGGGAGCTGAGCGTCGTGACCGTACGGTGGGCAAATTGTCGAGGCTGGTGGCAAGCGCACAGCGCGGCGTTCTGATGCAGGCAACCAGGGTTCCAGCGGTAGTGGCCAGACATTCATCATTTCTTGTCGCGCCTGTGGGCAATCGGCGGCGACGCGTTTACCATTTTCATCCAGCCAGATGGGAAAACGGATGCCATTAATCCCTTCTTGCTCTGGCAGTAACAGGGTTGGCGGCTGGCTTCCATCCAATAACCAGGTTGCCAGACGACGGCGACAGTTACTGTCACCTTCTGGTAAAGACTGCCCGCCAGGCCAGCAGATAACGCCACGAGTGACTGAGTTCGGGCGCGGATCTTCCGGCAGATTTGCACTGCGCGACAACAAAATATTATTAACCTGATTCAACAACGGTACGGCGCTGGCAAAGCCAAACTGACCGACAACGGGCGTGCCGTCCGGTCTGCCAGTCCAGATGCCAATCACATAGCGAGCGTTTACACCTATCGCCCAGGCATCACGATAGCCGTAGCTGGTGCCCGTTTTCCACGCCAGGGGTACGACGCGCAGCAAGGCACCGTCCGGCAAGGGCTGCGCTTCATCAGCCATGATTCGGCGGATGATCCATGCGGCGCCCGGCGACATTAAGGGGCGTTCAAGCAGCGGATCGTCAGGCTGTAAGCGCAATTTTCCTGCCTTACCGTGGCGGGCAAAAGCGGTGTACGCTGCCGCCATATCCTCCAGTTTTGCGCCAGCACCGCCGAGAATGAGCGAAAGATTCGGCACAGCACCATTGGGCAGATACAACGGCAACCCAACATTGCGTAATGTTGCCGCAAACCGTTTCGGGCCATAGGCTTCCAGCACCTGCACAGCAGGTAAGTTCAGCGAGCGTACCAGCGCCTCACTCATGCTGATCGGGCCATGAAAACCGCTGTCAAAGTTTCCAGGCCGGTAATCACCAGTGCGTCGTGGGACGTCTTGCAACAGCGATGCCGGATGGATCAATCCCTCATCCAGCGCCAGACCATAAACAAAGGGTTTGAGCACTGATCCTGGCGATCGGATCGCATTGACCATATCAACATGACCAAAGCGTGAATCATCGTTGAGATCGACCGATCCCACCCAGCCGCGAACACGCATATCGGTATGATCAATCACGATCATCGCGAGTGAACTGCGCGGTGGCAATCGTCCTTTCCAGTTTTGCGCCAGTTCTTCCAGACGCCGCTGAAGACCGGCATCCAGCGTAGTAACAATTTTGTCGCTTTTACTTTTACCGAGCATCATCCGTGAAAACAGCGGTGCCAGTTGCGGCATTTGTCGGGGTGCCAGCCAGATGGGTTCTTCCCTTGACTCTTTTACCTGCTCGCGGGACCACACACCTTGCACAGCCATCCGTTCGAGCACTTTATTACGCGCGGCCTCAGCACGCTCCGGCCAGCGATCCGGGCGCAGTCGGCTGGGCGCTTGCGGTAACACAGCCAGCATTGCTGCCTCGGAATAGCTTAAATTCGCGGGCGATTTTCCAAGATAAGCCCAGCTTGCCGCTCCAATCCCCTGCAACGTGCCACCAAACGGGGCGCGATTAAGATACAGGGTCAGAATGTCACGTTTAGACAGATGCCACTCCAGTTGCAACGCGCGCCAGAGCTGGCGAATTTTACCGCCAAACGTTTTGGGGTGAGGATCAAGCAAACGAGCAACCTGCATGGTGAGCGTGCTCCCGCCGGAGATAACCCGACCAGAAGTTAGATCCTGCCAGGCGGCGCGCATCACCGAGAACGGGTTTACGCCCGGATGCTTCCAGAACCAGCGATCTTCGTAATTGATCAGTGCTTCAAGGTAACGCGGAGAAACATCTTCGATAGTCACTGGATAACGCCAGATACCGTCAGCATCGGCGAAGCGCCAGAGCGGCGTTCCATCCTGCGCCACGACCACACGTGCGGGATTGACTTCATGCAGCGGCAGAGGCCAGAGTTTATCTGCTCCCCACGCCGCCAGAATGATAATAAAGGGCGCAGCTGCCAGCGTTATCCAGCAGCCGCGTTTACTTAACAGACGAGGCATTTACGGTCTGACAATCAACAGATCTTCAGCCGCGCCGGTCGCCCGCCATTGAGGAACATACATCGATTCCACCATCGGCTGCGGCACCTGATACGTTCCCGGCGTCACCGCCCGCGCCAGATATACCAGCGTAACCGGCTGGTATTCATCAACGGCAACCGCCGCCACAAAGCGATCGTCACGAAACTCAATGTGCTTAATGCTCGCCTGCTGCATTTGATTAAGCAGGTTTTGCACTTCGCTACCACTTTGCTCCAGACTGGCGTTGCCGTTAGCCAGGTTCTGGTTTTCCAGCTCCAGACCCGCTGGCAGCAAATCAACCACCAGCGCATCTGGCACGCTGTTACTGGCTTTTACCTGCAACCAGACCAGTACCAGATCGCCGCTACGTAAAGAGTCCAGCGATTTGCTCTTACCGTCAGTACCAAGAATATGACGCTCGATTTGCAGCACATTACTCGCAGGTAAAGGTGCGGATTGCGGATAACCGCTGGCATCCACACGCAGCCATAACGGCTGGGTGCCACTGTTAGTTACCTGCAAAGTTGCAAGTTGATCGCTATTCAGATTGCTGTTTTGCGCTTTCTCGCCAGTCAGCGGCTCGGCAGAGAAAGAGGTTTGCGTTTGCCATTTACCCAGTAAATCCTGAATCGAACGGGCAGCCAGGAACAACGCATTACTTTCCTGAGTTGATAGCCAGCGTTCACCAAACACCTGCTGCGAAAGTGTATTCAGCAAGGTGTTCTGCTCATCTGGCAACAGTTTGTTCTCTTCCAGTAAGGAGAGCATCAACGCGTTGTCGCGCAGTGGGCTACCGTAATCGCCAAGCCATATCCGCTCATCATTATTACGCGGCGTTTTCAGCGCCAGCGCAATTGCGTCTACACTCCGCGTCGCATCACCCATGGTTTTCAGCGCAATGCCAAGTTGCAGTAGCGGTAAACCAGAAGCGGCATCTGCACGACGCTCCCAGATTTCACGCAGCGCACCCAGCGGTGCCTTTTGCTGACGAGCCAGCACCAGCGCCGCGTAAGACTGTACTGCGAATTTACTGGCTTTGAGATTATCGGCATACGGGATCGACATCATGCCCGGATCTTGTAAATAGCGCAGCAGACGCTCATTACCCCGGTTAATAGCTTCTGTCGGCACGCTGTAACCCTGCTCACCTGCGCGAACCAGGAAATCCATCACATAAGCCGTCAGCCAGTACTCTTCGTCACTGTATTTATCCCATAGCGCAAAACCGCCATTATCGCGTTGCATTTGCAACAAACGGGAAATGCCAATATCAACTGCCGCACGGCGTTTATCATCACTGTCGCCTTTGATGCCCAACGCCTGTAGCTGGGCTGCATTGGTATAGAGCGACGGGAACAGACCGCTGGTGGTTTGCTCCAGACAGCCGTACGGATATGCTTTTAACTCTTTGATATAACGTGCGATGTTCAGCGGTGGCTTGCCGCTCAACAACAATTGCCCTTCCAGCGTAACAGGCGAGAAGTTTTGCAGTCCGCCCGCCGGTATCGCCCATGTTTCACCAGGCTGCAACACCGTACCATAATTGACGGTTTGCGCCGGGAATGCCGGACGGACGCCAATTTTCCACTGCTTATGCTGATCGGCAACGGTTTCTCCTGGCAAATTCAGGCCACTGATAGTCGCCTGAATTTCACCATCGCCATAACCCGGCAATGCTCGCACCGGGATAAACAGCGTAGTACGCACGCCTGGCGCTAATTCAACAGGTGCGGGTGAATCGCTTACTAGTTCAACCAAACCGCTGGCGGTCAGGGCAACGTTCAGTTTTTGCGGTTTATCAGTAAGATTAGTGATATCCAGCGTCAGACGCGAAGTGTCGCCACTCGCCATAAAGCGCGGCATGTTCAGTTCGGCTATCACTGGTGCAGCAACAATCACTTTGCTTTCGTTGCTGCCGAAGTCATCTGCCGTCCAGGCTTGCGCCATGACGCGCAATTCACCGTTAAAATCGCCAATCAGCAGTGTAACCGTACCTTCGCCCTGTTCGTTGATCGTTACCGGCTGTGCCTGTTGCGCGACAATATTGACGTGATTGACCGGTGGCTTACCACCACGTTTCAGTTCATCACCATCGCCACCAAAACGCAGTGCTGCCAGGCGTCCCTGTCCTTCAATGACCTGACCGTAAATATCGTATATGTCTGCGCCATAGCGTTTCTGACCGAAGAACGCCTGCCACGGATCTGGCGTAACGTAATCAGTAATATTCAGCACACCGCTATCAACGGCAGACACCAGTACATTCACCTGTTTTGGCATCTCACCATTTTTATTGCTGGCTTTGATTTTCACAGTTAATGGCTGATTGGGGCGCATTTTTGCCGGTGTTTCCAGCGCCAGACTGAGACGACGGTTTTCATCGCCAAGCGGCAAATGCAACACGCCAACCGCGCGTTTTGGCGTCGCAGAGCGAGATTTATCGCCAGGACGCACCACCAGCGTACTTAAATAGAGGTCGTGCCGATTCCAGGTTTTATCGACCGGAATCGTTAAATCCAGCCCTTGTGCCGGAACATCAATCTCTTGCCACCACAGCGGCCCTTCACTGGACTCGACCATCGCGTAGCCTTTACCCGCCGTTGGCGCGGCAATGTGCAACTTAATGGTATCGCCAGGACGATAACTGGCTTTATCCAGTTTCATCGTGACGCGATCCGGACGTACCACACCGCTACCGTCGCTGTTGTCCTGCCAGCTATAGCCAGCCCAGAAACGCACGCTACTAACCGCTTCATTCGGCGCTTTGACTTCCAGACGATAAGCGCCCCACTCTACCGGAAAACTTACCTTACCAGTTTCATCCGCTTGGAGATCCAGCGTTTGTTCATTTTCGATCAGATCTTTTTGATCAAACTGTGACTGCCAGCCTTCATCTTCTGACCAGTTCCAGTAGTAATCTCGACGTTCGCGAATCAGACGCACCTGCAAGCCCGAAACGGCTTTTTTCACGCCCTGCGCATCGCTATAAACGATGTCAAAAGCGGCGTTGCTGCCTTCATTAACAATGGGTTGTTTTACAGTCGTGTCAGTACGGTAATCGTAAACCGATTTCAAGGCGAACTGCGGGCGGATCCCAGGGAGCGCATCGGCAGGCCATATAGCCTGTTCAGCACGGCGCGTCACCGGGCGACCGCCAGATTCCAGCAAACTGCCCTGGAGAATAACCTGCAATGGGGAATGCGTTTCCTTCCACTGGCTTTCTGTAGAAACTTCGCCGCGCCCTTTATCATCCAGCGTCAACTGAACTTCATCCAGCGTGCGGAAAAGGTTTTCGGCAGCTATATCGCCAAATTCGAAACCAGGTAATGCAGAAACCGCTTCACGCAGAGGGCGCAGGAAAAGCTGCCCCTGCAAAGTATTACCGTTAGCAGGCGCACCGTACAGGTAGTAACCCACCACGGAGAATTTCACCTCATCTTTCGGCGTTAACGGGATTTTCTCGCCGGTCAGGTTCAACGCCATGCGTTCTGGCATAAAATCTTCGACGTGGAAATCCCACATCCGATACTGGTTATCGCCAGTGTTAGCGCGAATATGCCACATGCCGGTTGCCGCACTGCTATCCAGTTGCCAGGTAAAGTGATAGAGGCCATTCTCCGGCTGACTAACGACACTACGCAGTACCTGCCCGTCAGGTTTAATCACATCTAACTTGATGGGTTGATCGGGCAATGCTTTACCGTCTGCATCACGCAGTAAGCCGTTGAGGATTACGGTTTCACCCGGGCGATAAAGATCGCGCGGGCCAAACATAAAGAACTGTTTGCTATAACCCGGTGCACCAGCAATGTTAAATTCCGCTAAGTCCAGCGCGGGAAGTTTTAAATCGAGCAGCGTTGTCTGACCATCTTTACGTGCCAGCAGTAATGCCGCGTTTTTGTCGTTTTCCAGCTGTACATGACCCTGTGCATCACTGGTCGCCTGAGTCAGAGTCTGCCCTTTCTCATTTAATAACGAGACTTCAATTCCTTGCTGAGCCGCACCGTTTTCCAGGCTTTGGGTAAAGATATCCAGACGATTGTGATAACGGTGAGCCGATACGCCGATATCACTTAATGTAAATAGAGTCGCGGGATTACTGTAATCGTAACGTCCGGCCTGATTCATCACAGCCAGATACACGCCTGCCTGCTGAAGCGGTTTGATATCACCCAGCGGCAGCAATAATTTTTCACGGGTATTACGCGCAGGATTGAGATCAAAACGTCCGGTGTAGACTAGATCTGCCATCTGCAGCAATTTGTCAGATTGCCAGTTCGCCAGCGAATTGCGGTATTCCCATTGGCTAATGAATGCTGGCAGAGATTCGGGTTTAACACGGAAGAAGTTAACATCGACATTGTTAACGTTGAGCGCCATTACCGGCAGTCCTTCAACGACTTTTCCAGGCAGCAGCGAACCACGGCTGGCAAAACCGACGCTGGGTTGAATATCGCGGGTGGTGATCGTCTTTTCGTAATCTTTACTGAAGGTTGCGTTATTGAGCGCCTTCATTTCCTGCCCAATAGTCACGATCAAATCACGTTTAGGTTCGAGGTGGCGTAAACGCAGCTCTTTAAGATTATCTGACAGCTCCCAGGCACCATCCACTTTACCGCTCTTTTTATCGACGACATGAATAACACGCGAGAAATCCTGATCCGGGTCAAGGGGGATGGAGAAAGTCAGCACCAGCGTGGCTGCACCATCGAGTTGAACCTCAGAGAGATCAAGCAATGTCAGTGCCTTACCGGCACTCTGTTGTGCCAGTTTTTGTCGCTCCGGCGCAGAGAGTTTTGCAGAACTCGCGTTTTCTGAAGATGTACCTTTAGCAGCTTCAGAAGGGGTATCTTTTTTCACCGCTGTTGGCGCGTTATCGTTGTTGTCGCACCCTGCCAGCGCCAGCATTAACATGCAGGCGGCTATGCGTAACTTTTTCATTTATCATCCCTGCCACAATGGCCCGTTAGCAACGTCGAATAATTATTATGCGTGAGAATTAGCGTTATGTAATTCAGTATCACGTCCACAGAATCTGAATTTTGGTGATAAATGTGGCTCAGGCAGCCAAATCAGCCTCTTTTGCTTGTCGCTTTTCACTAAACGTCCGACAATTTAGCCTACCCCGGCAAAAATGGAGATGCCTATGTCCACGACATGGTTTGTAGGAGCCGACTGGCTCGCCGAACATATTGATGATCCTGAAATTCAGATTATTGATGCCCGCATGGCACCGCCCGGACAGGAAGATCGTAACGTTGCCCAGGAGTATCTCAATGGGCATATCCCCGGCGCAGTATTTTTCGATATCGAAGCTCTTTCCGATCACACCTCCCCGCTTCCGCACATGCTGCCGCGCCCGGAAACGTTCGCCGTAGCGATGCGTGAACTGGGCGTTAATCAGGACAAACATCTGATTGTCTATGACGAAGGTAATCTTTTCTCAGCCCCGCGAGCATGGTGGATGCTGCGCACCTTTGGCGTGGAGAAAGTGTCGATTCTTGGCGGTGGACTGGCGGGCTGGCAGCGTGATGACCTACTGTTAGAAGAAGGCGAAGTGGAGCTGCCAGAAGGAGAGTTTAACACCGCCTTTAACCCGGAAGCCGTGGTGAAAGTAACCGATGTATTGCTGGCAAGCCATGAAAAAACGGCACAAATTATTGATGCCCGTCCGGCTGCGCGTTTTAACGCTGAAATTGATGAACCTCGCCCTGGTTTACGTCGCGGGCATATTCCTGGTGCGCTGAATGTTCCGTGGACAGAACTGGTGCGTGAAGGTGAACTGAAAACGACAGATGAACTCGATGCGATATTTTTTGGTTACGGTATCAGCTATGACAAACCGATCATTGTCAGCTGTGGCTCTGGTGTAACGGCCGCCGTTGTGTTGCTGGCACTTGCTACGCTGGATGTGCCAAACGTGAAACTGTACGACGGCGCATGGAGTGAATGGGGCGCGCGAGCAGATTTACCGGTTGAGCCAGTGAAATAAGCTTTTTACAGGCAACAAAAAACCGCCGAATTTGGCGGTTTTTTGTTGCTGGTCTGGTTCGCGGCCTTTCCAGCTGGTTGACTTGTGTTGCCGGAGCAACGCAGGCACCCCACAGTGTTGAAATATTCTCTTTTATGCCTGGCCATGTCAAGATAATAAATAGAGTAATTATTCAAACATGAGGGTATTATTCTTGACGGCCCTTTTCGCCGTCTCGCAAACGGGCGCTGGCTTTAGGAAAGGATGTTCCATGACCGTAAATGCAGGTACCCCACAGTGCTTGCTATCGCGGCAATATCGCCAGTGGTGCTGTCGTGATGCGGTCTTCGCATGGACCGCACAATGAAGATACGGTGCTTTTGTATCGTACTTATTGTTTCTGGTGCGCTGTTTTCCCTGGTAAATAATAACCGGAATCTCTCTGGTAATAATTTACTGGTGGCTCACAACCTTCAGAACAGCAAGTAAGCCCGAATGCCGCCCTTTTGGGCGGCATATTTTAGATTATCCGATTCTGTTTAAAATCACGCAGAAACCCACCCCAGCGACGTTCATAGAATGGCGCAATATGTTCGGTAATAAAGTGGCTAATTCCTTTTTCCCCTTTTTTCACCTGGCAAATATCAATAGGTTCATCGCCTGGTAATGTATCGGTCGCTACACTTCCCGTCGCCTGAATAATTTCTTCGATATCACCATCGGCTTCAATGCCAATAAGCAGATTAGGCTGTGCCTCTTCGTTCTCTTTAATTGAACAAATAAAAGCGCGCTTCACCGGCTTAATAGTTTTAAATAAGGTAGTGAGTGAATCAATCATTTGTGCTGGCGGCTCTGCGACTTCCGATAATATCAGCGATTCGCCGCCTTCCAGTACTTCCTGACTGCTCAGCGGATTACCCTCTTCACCGATCAGCAAACTGATTTCACGCGGCATAAATTCTTTACCGGTAGGCAGTTTGGCATTAAGGAAAAGCGTTTCGCCAAGGGTCATCTCAAACAATGTGCGAACGGGCATTACGACAAATGCCTGTTCGCCGTCAACCGCCTGTTGAAGTGCTTCTAACGAGGTGAAAAAAGGAATGACGCTGGTGCCGTCTTCTTTTTCCCAATGTTGTAAATCAAGCGCGCTATCTTCAACCACAGCCTCGCCCTGCGCCGCTGTACCTGGCACCCAGACGGTGGATTCCAGTAGAGTACGGAAAAAAGCCGGACGATGCGCCGGTTCGGTTGCTGCTTTTTCCAGCAGGTCTTCAAGTTCGTTTTTTGTTTCGGACATAAGAACCACAATTCATTCAACGTTCGGGGCGGAAGTGCCTGATGCGCTACGCTTATCAGGCCTACAAAGGAATCGCAATTTGTTGAATTTGCAATACTTTGTAGGCTGGATAAGGCGTTTATGCCGCATCCGGCATAAACGATTACGCCGTTAACAGATTAGCAATCGTGCGCACACCCAGCCCGGTCGCGCCCGCAGACCACTGTTCAACCGGCGCTTTACGGTAAGTCGCCGAACAATCTATATGCAACCAGCCTTGCTGATAGTTCTCAACAAAGTGCGACAGGAAGCCCGCCGCCGTGCTCGCGCCTGCCGGATACGCCGCGCTTCCGGTGTTGTTCAGTTCAGCAAAGTTTGACGGCAACTGGCTGCGGTGGAATTCTGCCAGCGGCAGACGCCAGAATGGTTCGTTCTCTTGCGCGGCACTCGCCAGCAAACGCCCTGCCAGCGCATCGTCAAAACTAAACAGCGCGTGATAATCATTACCCAGCGCGGTTTTCGCCGCTCCGGTCAAGGTCGCGGCATCAATAATCAGTTCTGGTTTCTGCGCACTGGCGTCAATCAGGCCATCTGCCAGCACCAGGCGCCCTTCCGCATCGGTGTTCATCACTTCGACTTTTTTACCGTTGCGATAGGTGATGATATCGCCCAGCTTGAACGCGTTGCCGCTGATCAGGTTATCCGCACAGCAGAGGAAAAGCTTCACGCGCTTGTTCAGACCGCGAGTGATGGCAAATGCCAGCGCCCCGGTAACCGTTGCCGCACCGCCCATATCGGACTTCATCGAATCCATAAACGCAGTCTGTTTGATGCTGTAGCCGCCGGAATCAAAGGTGATACCTTTACCTACCAGGCACGCGTACACCGGCGCTTCTTTATCGCCAGTTGGGTTGTAATCCAGCGACAGCAATACTGGAGAACGTTCTGAACCGCGCCCGACGGTGTGCAGCCCCATATAGCCTTGTTCGCGTAGATCTTCGCCTTTGGTGATCCGGTAAGTCACACGATCGCCCGCGACGTTGCTGATCAGATCAACAGCACGCTGTGCCAGTTGCGATGGCCCCAGTTCTTCCGCCGGTGCGTTGATGGTGTCACGCACCCAGTCGATGATCATCAGGCGGTTATCCAGCTCCTGACGTTGAACATCGTCCAGATCCGGCCACTCCACTTTACGCGTGCCTTTCGGGGCTTTGTAACCTTGCCAGAATGCCCAGCAACGATCCGCATCCCAGCCTTCACCGCTTAGCTGAACATGTTTGATGCCCAGACCGTCAATCTTGCGCGCCGCACGCTGGATCAGCCCCAGATCGTCCGCCCCGTTCAAATGCAGGGTAATGCCATCATTATTAATGCTGTAAGTCGCTTTTTCTCCCCAGCGCGCGTCGGCAGGCTGGGTCGAGAGGGTAATTTTCATCGCTTCTGTCATTTTAGTTATCCTTATTTGTTTAACAGCAAAACGGGCCACCCCCAGGCAGCCCGTTTATTCACTCAGCTTCGTCCAGCCAGACTAACAAAATCGCTTCGAGGATTTTCTCGTTAGATGCCTGCGGGTCGTCGTCGAAATCTTCCAGATCGCAAATCCACTGATGCATATCGGTGAATCGAACCGTTTTCGGGTCGAGATCGGGATACGCATCGTACAGTGCTTCGCCAATTTCGCGGCTATCGGTCCACTTAAGTCCCATACTAACCTCTGTTAATGCTCACGCGCATGGTTGATAGTGTAACGCGGAATTTCGACCACTAAATCTTCGTCAGTGACGCGCGCCTGGCAGCTTAAACGGCTTTCCGGCTCCAGCCCCCAGGCTTTGTCCAGCATGTCGTCTTCCTGCTCTGAGCTTTCCGGCAGCGAGTCAAAACCTTCACGCACGATGCAGTGGCAGGTGGTGCAGGCACATGATTTTTCACAGGCGTGTTCAATCTCGATACCGTTACGCAACGCAGCATCAAGAATGGTTTCACCGCTATTAGCTTCCAGAACAGCGCCATCAGGGCAGAGATCCTGATGAGGCAAAATAACAATCTTTGGCATATTAAACCTCGTCCACGGAATGGCCTTTCAGCGCACGACGAACCGACTGGTCCATGCGGCGAGCGGCGAAATCCTGGGTTTGTTTGTCTACGTTTTTAATCGCTTGTTCGATGGCATCAACGTCATCGCCCTGCGCCACTTCACTCAGATGAGCGGCAGCATCGTCAATGACCTGACGCTCTGCGGCGCTTAACAGCGCGGCATCAGCAGCCAGCGCACCGTGCAGACTTTCCAGTACGCGTGCCGCTTCGACTTTTTGTTCTGCCAGCATACGGGCTTTTACGTCCTGCTCGGCATAGCTCATTGAGTCTTTGATCATTGAGGCGATTTCGCTGTCAGTCAGACCATAAGACGGTTTGACCTGAATAGACGCCTCAACGCCGGTCGATTTTTCCATCGCCGTCACGCTCAAAAGACCGTCGGCATCGACCTGGAACGTTACGCGAATATGCGCGCCGCCAGCCGGTAACGCCGGGATACCACGCAGCGCAAAACGCGCCAGCGAACGGCAGTCCTGCACCAGTTCACGCTCACCCTGCATAACATGGATAGACATCGCTGTCTGGCCATCTTTGAAAGTGGTGAAATCCTGGGCACGAGCCACCGGAATCGTGGTATTACGCGGGATCACTTTCTCCACCAGGCCGCCCATGGTTTCGAGGCCCAGCGACAGCGGGATCACATCAAGCAGCAGCATTTCGCTGTCCGGCTTGTTACCCACCAGAATATCCGCCTGAATCGCCGCGCCAATGGCCACAACTTTATCTGGGTCGATGGAAGTCAGCGGTGGACGACCGAAAAACTCGCCCACTCGTTCACGCACCAGCGGCACGCGAGTAGAACCGCCAACCATCACCACTTCCAGTACTTCATCAGCCTCTACGCCCGCGTCTTTCAACGCACGACGACAGGCCAATAAGGTACGTTTTACCAGCGGTGCGATCAGTTCGTTGAATTGTTCACGGCTGATTTCGCCCTGCCAGCCCGCGACGTTAACGGTCACAGAGTCCGCATCGCTCAGCGCGATTTTGGCTGCAATGGCGGCATCCAGCAGTTCACGCTGAACACGGTTATCGCTACGGTCAGGAATGCCCGCCTGCTCGCGAATGTAATCCGCCAGCAGATGGTCAAAGTCATCGCCGCCGAGCGCGGAATCACCGCCGGTCGCCAGCACTTCAAACACGCCGCGACTTAAGCGCAGAATGGATATATCAAAAGTCCCACCGCCAAGGTCATAAACGGCGATCACACCTTCCTGACCGGAATCCAACCCGTAGGCGATAGCCGCAGCGGTCGGTTCGTTAAGCAGGCGCAGGACGTGCAGGCCAGCCAGGCGCGCGGCATCTTTGGTGCCCTGACGCTGGGCATCGTCAAAGTACGCCGGAACGGTGATAACCACACCATCCAGCTCGCCGGCCAGGGCTTCAGTTGCCCGGGCCGCCAGTGCTTTGAGGATGTCCGCAGAAACGCGCACCGGGTTCAGCAACCCCGCCGCCGTTTCAATCATTGGCAAGCCGTTTTCGCTGGCCTGAAATTGATAAGGCAGATGCGGATAGCGTTGCTGGATATCAGCCAGCGAGCGCCCCATCAGGCGTTTAACAGAACTAATGGTGTTGGCGGTATCAAGCGCAGCGTTAGTACGCGCGTCATAACCCACCGAATGCCCTTGCTGTTGATAGTGAACAACAGACGGCAGCAGGTGACGGCCTTCATGGTCGGCTAACGTTTCGGCCTGACCGCTGCGTACTGTCGCCACCAGCGAGTTGGTTGTGCCCAGGTCGATACCGGCCGCCAGACGACGCTGATGCGGCGCAGCACTCAAACCAGGTTCACTAATTTGTAATAAGGCCATGTTTAGCTTCCAGAAATTAAAAATCGAGCAGTTTTTCTTCGAGTTGTTCGGCACTGCTTCGCAGTTTATCGAGAAAACGCAGCTTACGCACGGTATCCGCCGCCGCGTCCCACGTCTCGTTGTCTAACTGTTCAACCATCAACTGGTGACGGGTATCAAACATCTTTTTAACGCGTTTGATAAAGCTTTCCAGCCGCGCTTCGTCTTTCGCCTGTTCGATCTCGTCCAGTTCTTCGCGCAGTTCCAGCTGTTCCATCAGGAACGCGGTGTCGCGCACAGTATGCTGCTCGCTGGCGAGATCAAAACCATGCAACGAAAGCAGGTATTCTGCCCGCATCAATGGATGACGCAGCGTTTGCCATGCCTGGTTAATGGTTGCGGATTGCTGTACGGCGGCGAGTTGTTCCGCCTGGCTTCCGCTGGCGAATTTATCAGGATGATACTGACGTTGTAGATCCTGAAAACGCAGGCTCAGTGCCTGGGTATCGAGTTGATAACGGGCAGGCAAGCCAAAGAGGGTGAAGTAATCCATAACATTCTCAGGGCTGCGATCCGCCGCGATGGCGGCGAATCAGGTAAAACAAACCCCACGCGCAGGCGACCACGGTGGGGTTATCGGTATGCGCATCAGACGTGGAAGCTTTCGCCGCAACCACATTCATCTTTGACGTTCGGGTTGGTGAATTTAAACCCTTCGTTCAGGCCTTCTTTTACGAAGTCCAGTTGCGTACCGTCCAGAAATTGCAGGCTTTTTCCATCGACCACGACTTTCACGCCTTTGTCTTCAAACACGATGTCTTCCGGCGTCGGTTCGTCAACAAATTCCAGTACATAAGCCATACCTGAACACCCGGAGGTTCTCACGCCCAGACGCAGGCCAAACCCTTTACCACGGTTAGCCAGAAAGGTATTTACTCGCGCTGCTGCACTGTCGCTCAGTGTAATCGACATAACCAAACCTCAACTCTTATTTTGCTTCACGTTTGCTTTTATAGTCCGCAATGGCGGCTTTGATCGCGTCTTCTGCCAGAATAGAACAGTGAATTTTCACCGGCGGCAGTTCAAGTTCTTCAGCAATATCGGTGTTTTTAATCGCCTGTGCTTCGTCCAGAGATTTCCCTTTCACCCATTCGGTCACCAGGGAGCTGGAAGCGATAGCGGAACCGCAGCCGTAAGTTTTAAAACGCGCGTCTTCAATGATACCTTCATCGTTGACTTTAATCTGCAACTTCATCACGTCGCCACAGGCCGGTGCACCCACCATGCCGCTGCCCACGTTCTCGTCGTTGTTGTCGAAGGAACCCACGTTACGCGGATTCTCGTAATGGTCGATAACTTTTTCGCTGTAAGCCATTATAAATTCTCCTGATTCCGATACCGATTAATGATGAGCCCATTCGATGCTGTTCAGATCCACGCCCTGCTTGTACATTTCCCACAGCGGAGAAAGGTCACGCAGACGACCGATGGATTTACGAACTAACTCGATGGTGTAGTCGATCTCTTCTTCAGTAGTAAAACGACCTAAAGAGAAACGGATAGAGCTATGTGCCAGCTCGTCGTTCAGCCCCAGCGCGCGCAGCACATAGGACGGTTCGAGGCTTGCCGACGTACAGGCGGAACCTGAAGAAACCGCGAGGTCTTTCAGCGCCATAATCAGCGACTCACCTTCAACGTAGTTAAAGCTGACGTTGAGAATGTTCGGCGCACCATGTTCCAGGTCACCGTTCAGGTAAACTTCTTCGATATCTTTGATGCCGTTCCACAGACGGTTACGCAGACCGCGCAGACGTTCCATCTCGGTCGCCATCTCTTCTTTTGCGATGCGATAGGCTTCGCCCATACCGACGATCTGGTGAACAGGCAGAGTACCGGAACGCATACCGCGCTCGTGACCGCCGCCGTGCATTTGAGCTTCAATGCGTACGCGCGGTTTACGACGCACATACAGCGCACCGATACCTTTCGGGCCATAGATTTTGTGACCGGAGAAAGACATCAGGTCAACTTTCAACTGGCTCAGGTCGATAGGCAGTTTGCCCACGCTCTGGGTTGCATCAACGTGATAGATAATGCCGCGAGCACGGCACATTTCGCCGATAGCCGCGATATCCTGTACCACGCCGATTTCGTTATTTACGTGCATGATAGAAACGAGGATGGTGTCGTCACGCATCGCTGCTTCAAGTTCTTTCAGGTCGATAATGCCGTTACGCTGCGGTGCCAGGTAAGTGACTTCAAAACCTTCGCGCTCCAGCTGACGGCAGGTGTCCAGTACCGCTTTGTGTTCGGTTTTGCTGGTGATGATGTGCTTGCCTTTTTTCTGATAAAAGTTGGCTGCACCTTTGATTGCCAGGTTGTCAGATTCGGTTGCACCAGAGGTAAAAACGATTTCACGCGGGTCAGCACCGACCAGATCGGCAATCTGATTACGGGCGATATCTACGGCTTCTTCAGCCTGCCAGCCGAAACGGTGAGAACGGGAGGCCGGGTTACCAAAGGTTCCGTCCATCGTCATAAACTGCATCATTTTCTCGGCAACACGCGGGTCCACCGGCGTGGTTGCGGAGTAGTCGAGATAAATCGGTAATTTCATTGCTCTATAAACTCCGTACATCACTCAATGCAAGGAATCAGGCTACCGGCTGGATGTACGACCGTGTTTACGGAGCGCGATACGCCCCGGCCTGATTCTGAATACTTTTTATCTTTTATGCGCGCAACTTAACGTCGATCGCGTCTTGTGTGCGGCTGCGTGGCGCGTCGTGAGTATGCTGACGACCAGACACATCCAGCACTTCCTGGTTATTAACCAGTTCGCCTAAAGTAATGTTGTTGAGAAAACCGGTGAGACGGTCGCTCAAATCACGCCACAGCGCGTGGGTCAGGCATTTATCGCCGCCCTGGCAGCCGCCTTTACCCTGACAACGGGTGGCATCTACAGATTCGTCAACGGCGCTAATCACTTCGCCAACGGCGATGCTGCTGGCATCTTTGCCCAACAGATAACCACCGCCAGGTCCACGTACGCTGGAAACCAGACCATTTTTACGCAGACGGGAAAACAGTTGTTCCAGATAGGAAAGGGAAATTCCCTGACGTTCGGAAATATCAGCCAACGGTACCGGGCCTGCTTCGGAGTTGAGCGCAACGTCCAGCATTGCGGTCACGGCATAGCGCCCTTTAGATGTCAGTCTCATGTCTTACTTCACCTCAAACTCGCCCCTGCCCGGGGTTTTTTATTGTAAAAGTGGGGGTATTGCATAGCAGGGTCAAGTCTGACATTCCCGAGTAATTTGGTCAACTATTTACTTGACTGATTTAGTCGGGTATTTAACCTTCAGTGCCATTTTTTATCGTGGCGTTTGTACCTGTTATCGGATGCGGCGTGAACGCCTTATCCGACCTGGGGTTCTGTACACTTCCAGGCCTGATAAGACGCGATAAGCGTCGCATCAGGCAACGACTGTTATTCAGCCTTGTTACCTTTATTCTGCTGCTCAATGGAAGCCAGAATCCCGCGCAGGATATTCAACTCCTGGCTTTCCGGGCGCGCACGGGTAAACAGACGGCGCAATTTATTCATCACCTGCCCCGGATGGTTTTCACGAATAAAGCCGGTTGCCAGCAGCGTTTGCTCCAGATGACCGTAAAAACGCTCAAGATCATCGACCAGCGGATACGGCGTCTCTTCATACTCAACCTGCTCGCCGTTTTCCTGAGTCGCCAGCCAGGCCATGCGCACTTCATACGCAATAACCTGAACCGCCATCGCCAGGTTCAGCGAGCTGTATTCCGGGTTAGCGGCAATCGCGACATGATAATGGCATTTCTGCAACTCTTCATTGGTCAAGCCGACGCGCTCGCGACCAAAAACCAGCGCCACCGGGGTATTTGCCGCTTCAGCGACGCTTTTCAGACCGCATTCGCGCGGGTCGAGCATCGGCCACGGCAGCGTGCGGGAGCGTGCGCTGGTGCCAACCACCAGGCTACAACCGGCTAACGCTTCGTCGAGCGTATCGACGATGTGAGCATTACCAATCACATCGCTGGCTCCCGCCGCCAGCGCGATGGCCTGAGAGTCAGGTTTCACCAGTGGATTAACCAACCACAGATTGGTTAATCCCATTGTTTTCATGGCACGGGCAACAGAACCCATATTGCCGGTGTGTGACGTCTCCACCAGCACAATTCGAATATTTTGCAGCATTGTCTTTCTTCGTCTAAAGATTATTCGCACATCTTATCATAAAACGAAGACAGATGCCGATCTCGCTGCTATACTCTGCGCCGTTTTCCCGTTCTTTAACATCCAGTGAGAGAGACCGATGCATCCGATGCTGAACATCGCCGTGCGCGCAGCGCGCAAGGCGGGTAATTTAATTGCCAAAAACTATGAAACCCCGGACGCTGTAGAAGCGAGCCAGAAAGGCAGCAACGATTTCGTGACCAACGTAGATAAAGCTGCCGAAGCGGTGATTATCGACACGATTCGTAAATCTTACCCGCAGCACACCATCATCACCGAAGAAAGCGGTGAACTTGAAGGTACTGATCAGGATGTTCAATGGGTTATCGATCCACTGGATGGCACTACCAACTTTATCAAACGTCTGCCGCACTTCGCGGTATCTATCGCTGTTCGTATCAAAGGCCGCACCGAAGTTGCTGTGGTTTACGATCCTATGCGTAACGAACTGTTCACCGCGACTCGCGGTCAGGGCGCACAGCTGAACGGCTATCGTCTGCGCGGCAGCACCGCTCGCGATCTCGACGGTACTATTCTGGCGACCGGTTTCCCTTTCAAAGCGAAACAGTACGCAACCACCTACATCAATATCGTTGGCAAACTGTTTAGCGAATGCGCTGACTTCCGTCGTACCGGTTCTGCGGCGCTGGATCTGGCTTACGTAGCCGCTGGTCGCGTTGACGGTTTCTTCGAAATTGGTCTGCGCCCGTGGGACTTCGCCGCAGGCGAACTGCTGGTTCGTGAAGCAGGCGGTATCGTCAGCGATTTCACCGGTGGTCATAACTACATGCTGACCGGTAACATCGTTGCCGGTAACCCACGCGTAGTAAAAGCCATGCTGTCAAATATGCGTGACGAGTTAAGCGACGCTCTGAAGCGTTAATGACTCTGGCGGGTGATATCACTCACCCGCCCTCGCCTTTCAGGCGCTATTCCGAAATACTTCCTCACCGCTTTACTTTCTTTCGCCGCTCTCCCACCATCTTTCCCCGATTAATGGATTATAAAGAAGTCGCAAGGAAAGGTTATGGCACTGCCAGTGAACAAACGCGTTCTCAAAATTCTGTTTATCCTCTTTGTTGTTGCCTTCTGCATTTATTTAGTACCGCGCGTTGCCATCAACTTCTTCTATTACCCTGACGACAAAATTTACGGTCCCGAACCCTGGTCTGCAGAATCCGTCGAATTTACGGCTAAGGACGGTACTCGTCTGCAAGGCTGGTTTATCCCCTCTGCGACGGGTTCCGCTGACAACGCCATCGCAACCATCATTCATGCTCACGGCAATGCCGGAAACATGTCCGCCCACTGGCCGCTGGTCAGTTGGTTACCCGAGCGCAATTTCAATGTTTTTATGTTTGACTATCGCGGGTTTGGTAAATCAAAAGGCACGCCGTCCCAGGCTGGATTACTGGACGATACGCTAAGCGCCATCAGCGTGGTGCGCCATCGCAGTGATGTAAACCCACAACGGCTGGTGCTGTTCGGGCAAAGTATTGGAGGGGCGAATATTCTTGATGTTATTGGTCAGGGAGGTAGTGAAGGCATACGTGCGGTGATCCTCGACTCCACATTTGCCTCTTATGCGACCATCGCCAACCAGATGATCCCTGGCAGTGGCTACTTACTTGATGAGAGTTATAGCGGCGAAAATTACATCGCCAGCGTCAGCCCGATCCCGCTTTTACTGATTCACGGTAAAGCCGATCACGTTATCCCGTGGCAGCACAGTGAAAAGTTATATGCTCTGGCGAAAGAGCCAAAACGCCTGATTCTGATCCCTGACGGCGAACACATTGATGCCTTTTCCGATCGTCATGGTGATGTTTATCGTGAGCAGATGGTGGATTTTATCCTCAGTGCGTTGAATCCCGGGAATTCCCCCTAAGAATAAAACAGCAATAAATCACATTAAGACATGGTATTAAACTGGTCATATCCGTTTATATCGATAAAAATTCTGTGATGTCTGCCAGCATTTCTGATAATTAGCATTCCATTCCCCATTTCCCTAAGCAAACTTTAGCTATTCTTATCAATTATGCTTATGGGAGATCTACAGATGATGTCTACACTTGCTCCACCATCTGTCCTTTCTGCTCCCCAGCGCCGCTGCCAGATCTTGCTGACACTATTTCAGCCGGGGTTGACCGCCACCACGGCCACTCTCAGCGAGCTTAATGGTGTGGATGATAATATTGCGGTTCGCGATATCAGCGAAACAGGACGGGAAATCCTCCGCTATCACCAGCTCACGCTCACCACTGGTTATGACGGTAGCTACCGGGTTGAAGGTACAGTACTTAACCAACGTTTATGTTTATTTCACTGGCTACGACGCGGTTTCCGTTTATGTCCATCATTCATCACCAGCCGTTTCACCCCAGCCTTAAAGGAAGAACTGAAGCGCCGGGGGATTGCTCGCAACTTTTACGACGATACCAACCTGCAAGCTTTAATTAATCTCTGTGCACGACGGTTGCAAAAATGCTTTGAAGCGCGTGATGTTCATTTTCTGTGCCTGTATCTGCAATATTGCCTGTTACAACATCATGCCGGGATCTCGCCACAATTTAACCCGCTGCAACGTCGATGGGCTGAGTCCTGTCTTGAGTTTCAGGTAGCACAGGAAATTGGTCGCCACTGGCAACGGCGGGCACGCCAGCCTGTACCACCAGATGAGCCTTTGTTTATGGCGTTGCTCTTTTCCATGTTGCAAGTTCCCAATCCGCTGCAAGATGCTCATCAGCGCGATCGGCAATTACGCCAGGCCATTGTTCGTTTGGTACAACGTTTTCGTGAGCAGGGAAATGTTCGTTTCTATGATGAACAGGGGTTATGCGATCAGCTTTATACTCATCTCGCTCAGGCATTACGCCGCAGTTTGTTTACCATCGGTATTGATAACACCTTGCCAGAAGAGTTCAGCCGACTTTACCCACGCCTGGTTCGTACAACTCGCGCGGCGCTGGCCGGGTTTGAAAGTGAATACAATGTCCGTTTTTCCGATGAGGAAAGTGGCCTGGTGGCGGTGATTTTCGGCGCATGGCTGATGCAAGCAAATGAAATTAACGAAAAAAAGATTATTTTACTGACGGGCAATGACAGTGAAAGAGAAGCGAATATTGAGCAGCAATTGCGCGAACTTACACTATTGCCACTCAATATTAAGCATATATCGGTGAAGACATTTTTACGAAATGGCGCCCCGAGAAACACGGTGCTGATTATTACACCTTATACCATCCCTTTACCGCTCTTTTCGCCGCCGCTGATTCATACGAATCAGATCCTGACCGTACACCAACAGGAGCAGATCCGTAAAATGCTGGAATAGTCAGCATGAGGGAACCACTTTCGGGCGCAAAAACATTGCCGGAAGCGCCACCAGCGCCATCACCCAAAACACGCCATGTCCGAGATATTGATACAGGAAACCGGCGAAGACGGTCATGATAGCGATACTGCCGCCCATCGCGACGGCAGAATAAACTGCCTGTAAACGGATAACCTCGCTTCCCTGACGAGCAGCAATGTAGCGCATGGCGGCCAGGTGGCACACAGTAAAGGTGCCGCAATGCAGAATTTGCACCACTATCAACCACGCTAGCTCAGTGGTTGCCCCCATAATGCCCCAACGTACTACCCCGCAAATCGCCGAGATCAACAACATATCGCGGGCGCTACAGCGACGAAAAAGTTTGTTACTCAGCGCAAAGATAATGACTTCCGCCACTACACCAAGCGACCATAAATAGCCCACCGCCGAAGCCGAGTAACCCGCAGCCTGCCAGTATATGGCGCTAAAACCGTAATATGCCGCGTGCGCCCCCTGCAATAGACAAACGCAGGCCAGAAAGCGCCAGTTCTGGCGAACCAGCGCCAGCCAGGCCGGCCACCCCGTGCTCTCTTGCTGGCGGCTCTCCCCTTGCGGTTGAATGGTCGGGCGAATCAGAAAACCAAGTAGCATGGATGCCACGCCCAACGTCAACAGCGCGAGGATCACCCGATAATCAAACACGCTGACCAGTTTGCCCGTCAGCGCCGAACCAATGACAAACGCCACTGAGCCCCAAAGTCGCACTTTGCCGTAATCAAGCGGGAACTGCTTTTGCCAGGTATTCGCCAGCGCGTCAGTTAACGGCACCAGCGGTGAGAAAAAGAGGTTAAAACCAACCATCACAAGCATCAGCCATGCCACATGCGCGCCAGCCCAGAAGGCGATGGCGAACAGCAGTGTCAACAACGCCAGTACACGAAGTGCAGAAATCAGGCGAGAAGGATCGCTGACGCGGGGCGCAATTATCAAACTGCCGAGAAAACGGGCAACCAGCCCTGCCCCCAACAACAGGCCGATAGTTTCTGGCGTTAAGCCAATCCCCTTAAGCCAGACGCTCCAGAAAGGTAGAAAAATACCGTAGCTAAAAAAGTATGTGAAATAACCGAGCGCCAGCCAGCGCGTGGATTGCAAAACCATGAGTCCCTCCCGTCAGGAGGCGTTAGTCTGAAGTTAATCGAATGTTGTTGCAAGTTGAAAAATAAGAAAATCAGGGCCACTTCCAGTACACCATTCTGGAAAAAATTATCGTTAATACCACTAACAAAATATCACCTACAGAAAATGTGCTGGATGTTGACCTGGATAATTACCAAATTTCTCATCTGCTGAGGCGTGGCGAGGTGCGAGTGTGTGTATTACGTTTAAATCACATTATCTTGCAAAGGGATTGGTTATGAACACACTACGTTATTTTGATTTTGGCGCAGCCCGCCCCGTGTTGTTATTAATTGCTCGTATTGCCGTCATCTTAATTTTCATTATTTTTGGTTTTCCCAAAATGATGGGCTTTGACGGCACGGTACAATATATGGCCTCGCTGGGTGCGCCGATGCCGATGCTGGCAGCCATTATTGCGGTAGTTATGGAAGTCCCCGCCGCGATATTAATCGTGCTTGGCTTTTTCACCCGTCCGCTGGCGGTGCTGTTTATTTTCTACACGCTGGGTACGGCGGTGATTGGTCACCATTACTGGGATATGACCGGGGATGCAGTTGGGCCAAATATGATTAATTTCTGGAAGAATGTCAGTATTGCTGGCGCATTCCTGCTGCTGGCAATTACCGGGCCGGGGGCAATTTCTCTCGATCGGCGTTAGGAAAGATGCCGGATGCGGCGAATACAAGGCCTGATAAGACGCGATAAGCGTCGCATCAGGCATGGTGCACCGATTGCTACAAAATTGAAATTACCCGCATCCGGCATTCTATAAATTACAGCAACTCAACCCGCAACGACATCTCTGAGGTTGTTGACTCCCCCGGCGCAAGTGCAACGAGGTCACCACCTTCCGGGCGATGATGGTCATCCGGCGCATGGCTCATCGGTTCCAGACAGAAGAAATCAAACGCATATCCTTTATCAAATGCGGGGTCGGAGACAAAGATGAAATAGCACGGCGCAGGCGGCATCGTTTCCATAGTGATGGCATAACCCTCCTGCGGCTGCTCAATGCGTGCCTGACCATTCCAGCCGGCAAAACCATTATTCACCCACTGGCGCGGCAACGGCGCGAGCTGGTTAAAATCCAGTTCCTGCGGTAGCTGCTCGCAAAACTCACCCGCCAGCCACTGCTCCCGTTCCAGCCAATAACCGCTCGCCTGTGCCTGAATCCGCGTTTGTGGTGACAACGGAAAATAAGGATGCCAGCCGGTACCAAATGGCAGCATCTCTGCCCCTTGATTGGTGACAGAGAGCGTCACCGTCAGCGTATCTGCCGTTAAATGAAACGCCTGACTTACCCGATAGTGATAAACACCACTGCGATGTTCATACACCAGGCACAAGCTATCATCACTGCGCGTTACACATTGCCACTCGCCCAGCCAGCCATCGCCGTGCAGATAATGCGCATCCCACTCAACATTCGGTTGCAGTTGATACTCTCGCTCCTGCCAGACAAAACGGTTACCGCTCACCCGGTTTGCAAACGGCACCAGCGGAAAACAGGAGGCATCGGTTGCCACACCGCTTTTTTTACCAGGACGTAAGAGCGGCGTCGTATCACGCCAGAAACCTTCTATGACACCGCCCTGGTCAGAAACATCCAGCTTTAGCGCCCCGTGAGATAAGGTATAGATGGTCATTCGCTAACTCCTTAATCCGGGAAGTTAATCACGACTTTGCCGCATTTGCCGCTTGCCATCAGCGCATAAGCATCACCGGCCTGTTCCAGTGAGAAGCGGTGGGTAATGGCGTTACGCGGCCACAGTTTCCAGTCGGTCAAATCGTGGGCGCATTTTTCCATATGGAACAGACTGGTCACCCAGGAGCCAATAATCCGCCGTTGATGATGCATCAGATCGGCGCTGACCTCGAACTCCACTTTTCCGGTTTCTCCGATGTAAACCACGCGCCCCCAGTCGGCGGTGGATTGCAAGGCCAGCAAGCGCCCTGCGGCATTACCGGAACAATCGAGCGCAACATCTGCGCCGCCGTGGGTGAGTTCGGCGATTATCTGCGGCAGACCTTCGGTGGTTGCTAAATAACCGTGATCCATCACGCCTAACTGTTTCGCCATCGCCAGACGTTCCGGCAGCATATCAACGCCGATGATCCGTTTCGCACCGCGACCTTTCGCCAGCATCATCGCCATCATGCCGACCGGCCCCAGACCGACCACCAGCACGTTATCGCTGCCTGAGACTTCGCCGCGCAAAATCCCTTCATACGCCGTGCCAACGCCGCAACTGATAAACGCACCATCTTCGTAGCTCAGCGCATCCGGCAGGAGGATCAGATCTTTTTCTTCCGCCAGCAAGTATTCGGCATGACCGCCGTCACGCTGCCAGCCGTAAGCCGCTTTTCCTTCGCCAGTACAAGAGATAGGAAAACCGCGACGGCAGTTCGGGCAAAAACCACAGCCAGAAATGTGATACACCAGCACGCGGTCGCCCTCTTTAAAATGGCGGCACCCCTGCCCCATCGCTACAATCTGCCCGCACGGTTCATGACCGTTGATAAATCCCTGGTATAACGGTTTATCGGGCGCCGCCGCCGTGGCGCGGTGTTGATGATAGATATAGTGGACATCGCTTCCGCAAATCCCGGAGGATTTCATTTTGATCAATACCTGGTTAATCCCCGGCGTCGGCATCGCAACTTCCCGCAGATCAACGGTCGAATTTCCTGGTAAATAAGCTGCCAGCATCGTTTTCATAAGTCCCTCATTAACAATACGATTAATTTTCATCCCTGCCGCACCCGCGCCAGGGGCGTTAAGGTTTAGCGTTTCGCTTTAGTGCTTCGCTGGGTCAGCAAGATATTCGCCAGCACCGCCACCACGATGATGACGCCGCGTACCACCTGCTGGAAAAAGGAGTTAATCCCGAGCAACACCAGACCGTTACCGATTAGCGTAATCACCAGTACGCCAAGCAACGTACCGAACAGCGAGCCACGACCGCCTGAAAGCGCCGTACCGCCGACCACGACCGCAGCAATGACATCAAACTCCAGCCCGTTTGCGGCACCTGCGTTACCGGAACCGAGACGAGCAGCCAGCAAAATCCCGGTGACTGCTGCTAATACTCCCGAAAGAGTAAAGATAAGAATGCGCACCCGACGAACGTTAATACCGCACAACTGCGCTGCCGTGGCATTACCGCCAACAGCAAACACCGAACGCCCAAAAGCGGTTTTACGGCTAATGAACACAAACAGCGCAAACAACACCATCATGATCAGCGCGGATACCGGCACGCCGAGAAATTGCCCGCCCAGCCAGTCCAGCACCTCGTTTTCGTCAATAGGCACTGGCAGGGCGTTCGTCATAAACAAGCCCATCCCGCGCAGGGCGCTCCACAACCCCAGAGTGGCCACGAAACTTGGCACGTTAAACACACCGCGCAGCACCCCGGCGAGCGTTCCCATCAGCGCGCCTAACAGCAACACCAGTAGACACGCTACCGCCAGCGGAACTTCAAATTGCAGCAAAAATGCCAGGCACACCGAGACAAAAGCCACCATCGGTCCAACGCTGACATCAATTTCACCGGAGATAATAATCAGCGTCATCGCCCAGGCGGCGATCCCAATGGTGGCGGTATCGCGCAGCACGTTCATCTGGTTATTCAATGAGATAAAGCCAGGCGCGTTCAGAGAGAAGACCAGATAAAGAATGGCGATCACCACCAGCAAACCGATCTCATTAATATGGCGACTGACAAATTGTTTGAGCGAGACGCTCTTGCCCTGCGGCAATGGTAATGACGAAGCAGACATCTTCAGGTTCCTCGGTAAAATTCATCAGTGCACAGACAGAATGGCGGACATCAGCTCATCCACATTGACCGGCGAGTGAAACTCCTGCGAGAACGTACCGTGCTGTAATAACAGGATGCGGTCACACACCAGCGGCAACTCCTCCACTTCACTGGAGATAAACACCACGCTTTTTCCTTCGGCAGCCAGCTCGCGGACAATACGGTAAATCTGCTGTTTGGCTTCGATATCGACGCCACGCGTTGGCTCGTCAAGCAACAAAATCTGGCTGGCGGCATAGACCCAACGACCGATCACTACTTTTTGCTGATTACCGCCAGAAAGCGTGCCGATGGGCGTTTCGCTACTGGCGGCCTTGACCGTCATCCGCTGCATCACCTCTTCGGTCAGGCGGCGGATGGTGGACCATTGCAGCACACCGTTGGCGCTGATTTTTTGCCGATTGGTCAGCACTGTATTTTCGTCAACGCCCAGCCAGGGAATGATCCCCGCTTCTTTGCGATTTTCTGGGGTATAGCCAATGCCGCGTTTCAGCATGTCGCCGTAATCGGGGCGGGCGATTTTCTCGCCGTTGATAACAATCTCACCCTGCTCATACGCTTCCAGCCCAACAATCGCTTTCAGCAATTCACTACGCCCTGCACCCAGCAGGCCAGCAATGCCAAGCACTTCGCCACGACGCAGGGAAAAACTGATCTCCGTAAGTTTGGGTCTGTGGCGTAACGCGCGGACTTCCAGCACGGCCTGCTCTGCAATGTCCTGAGCGACAACCGGCGCAATATCAACGTGATCGCGCCCGAGCATCAGCGACACAATATGACGCGTGGAGGTATTTTCGAGCATCACATCACCCGCCACCTGACCATCGCGCATGACGGTGGCGCAGGAAGCGATACGGCGGATTTCTTCCATCCGGTGGCTGACATAAATCACCGCTACGCCAAGTGCCGACATCTTTTTCACTGCGCTTATCACCAGTTCAACTTCCGCACTGGCAAGCGAACTGGTGGGTTCATCAAGAATGACCACGCGCGGCTCGCCCTTCATCACCCGCGCAATTTCCACCAGTTGCTTTTGCGCCGGACTTAGCGTTGAAACAAGTTGTTCAGGGCTAACATCAACACCCAGCGCCTGTAAGCAACGTTGGGCATCCTGCGCCATTTGCAGGTAATCAATCATGCCGTTGCGGCGGGGCCACTGACCGAGGCAGAGGTTTTCCGCCACCGTCAGCCCTTCCACCAGACTTAATTCCTGATAAACCGCACGAACCCCCAGTTCAGCGGCACGGCGAGTCAGCGTAGCTTCGTCACCTTCCAGTCGCGTCTCGCCAATCCAGATATCACCGCTGTCCGGACGTTCGCTGCCGGTAAGCATTCGAATGAGGGTCGATTTGCCCGCGCCGTTTTTGCCTAACAGCGCGCGAACTTCGCCTTTATTGAGCGTGAAGTTAACGTTATCCAACGCAACGACGCCGGGGTAACGCTTATTTCCTGCCACCACTTTTGCTACCGGGACTGCCTCTGTTGCCGTGAACATAGGAACCTCTGCGAATCAGCTATTAGGGCAGACCATCAACGTGCGTTGCCAGCCACTGTTTACCGTCTTCCGTTTTGGTATAGAGATCGATAGGCACCTGAATCACTTTGTCACCGTCGGCTTGTTTATTGATAACCTTCAATGTTTGCGCAAAAACAGCATTGCCCATTTTCTTACCGGAAATATCCACCACCGCTTTCAGCACCTGGTTGTTTTCCAGTTCCTGAGCAATTTCAGTCGTCATATCCGAACCGAAAACAGCAATTTTTCCGGCCTGATTTTGATTGCGTACCGCTTTTACCGCGCCGAGTGTCGCACCGCCAGATTCCCCCATAATGGCGTTGAGATCCGGCGTGGAGATAATCAGTTTTTCACCAACGGAAATCGCTTTATCTAAAACAGTCCCTTCCTGATTAGCGACAATTTGCGCACCGGGAACGCGAGCTTTTAATATTTCTTCAAATCCTTTTCGACGCTGCACACAAACTTCAAAGGCTTCGCAATTGATAACGGCAATTTTCGGTTGAGCAATTTTGTTGGCAATAAAATAATCGGCAGCAGCGTTACCCAGCTTTTTACCAAATTCTAGCGGATCGCCGACCAGATACGCCGAGACATATTTATCGACGCCCTTCTGATTAATACAGGTGTTGTAGCAAATCACCGGAATACCCGCTTCACTGGCGCGACGAACGGTGCGGCTGCTGCCATTTTCAGAAACAGCAGATAAAATAATAGCATCGACATTACGCGCCACGAGCGTATCAACAAAAGTACTTTCTTTCGAAATATCGCCCTGCGCGTTAGTTTCTATTAACTGAACCTGTACTGAGGAATCTTTTGCCGCATCCTGAACACCCTGACGCACACCGGCATAATATCCCTGAGTATCAAGATATATTGCGCCAATGGTCATTTCTTTTTCCGCAGCCCTGGCAAATAGTGCGCTACCTAATAGCGTAGCCATTAATAATAGATTACGGGTTATTCTGCTTTTTTTAGGCATAGTGCCTCCTGTAGGGTTTTTATTAACAACGGCTTATTCTAATTATTTAGTGATGAGCGGCAGTGCGTGCCGCTCAAAGATTACAGTTAATAGGGTTTAGTGAACGTAGTTAAAAATAAAAGGCATCACGGTGGTGAATAATGCTGCTTTCGGCCAGGCCGGATTAATCGCCGTCAATTCAGCGCGAGCAGATTCATATTGCGCAATCTCCCCTAATCCCGCTGCCGCCAGCATCGCCACCATCAGGCATTTTTCTTTATGCTGCTGTTGTAAATCGCCATACAGCGACAACAAGTCGGGTTGCGAGACGGCAAAGAAATCCGCTTCGATACTGGTTTTCGCCATCTCTTGTGCCCACTGTTTCATTTCAGTGAACAGTTGTTGTGCGGTTTGTTGTTCGCCCAGCAATCGCAGCGCCATCCCTTGCCAGAAGAGATAATCAACTGGCTGATCGTTGTAATAACTGTGGATGTTGATGGTGCGATCGCCGGTCGCCGCCAGGCGTAAACAACGCGTCGCCTCAGCTTCATCACCCTGCGCTTTGGCGCATACTGCCTGCCAGAACCAGATGTCATTATCAGTCTGCCCCGGTAAACGGCCTTCGCTCAAATTCTCCGGGTAATGCAGCGCGGCATGAAGCAGTTCGCTGGCCTGCTGCGGCTGTCTGGCATCAAGATGGTGCCAGGCACGTAACAACTGATTGAGGATAAACTGGCTGGTGACCTTCCCTTCTCCGCCTTCCCACGGGTGGAATTTGCGCGTGGCGAGAATATCTGCCGCTTTGTTTGCCTGACCGGTGAGATGCCACAAATTGAGCAGTTCTGCGGTCATGTCGTCGCGTTTCAGGGCAATTGCCAGATTATTTTCCAGACGCGCCAGTCGTTTCTCCGGTGCAGCCCCGGTTAACTTATCCAGCAAATCCCGTTCGAAAAGCAGACGAGCATCCTGCGGCGCAAGTTGATAAGCATTATCAAGATAACGGGCAGCCAGTTCATAATCATGCTGTTTATTCCACGCATGGATCGCCAACCCGCGCCAGCCATCGGCAAACTCCGGCGTCATCTCTACGCAACGTTGCCATAACGCTATCGCTTTGCCATAACTGCGCTTGTTGTAGTGGAAACAGGCCAGTAAATGACGGGCGAACCAGCACTCTTCAATACTCTCCAGTGCCGCGACTTCTTCCAGCGTATTCGGGAAACGAACAAACTGCGGGAACACGTCAATGGCTTTCGCAATCAATTCGCCGCGCTCAGCTTTCGGCAACAAACTGGCTTGCAGATAAAGCGGCAGCGTTCGCTGGCAGTCCAGTGCGTTCAGCATCTCTGCCGCCAGGGCGGGCATTCCCCAGTTAATCAGTTGCCCGGCGGTCATCAGGGCGTTAACGTCACGCCCCTGACACAGACCACGCCACTGCGTGAGGGCTGACTCGGTACGACCATCGAACCAGTTCAGCCACCACAGGGTGGCGTTCAGCGGATAATCGCGCAGCAGTTTCTCGCGCTGCAAACGCGCGTTGTCCTGACGACCGCTTAACACCAGCAGCAGATTATGCAGGCACAGCACTTGCTGATTGGTTGGGCAGGCGCGCAGACTTTGTTGGCAAAAATCCAGACCAGCGTCGAAGTTACCATTACGCGCCGCCAGCCGTGCCAGACCATAATAGCCGCCTGCTTTACTGTTACCGCTCCAGACCGAACGCCAGAAATCTTCTTCAGCTTGTTGATATTGCCCCTGACGCTCATACGCACTGGCGCGAATCAAACTTGCCTGTCCGCACTGCGGGTTTTTGTTCAGCGCATGTGCGCGTTTCAGCGCCTGACTGGCATACGCCACCGCTTGCGGGAAATCGGCACGGTTATATTCCAGCATCGCCAGCGCCAGGTTACAGCGATAATCCAGCGGATCCAACGCCACGCCGCGCAGGTAGTAATCGAACGGTGAACGGCTGGCATGATGGTATTGCTCCAGATGCTGACCGATAAACCAGGCTTCATCTGTACTGGTAATGTCTTGCGCTGCCAGTGGCGCTTTGGCGACGTCCGGCAGCGGCAACTCTTGCGGCTGATGTTCCTGATAACTCAGAACAATATTGCCGTCAGCATCGGAAAGTTCGATGGTCAATCTGTCCGGCTCAATACCGTGCAACACGCCCTGGATGGCGGTCGCTGGCGTCAGGGCCACGGTATCGTTAAGTAACGCTTCGCGCTTGCCGATTTCGCGGATCGCCAGACGGTATCCGTTCAACGGGGAGATGGCATACAGCCCCCACTCAATCCCCCGCTCGCTACGCTGTAATTTAATCACCGCATCGCGGGAGGCGTTTTGCACCATGCCCAGAGAATGGTAAGGCAGGAAATACTGCTCGAAACGCTTCTCTTCGTAAGCATCAAGCCAGGTAAAATCGGGTTGGTTATCAGCAAAAATGCCGGTCATCAGCTCGATATACGGACCGTTATTGTCGGTCAGGCTCTTATCCCACGCCTGGCCAAATTCACTGTGTCCCCAGCTCCACTGTTTTTTACCCGGCGCAATGTGGTGGTTGGCAACGTGTAATAAACCGCCATCTTCATCGTGACACCACGCGCCGACAAAATCGTACTGTGATTTTTCAGCCATATATGAGGTTGGAACGGGCACGTTTTTATAACGCGAAATGTCCACGCCGGCGGAGTAGTCCACTTTGTAATAGGTGCCGGTGGCGATGGGGAAAGCGGAGACGGCCCGTTTGCCGTGATCAAATACCGCCGTTACATCCGGCGGGAAGACGCTCTGATGCCCTTCCCCCCCTTTCACTGCCGGGTTGGCCCACCACAAGAAATGACGCGGTGTGGCGTTGCCGTTATAGACGCGGCTGGCAATCTCCAGTGCGGCACGGTCAGGGCGCAGCGTGAAGCCTGTCATCACCTGTAGACCGTGCATCGGCTCCGTCTCACCAACCCACACGGTCTGTGCACCGTCTTCATGGGATTCAATGGTGAAATCAACGGGCATAAAGGTGGTCGGGCGATGGTGTTGCGGCCAGTTAAACTCAATCCCGCCGGAGATCCACGGCCCCAGCAGCCCGACCAGCGCCGGTTTAATGACTTCATTGTGATAGACAAAATCTCGCTGTTTCACTTTATCCCACGCGCGATGCACCCGACCGCCCAGCTCCGGCAGGATCATCACTTTGATGTAGTCGTTTTCCAGCCACACCGCCTGCCAGGATTTCAGGATTCTCTGCTCGCTCAGCGTATCCGTCACGCCGTAGGGATAAACTGCGCCGGACGATCCCTGATAAACGCGATTTTCCAGGAACATGGGATGTATATCCTGCGGTCCGGTTTCATAGGTCGGGATCTCAACGCGCTCTTGCCACACTTTTACTGGAGTCATGGTGCCCTCAATATTAACAAGACATACTGAATTAAAAGATTTGTGGCAGTGTATTGAACAATCTGGCAATGTTTTCGCGGAATAATCACGCAATTAACTAAACAAGGTTTAGTGAAGATGAGAGCCTGCATTAACAATCAACAGATTCGCCACCATAACAAATGCGTGATTCTGGAACTGCTGTACCGGCAAAAGCGCGCCAATAAATCAACGCTGGCCCGGCTGGCGCAAATTTCGATTCCGGCGGTAAGTAATATTTTGCAGGAGCTGGAAAGCGAAAAACGGGTGGTGAATATCGATGATGAAAGCCAGACGCGCGGGCATAGTAGCGGTACATGGCTGATTGCGCCGGAAGGTGACTGGACACTGTGTCTGAACGTGACGCCCACCAGTATTGAGTGTCAGGTTGCTAATGCTTGTTTAAGTCCGAAAGGTGAATTTGAGTATTTACAGATTGATGCACCGACGCCGCAGGCGCTGCTGTCCGAAATCGAAAAATGCTGGCATCGCCACCGTAAATTGTGGCCGGACCGTACCATCAACCTGGCGCTGGCAATCCACGGTCAGGTTGACCCAGTGACCGGCGTGTCGCAAACCATGCCGCAAGCGCCGTGGACAACGCCGGTTGAGGTGAAGTATCTGCTGGAAGAGAAGCTCGGCATTCGGGTGATGGTCGATAATGACTGCGTGATGCTGGCGCTGGCGGAGAAATGGCAAAATAATTCGCAGGAACGGGATTTCTGCGTGATCAACGTTGATTACGGTATTGGCTCGTCGTTCGTGATTAACGAGCAAATTTATCGCGGCAGTTTGTATGGTAGCGGACAGATTGGTCACACCATCGTTAATCCGGATGGCGTCGTCTGCGACTGTGGACGTTACGGCTGTCTGGAAACCGTCGCCTCGTTAAGCGCATTGAAAAAGCAGGCGCGGGTATGGCTAAAATCACAACCGGTTAATACGCAACTTGATCCCGAAAAATTGACTACCGCGCAATTAATCACTGCCTGGCAGAGTGGAGAACCGTGGGTCACCAGTTGGGTTGACCGCAGTGCCAACGCCATTGGTTTGAGTCTGTATAACTTCCTCAACATCCTCAATATTAATCAGATTTGGCTGTATGGTCGCAGTTGCACCTTTGGCGAGAACTGGCTTAATACCATAATTCGCCAGACGGGATTTAACCCGTTCGACCGCGACGAAGGACCGAGCGTAAAAGCGACGCAAATTGGCTTTGGGCAATTAAGCCGCGCACAACAGGTGCTGGGGATAGGCTATTTGTATGTTGAAGCACAGTTACGCCAGATTTGATGGCGCGATAAGGTAAAAAGGCTTCCCGGAGGAAGCCTTTTTTCAACAGATTAACCGTTTCGCTTATGCGTAAACCGGGTAACGTGCGCAGATGTCGAGAACTTTACCTTTGATACGCTCGATAACGGCTTCATCATTGATGCTGTCCAGCACGTCACACATCCAGCCAGCCAGTTCTTTCGCTTCTGCTTCTTTGAAGCCGCGACGCGTAATCGCCGGAGTACCCACGCGAATACCGGAGGTCACAAACGGGCTCTTCGGATCGTTCGGTACGCTGTTTTTGTTGACGGTGATGTTAGCACGGCCCAGAGCGGCGTCTGCTTCTTTACCGGTCAGGTTTTTATCTACCAGATCAACCAGGAACAGGTGGTTATCAGTACCGCCAGAAACCACTTTGTAGCCGCGTTCCAGGAACACTTCTACCATCGCTTTAGCGTTTTTAGCGACCTGCTGCTGGTAAGTTTTGAACTCAGGCTCCATCGCTTCTTTCAGAGCAACCGCTTTACCGGCGATTACGTGCATCAACGGACCGCCCTGACCACCAGGGAAAACGGCAGAGTTCAGTTTTTTGTACAGCTCTTCGCTACCACCTTTCGCCAGGATCAGACCGCCGCGCGGACCCGCCAGGGTTTTGTGAGTGGTGGTAGTAACAACGTGAGCATGAGGAACTGGGTTCGGGTAGACGCCAGCAGCAACCAGGCCCGCAACGTGCGCCATATCAACGAACAGGTAAGCACCGATGCTGTCAGCGATTTCACGCATTTTCGCCCAGTCCACCACGCCGGAATAAGCAGAGAAGCCACCGATAATCATTTTCGGCTTGTGTTCTTTGGCTTGTTTTTCCAGATCTGCGTAGTCGATATGACCGGTAGCATCAATACCGTAAGGAACGATGTTGTACAGTTTACCGGAGAAGTTAACCGGAGAACCGTGAGTCAGGTGACCGCCATGAGCCAGGTTCATACCCAGAACGGTATCACCTGGTTCCAGCAGCGCGGTGTAGACCGCAAAGTTAGCCTGGGAGCCGGAGTGCGGCTGGACGTTAGCGTAGTCAGCGCCGAACAGTTCTTTCGCACGATCGATCGCCAGTTGTTCAACGATATCAACATACTCGCAACCGCCGTAGTAGCGTTTGCCCGGATAACCTTCAGCATATTTGTTGGTCAGCTGAGAACCCTGCGCCTGCATTACGCGCGGGCTGGTGTAGTTTTCGGAGGCGATCAGTTCGATGTGCTCTTCCTGACGTACTTTTTCCTGCTCCATAGCCTGCCACAGTTCGGCATCATAATCGGCAATGTTCATTTCACGCTTTAACATCCGCATCTCCTGACTCAGCTAACAATAAAATTTTTGGCCTTTATAGGCGGTCCTGTTGGACAACGGCGAACAGTATAACCGAATCATTGTGCGATAACAGGTCTTGACAAAGGAATTTACGCAAACGATTACCTTCAGGCTGCGCAAGGCTTTGGAGAATAAAGAGCTTGCAACCGGAAACGGATTTCTTTTCAGGTTTGTGATGCAAATTTTTCACTTCATCACATTCTTTCTGAAAAACACCAAAGAACCATTTACATTGCAGGGCTATTTTTTATAAGATGCATTTGAAATACATCAATTAAGATGCAAAAAAAGGAAGACCATATGCTTGACGCTCAAACCATCGCTACAGTAAAAGCCACCATCCCTTTACTGGTGGAAACAGGGCCAAAGTTAACCGCCCATTTCTACGACCGTATGTTTACTCATAACCCAGAACTCAAAGAAATTTTTAACATGAGTAACCAGCGTAATGGCGATCAACGTGAAGCCCTGTTTAACGCCATTGCCGCCTACGCCAGTAATATTGAAAACCTGCCTGCGCTGCTGCCAGCCGTAGAAAAAATCGCTCAGAAGCATACTAGCTTCCAGATCAAACCGGAACAGTACAACATCGTCGGTGAACACCTGTTGGCGACCCTGGACGAAATGTTCAGCCCGGGGCAGGAAGTGCTGGACGCGTGGGGTAAAGCCTATGGCGTACTGGCTAATGTATTTATCAATCGCGAGGCGGAAATCTATAACGAAAACGCCAGCAAAGCCGGTGGCTGGGAAGGTACTCGCGATTTCCGCATTGTGGCTAAAACACCGCGCAGTGCGCTTATCACCAGCTTCGAACTGGAACCAGTCGACGGTGGCGCAGTGGCAGAATACCGTCCGGGGCAATATCTCGGTGTCTGGCTGAAACCGGAAGGTTTCCCGCATCAGGAAATTCGTCAGTACTCTTTGACCCGTAAACCTGATGGCAAAGGCTATCGTATTGCGGTGAAACGCGAAGACGGCGGACAGGTTTCTAACTGGCTGCACAATCACGCCAATGTTGGCGATGTCGTGAAGCTGGTGGCTCCGGCGGGTGATTTCTTTATGGATGTGACAAATGACACACCGGTAACCTTAATCTCTGCCGGTGTCGGTCAGACGCCAATGCTGGCTATGCTCGATACGCTGGCAAAAGCAGGCCATAGCGCACAGGTGAACTGGTTCCATGCGGCAGAAAATGGCGATGTTCACGCCTTTGCTGATGAAGTTAAGGAACTGGGGCAAGCACTGCCGCGCTTTACCGCGCATACCTGGTATCGTCAGCCGAGCGAGGCCGATCGCGCGAAAGGCCAGTTTGATAGCGAAGGTCTGATGGATTTAAGCAAACTGGAAGGTGCGTTCAGCGATCCGGCCATGCAGTTCTATCTCTGCGGTCCGGTGGGCTTCATGCAGTTTGCCGCGAAACAGTTAGTGGATCTGGGCGTGAAGCAGGAAAACATTCATTACGAATGCTTTGGCCCGCATAAGGTGCTGTGATTTGATATTGCCGGATGGAAACATCCGGCAACCCTGACGCGGTTTAAATCGCCGCATCGTCCTCTTCACCGGTACGGATACGAATAACCCGTGCCACGTCAAAGACGAAGATTTTACCGTCACCGATCTTGCCGGTTTGCGCCGTGCGAATAATGGTATCGACACAGGTATCGACAATGTCGTCTGGTACGACAATCTCAATTTTCACCTTCGGCAGAAAATCCACCATATACTCCGCGCCGCGATACAGCTCGGTATGGCCTTTCTGGCGGCCAAAACCTTTCACCTCGGTGACCGTCATGCCGGTAATGCCGACTTCAGCCAGTGCTTCGCGGACATCGTCCAGCTTGAAGGGTTTAATAATCGCATCAATCTTTTTCATGCTATTCCTTGAAAAGGTCGCCTGTCTTCTGATCTGCTAAACGTAACACATTACGCCAATTCATTCCTTGAAATCGTTTGCATCCAGCTCGTGTCGGGAAAGCAGTTTATAAAATTCTGTCCGGTTGCGCCCCGCCATTCTCGCCGCATGGGTGACGTTACCTTTAGTGATTTGCAGAAGCTTGCGCAAGTAGTTGAGTTCAAACTGATTACGCGCCTCAACAAAGGTTGGCAACGCGGTGTTTTCGCCCTCCAGCGCCTGCTCCACCAGCGCATCACTAATTACCGGGGATGAGGTCAGCGCCACGCACTGTTCAATCACGTTGACCAACTGACGAACATTACCTGGCCAGGTGGCGGTCATCAGGCGTTTCATTGCATCGGTGGAGAACGCGCGAACAAAGGGTTTATGTCGCTCTGCTGCCTGGCGCAACAAGTGATTTGCCAGCAGTGGAATATCTTCCGTGCGCTCCGCCAGTGCCGGAATTTTCAGGCTGACAACGTTGAGGCGGTAATAAAGATCTTCGCGAAACTCCCCGCGCGCCATCGCTTTTGGCAAGTCGCGGTGAGTCGCAGAAATAATCCGCACGTCGATATCAATATCGCGGTTACTGCCCAGCGGGCGAACTTTACGCTCCTGCAACACGCGCAGCAGTTTGACCTGCAAAGGCGCGGGCATATCGCCAATCTCATCGAGAAATAACGTACCGCCTTCCGCCGCCTGGAATAAGCCCTCGCGATTGCTGACGGCGCCAGTAAAAGCACCGCGTGCATGACCAAACAGCTCCGACTCCAGCAACTGCTCGGGTAATGCGCCACAGTTAATAGCAATAAACGGTTTACTCTTACGCGGGCTGGCGTTGTGGATCGCCTGGGCGAATATCTCTTTCCCGGTGCCGCTCTGACCGTTAATCAAAACGCTAACGTCTGATTGCGCCACCAGCCGCGCCTGTTCCAGCAAACGCAACATCAGTGGACTGCGGGTAACAATCGCCTCACTCCAGCGTTCGTCTGTGGCTGGCGCGGATTGCTCCAGCGCATCGTCAATTGCCTGATACAACGCGTCTTTATCAACAGGTTTGGTGAGGAAACTGAACACGCCCTGCTGTGTCGCGGCAACAGCATCAGGAATGGAACCATGCGCGGTAAGAATGATTACTGGCATACCCGGCTGCACTTTCTGGATTTCAGCAAACAGCTGCATACCGTCCATTTCATCCATTCGCAGGTCGCTGATGACTAAATCTACTTTTTCGCGATTCAGTACCCGTAATCCTTCTGCACCACTTTCTGCCGTGACCACACTGTAGCCTTCGCTGGTCAAACGCAGGCCAAGTAATTTCAGCAATCCAGGATCATCATCCACCAATAATAAATGCGCAGGTTTATGGCTCATCAGGGGTGACCTCACTGGTAGATGATGCGGGCGTTTCGCTCTCGTGTGGCGCGTCCGGGACAAAATTTCCAGCCGGTTTGCGGGTCGAGAGCTGACGTTCAATATCGGTCAGATTTTCCAGCTTGCGGGTGGTGAGTTCCAGTTGCTGCTGTAGAACGTGATGCTGCTGGCGCAAGGTATCCAGTTCGCTGTCGCTGGACTGCTGGAGTTTACTGTAGCGTTGGCGCTCTTGTGCCAGTTGCAATTGTAACGCCTGATCGTCGCGCCAGAGTTGATACAGCGGTCGAACCTGCGCCGGGATCTCAGTACTTAACGCGTCTATGCGCGCGACCATCTGGCGACGCTCATACGGCGTAATTTTAGCGTCGGCGAGCAAAATCCCCTGTTTAAAGGTATTTTGCCAGCTGCCGTCGCCATACTTACGGGCTTGCTGGCGCGACTGCGCTGGCATTAAACGGTTGGCACAATCCATCGCCCGTAGCCAGTAAAGCGGATTAGTTTCGGTTGATTTACCTTGCAGCGCCCAGATGTCGCTACATTCGGTAGAAAGATAGTCAGCCAGTTGATAAACCGGAATTTTTTCTTGTGCAGACGTATCTATGGCAGGCTTATCGTGACTCTGCACACAACCCAGCAACGCCAGACAAGGCAACCCTGCCAGCCACAGCCGTCGGGGCAATAATCGTTGAAAAATGTGTCGCATATTCACCAGACTTAGAGCCTATCCCAGTGGGCGTAATTGTTGCAGGCAGTTTGGACACGGACAACGCGGAGAAACCGGAGCGTACACGTAGTACGTGATGATTTCGAGCACTGCCCGGAGCCAAACTGGCAAATAAAATAGCCTGATGGGATAGGCTCTTAACATTATTTCGTGTTTTTCGACGACGGTAATTCAATGCGGAAACAAACGTCTTGCCCGCTTTCGTCGACCAGATACAGTTCCCCCTGCATACGGCGAATACAATCCCTGGCAATGCTTAATCCCAGACCACTGCCCTTCACCGCCCCTTTTCGCTGGTGGCTTCCCTGAAAAAAGGGTTCGAAGATCATGGCGCGTTCTTCTTGCGGAATGGGCGTGCCTGTATTGATGACATCAATATAAACCCGCGCACCATGTAAACTGCTGCGAAGGCAAATGTTACCGGATTCAGCCCCGTAGTGCACCGCATTGGAGTAAAGATTATCCAGCACGCTCATCAGCAGCATTGGCTCCGCCAGGCAAGCTGTTGCTTTGAGATCGACGTCGGTATGCATCATTTTAGCCCGTGCTGGCAAGCTATGAGCGGAAACCACCATCTCCACCAACGGTGCCAGCTCTACGTTCTCCAGTTCCACCGCGCCGTCCGCCTGTTTACGGTTGTAATCAAGCAGTTGTTCGATCAGTTTTTGCAAATTGCGGCTACTGCTATCAAGAATGCTCACCACCTCTTTTTGCTCTGGCGTAAGCGGCCCGACAACCTGGTCAGCCAGTAATTCCGTGCCTTCGCGCATACTCGCCAGCGGCGTTTTTAATTCATGAGATAAATGACGTAAGAACTGGTGCCGCTGGGATTCCAGCCATGACAGGCGCTCGCTTAACCAAAGAATACGCTGCCCAACCGAACGTAACTCACTCGGGCCACTGAACGAAACGCTATTGCCCAGAGAACGCCCTTCCCCCAGACGGTTGATCATCCGTTCAATATTTTTCACCGGACCGATAATCATCCGCGTGAAAAGCAGCACCATCACCAGGCTCACCAGAAATAGCACCAGCGACTGCCAGCCAAAATATTGCCCACGTTCGGCGATTTCGCGTTGTAACTGCTGCCCGCGAGAGAACACCACAGTGCGAGTGGCTTGAACCATTTCGGTATTGGCATTGGCGAAGGCTTCCAGACGTGCGGCGGCAGCGGTATCGGGACCGCTGTTGTTACACTGAAGTTGAGCCAGATTGTTCAAATCCTGACGCAATGCCTGATAGAGTTTATCGTCCGGCAACACGCCTGCGTGGGCATCAAGCATTTCACTGTAACGCTTGCGCTGGCTTTGATACACCTTCGCCAAAGTGGGATCATCCAGCACACAATACTGACGGTAGCTACGCTCCATCTCCAGCGCCGCGTTGGTCATCGCTTCACTGCGCCGGGCATCGATAAGCGTCGTGCGATTGACCAGCGCCGCCTGATCGCTAAGTGCATTCAGGCTTTGCCAGGCTTGCCATGCCAGCACCAGCAAAGGGAGCAAAATAAGCAAGAATGCCAGCATTACCAGCTGTCGTAATGAGCGGGGAAAAACGGGCCAGCGTTTCAAGGTGTTACTCTCGTCAGACGCGAATAGACTGATGCTAACCGAGGGGACGTTCAGATACAACAAAGCCGGGAATTACCCGGCTTTGTTGTGGAATAAGGCGGTGCCTAACTCGACGTTTCGCCCGATGGTTGATATAGCTAAGCTGATATCAGAAGTTGGACGGCAGGCACCTTGTTGTGCGTCATTCTAATTTTATGTAGCACGTCCCGAAGGGGCTGACATAAGTCGGTGAATGAGCCACTGCTTACTATTATGCAGTAACTGTGCCAATAAATAAAATAGTTTGATAACGTACTGATAAATGTAGCTTTGATGGATTAATGGCTACTCCACTGTTTGGCTATAAATCAGCCACTGTGTCGTTTAAAAGAGACATCCAAAGATGAAATTGTTTGTTTTAAATTAAATCAACAAGTTAAGTGTCACCTATAAGCGACACGGTAAATCACACATTGTCGTGATTTACAGACACAAAAAAGCTCCCGGTGTTGGGAGCTTATAATTGTTGGCTAAGTGGTTGTGTGTAACGCCACATCCGGCCTACAAAATATTGCAAATTCAATACATTGCAGGAAACATCCGAGCCAACCAGACAAGCATAGCGCATCAGGTGATGCGCATATTGCCCGATATCTTAACCCAGCTGCTTACGCGCATTGCGGAAAATACGCATCCATGGCCCATCCTCGCCCCAGTTTTCCGGATGCCATGAATTGCTGACAGTACGGAAAACACGCTCCGGGTGCGGCATCATAATGGTGACACGACCGCTTTCAGTCGTGACCGCCGTAATACCGTTCGGGGAACCGTTCGGGTTAGCCGGGTAAGTTTCGGTGACTTTGCCGAAGTTATCGACATAGCGCAGCGCCACCAGCCCTTTGCTTTCCAGTGCTGCCAGATGAGCCGCATCGCGCACTTCCACACGCCCTTCACCGTGAGAAACGGCAATCGGCATCTGTGAACCCACCATTCCCTGCAACAGCAGCGACGGGCTTTGGGTCACTTCAACCAGGCTGAAACGCGCTTCAAAGCGATCCGAGGTATTACGCACAAAACGTGGCCACAACTCGCTACCCGGGATCAGTTCACGCAGATTAGACATCATTTGGCAACCGTTACATACCCCCAGCGCCAGCGTTTGCGGACGGTGGAAGAAGGTTGCAAACTCATCGCGTACACGATTATTGAACAGGATTGATTTCGCCCAGCCTTCACCTGCGCCCAATACGTCGCCGTAGGAGAAACCACCGCACGCTACCAGGGCGTGGAAATCCTCCAGGCCCGTGCGTCCAGCCAGCAGGTCGCTCATATGTACGTCGATTGCATCGAAGCCTGCACGGTGAAAAGCTGCCGCCATTTCCACATGCGAGTTCACGCCCTGCTCACGCAGCACGGCAACTTTCGGGCGCGCGCCAGTGGCAATAAATGGTGCCGCCACATCTTCGTTGATATCGAACGACAATTTCACATTCAGACCCGGATCGGCATCGTTAGATTTCGCCTGGTGTTCCTGGTCGGCACATTCCGGGTTGTCACGCAGGCGCTGCATCTGCCAGGTAGTTTCTGCCCACCAGACACGCAACGTGGTGCGGCTTTCGCTGAATACCGCCTGTCCGTTGGCAGTAATCACAAAACGGTCACCGGAAACCGCCTGACCGACATAATGGATGCAATCAGCAAGGCCGTGCTGTGCCAGTAGGGTTTCTACTGCTTCACGTTCTGCTGCGCGTACCTGAATCACCGCACCCAGCTCTTCGTTAAACAACGCAGCCAGGCGATCCTCTCCGAGAGAGGCGATATCCGCTTCAATGCCGCAATGACCGGCAAACGCCATTTCCGCCAGCGTTACCAGCAGGCCGCCATCAGAGCGGTCGTGGTACGCGAGCAGCTTACGCTGTGCTACCAGCGCCTGAATCGCGTCATAGAAGCCTTTCAGTTGCGCGACGTCACGTACATCTGCCGGTTTGTCGCCAAGCTGACGATAAACCTGCGCCAGCGCCGTTGCGCCCAGCGCGTTATTGCCTTTGCCCAAATCAATCAGCAGCAGTGCGTTATCTTCGGTAGAAAGCTGCGGCGTGATGGTGTGACGTACATCTTCCACGCGGGCAAATGCAGAAATGACCAGCGACAGCGGCGACGTCATTTCGCGTTCTTCGTTACCTTCCTGCCAGCGGGTTTTCATCGACATGGAGTCTTTACCCACCGGGATCGTCAGGCCCAGCGCCGGGCAAAGCTCTTCGCCCACAGCTTTAACAGCTTCATACAGACCCGCATCTTCACCAGGATGACCTGCTGCCGCCATCCAGTTGGCGGAAAGTTTAATGCGTTTGATATCGCCAATCTGTGTTGCGGCGATGTTAGTTAACGCTTCACCGACCGCCAGACGGGCAGAGGCGGCGAAATCCAGCAGCGCAACCGGCGCACGTTCGCCAATCGCCATCGCTTCACCGTAGTAGCTGTCGAGGCTGGCGGTAGTGACCGCACAGTTAGCGACCGGCACCTGCCACGGACCAACCATTTGATCGCGCGCCACCATGCCGGTTACGCTGCGGTCGCCAATGGTCACAAGGAAGGTTTTCTCTGCCACAGTTGGCAGATGCAGCACGCGTTTCACCGCGTCAGCAATGGTGATCCCTTCACGAGCCAGCGCATCGCCCTTCGCTTTCAGTGTTTGTACATCGCGGGTCATCTTCGGCGTTTTACCAAGCAGCACGTCCAGCGGCAGATCGATTGGCTGATTATCAAAATGACGATCGTGCAGAGAAAGATGCAGTTCTTCGGTCGCTTCACCAATCACCGCGTATGGCGCACGTTCACGCTTACACAATTCGTCAAACAGCGGTAACTGATCGGCAGCAACCGCCAGCACGTAGCGTTCCTGGGATTCGTTACACCAGATTTCCAGCGGGCTCATGCCCGGTTCATCGCTCAGGATATCGCGCAGTTCAAATTTACCGCCGCGTCCGCCGTCGCTCACCAGCTCCGGCATGGCGTTAGAAAGGCCGCCCGCGCCGACGTCGTGGATAAACAGAATCGGGTTGGCATCCCCCAACTGCCAGCAGCGGTCGATCACTTCCTGGCAACGCCGTTCCATCTCTGGGTTGTCGCGCTGTACAGAGGCGAAATCGAGGTCGGCATCAGACTGACCGGAAGCCATAGAAGACGCCGCGCCGCCGCCAAGGCCGATGTTCATTGCCGGGCCGCCGAGAACGACCAGCTTCGCGCCGACATTGATCTCGCCTTTTTGTACGTGATCGGCCCGGATGTTGCCGATCCCGCCCGCCAGCATGATCGGTTTGTGATAACCGCGCAGCTCTTCGCCATTGTGGCTGTTCACTTTTTCTTCATAAGTACGGAAGTAGCCGTTCAGTGCCGGACGACCAAATTCGTTGTTAAACGCCGCGCCGCCAAGCGGGCCTTCGGTCATGATGTCCAGCGCGGTAACAATGCGCTCAGGCTTACCGAAATCTTCTTCCCACGGCTGTTCGAAGCCTGGAATACGCAGGTTGGATACGGAGAAACCGACCAGACCGGCTTTCGGCTTCGCGCCGCGTCCGGTTGCGCCTTCATCACGGATTTCGCCGCCGGAACCGGTCGCCGCGCCCGGCCATGGAGAAATCGCCGTCGGGTGGTTGTGGGTTTCTACTTTCATCAGGATATGCGCAGGTTCCTGATGATAGTCGTAGCGACCTGTTTCGTGGTCAGCAAAGTAGCGGCCCACTTCAGAACCTTCCATCACGGCGGCGTTATCTTTATAAGCAGAAAGAACGTGATCCGGCGTGGTTTCGAAGGTGTTTTTGATCATCTTGAACAGCGATTTCGGTTGCTGTTCACCGTCGATAATCCAGTCGGCGTTAAAAATCTTATGACGGCAGTGCTCAGAGTTCGCCTGGGCGAACATATAAAGCTCTATGTCGTTCGGGTTACGACCAAGCTTCGTGAAAGCATCCTGCAGATAGTCAATTTCATCTTCCGCCAGTGCCAGACCGAGGCGCAGGTTAGCGTCAATCAGCGCCTGACGCCCCTGCCCCAGCAAATCAACGCTGGTAACCGGAGCCGGTTGATGATGAGCAAACAGCTGCTCTGCATCATCTAAAGCGAAAAAGACCGTTTCCATCATGCGGTCGTGCAGTTCAGCGGTAACCTGCTGCCATTGTTCATTAGTCAGCGTACCGGCTTCTACATAGTAAGCAACGCCGCGCTCAAGGCGGTTTACCTGTTGCAGCCCGCAGTTATGGGCGATATCGGTCGCTTTCGAAGACCAGGGAGAGATGGTGCCAGGACGCGGGGTCACCAGCAGTAGTTTGCCTTGCGGGGCGTGGCTGGCGAGTGCCGGGCCATATTTCAGCAGGCGTTCAAGCTGTGCGTGCTCATCATCGTTTAACGGCGCATTGAGGTCAGCAAAATGGACATACTCGGCGTAAATGTTGTGAACCGGGAGCCTGGCAGCCTGAAAACGTGCCAGCAGTTTGTTGATTCGGAATGCCGACAATGCAGGCGAACCACGCAGAATTTCCATCATAAGTCTCTCGTCTTCTAAGCTTTCGGTGTACCCAAGGGGGGGAAACGGGCGTCATTATAAAGAATCTGATGCGCTGACGAAACCGTTTGCGTGGAAATAAAATCACCATCATGAATTAGCAACGCGTGCCGCCAATCTCTGTAATAAGTTGCCAACTGGCGCAAGTTTACGCAAAATGCCGCTCATTTATGATTAAACCTTTCTTTAGCATTACAATCTTTCAGGCTGGGACGCGCACGACACAGAGAATTAACTAATTGAAAAAATTAAAGATTAATTATCTGTTCATCGGCATTCTGGCACTGCTTCTCGCGGTCGCTCTTTGGCCATCCATTCCCTGGTTTGGTAAAGCCGACAATCGTATCGCCGCCATACAAGCGCGGGGAGAGTTGCGTGTGAGCACTATTCATACTCCCCTGACATATAACGAAATCAACGGTAAACCTTTTGGCCTGGATTACGAACTGGCAAAACAGTTTGCCGATTACCTCGGCGTAAAACTGAAAGTCACCGTACGGCAGAACATCAGCCAGTTGTTTGACGATCTCGATAACGGAGATGCCGATCTGCTGGCAGCGGGACTGGTCTATAACAGCGAAAGGGTTAAAAATTATCAGCCTGGCCCAACCTATTATTCCGTTTCACAACAACTGGTCTATAAAGTGGGTCAGTATCGACCACGGACGCTGGGCAATCTGACGGCAGAACAGTTGTCCGTCGCTCCAGGGCATGTTGTCATTAACGATCTGCAAAAACTGAAAGAGACTAAGTTCCCGGAATTAAGCTGGAAAGTGGACGACAGAAAAGGATCTGTGGAGTTAATGGAAGATGTTATCGAAGGTAAGCTCGATTACACCATTGCCGATTCTGTCGCTATCAGCCTGTTTCAGCGCGTTCACCCGGAACTTGCTGTGGCACTGGATATCACCGATGAACAACCGGTGACCTGGTTTAGTCAATTAGATAACGATAATACGCTTTCTGCGGCTCTGCTCGATTTCTTCAATGAAATGAATGAAGACGGCACACTGGCGCGTATTGAAGAGAAATATCTCGGACATGGCGATGATTTTGATTACGTTGATACACGCACATTTTTACGCGCCGTTGATGCGGTACTGCCGCAGTTAAAGCCTCTGTTTGAGAAATACGCCGAAGAAATTGACTGGCGTTTGCTGGCCGCTATTGCTTATCAGGAATCGCACTGGGATGCGCAGGCCACTTCGCCGACCGGTGTACGCGGCATGATGATGTTAACCAAAAATACCGCGCAAAGCCTGGGCATTACCGACCGCACTGATGCCGAACAAAGCATCAGCGGTGGCGCGCGTTACTTGCAGAATATGATGAGTAAAGTGCCAGAGAGCGTGCCAGAAAATGAGCGGATCTGGTTTGCGCTCGCCGCCTATAATATGGGCTATGCACATATGCTGGACGCCCGCGCCCTGACAGCAAAAACCAAAGGCAATCCTGACAGTTGGGCCGATGTCAAACAGCGTCTGCCTTTACTTAGCCAGAAACCCTATTATAGCAAGCTGACTTACGGCTATGCGCGTGGGCATGAAGCCTATGCTTATGTCGAAAATATTCGTAAGTATCAGATTAGCCTGGTGGGTTATCTGCAAGAGAAAGAGAAGCAGGCTACAGAAGCGGCGATGCAGCTGGCTCAGGATTATCCGGCGGTATCACCCGCTGAATTGGGTAAGGGAAAATTTCCCTTTCTCTCGTTTCTTTCGCAGTCGTCATCTAATTATCTGACGCACTCCCCTTCTCTACTGTTTTCCAGGAAAGGGAGTGAAGAGAAGCAAAATTAATCTGTAGCGGGTTGCGCTTTTTTCTGCGCTTTGATTTCCTGGCGGCGCATTCGGAAAAAATCGCTGAGTAGCGCCGCGCACTCATCCGCCAGTATTCCTTCCGTAATTTCCACTCGATGATTCATACCAGGATGGTGCAATACATCCATTAATGATCCGGCAGCGCCAGTTTTCGCATCACGCGCGCCAAAGACTACGCGACCAATACGGCTGTGGATCATCGCTCCGGCACACATCACGCATGGCTCCAGCGTGACATACAACGTGGCGTCGATCAGGCGATAATTCTGCATCACCAGCCCTCCTTGCCGCAGCGCCATGATTTCTGCATGTGCAGTTGGATCATGGCGTCCTATCGGACGATTCCATCCTTCGCCGATTACGCGATTGTTATGCACTAATACCGCGCCGACCGGCACTTCTCGCTCGTCCCAGGCACGTTTCGCCAGCGTCAGCGCATGACGCATCCAGTATTCGTGGCTAAATTCGACTTCAGACAAAAAGAAAACTCCGGTTATAAAAGCGCGGCGCATTATACACGGACGCTATGCTTTACTCTATTCCAGTTGCTGGAGTTCACCGCGAGGCGTTACCCGCCAGCGATGCTGACAAAAATAGAGTAGCGGATTGTCCTGATTACTGTCGCTATAGCCACTGTACAGCCGCAGCGGTGTGCCGATTTTGCGTTCCAGTTGCGCGACCTTTTCATGGCCAAGACAGCGCATAGTCAGCACCCAGCCGCCATAGCCGCGCTGGATCTGACTGGCGATAAGATTAACGCGTGGCAGCCACGGCGTATCGAAATAAACCGCTTCGACCAAAGCCTGAGGGGAACCGGTAATCAACCAAATGTCAGCATCGGAGCTTAGCAAATAGCTGGTCAGACGTTCCTGCACTAGCGGGAACGCCGTAACATTGTCGCGAAACCAATGCACGAAATCGGCTTGTAACGCCTGTAAACGAGCTTCGCTATGACCAAAGGTACAGCCCCATAGCAGCAGACTCATCGGCCAACGTGCCGCTCGCCCCTTGATTAATAATGCAATGACAATGACCGGCAACAGCGGCAGAACAAGTAACGCATTCAGCGGCTGTCGGCGCAGTAAGTAGCGCAGAAAGCTGCCGAACATATCCTGTTGATGCAATGTTCCATCTAAGTCAAAAAACACCACACGGCGCTCGTGAGTTGCCAAACCATACCCCTCTGGACTGATACATCCTGATTAATTTTCACTACCAGATAGCCTAACAGATAGATCATCACTTTTCCGGCAACAATCTATCGCATAATGGTTGACTGGAATTTTTAATTCATGGCAATTAACTTTGATGGAATATAATATTCTCTCGCTTGTGTCTCATATTGCCTGTTGTCGCCATTAATTCATCGCGAGGAAAGATATGAACGGCTTACTTCGTATCCGTCAGCGTTACCAGGGGCTTGCCCAGAGTGATAAAAAGCTGGCGGACTATCTCCTGCTACAACCGGACACTGCCCGCCACCTTAGTTCCCAACAACTGGCCAACGAAGCCGGAGTCAGTCCGTCCAGCGTAGTGAAGTTCGCGCAAAAACTTGGCTATAAAGGTTTTCCGGCACTTAAATTGGCGTTAAGCGAAGCTCTGGCAAGCCAACCGGAATCGCCCTCCGTACCCATTCATAACCAAATTCGCGGTGATGATCCGTTACGGCTGGTTGGCGAAAAGCTGATTAAAGAAAATACGGCTGCCATGTACGCAACACTGAACGTCAATAGTGAGGAGAAGCTACATGAATGCGTGTCGATGCTTCGTTCTGCGCGACGGGTTATTCTGACTGGTATTGGCGCTTCCGGTCTGGTGGCGCAGAATTTTGCCTGGAAGCTGATGAAGATTGGTTTTAATGCTGCCGCTGAGCGTGATATGCACGCGTTGCTTGCAACAGTGCAAGCTTCGTCACCGGACGATTTATTATTAGCCATCTCATACACAGGTGTACGGCGCGAGTTAAACCTGGCAGCAGATGAAATGCTGCGAGTGGGTGGAAAAGTGCTGGCAATCACCGGTTTCACCCCCAATGCCCTGCAACAGCGCGCTTCTCATTGCCTGTATACCATTGCCGAAGAACAAGCGACAAACAGTGCTTCGATCTCCGCATGTCATGCTCAGGGAATGTTAACGGATTTGCTGTTCATTGCGCTGATCCAGCAGGATCTGGAACTGGCACCAGAACGTATTCGTCATAGTGAGGCGCTGGTGAAAAAACTGGTTTGAGTAAAGAATGCGCGTATAATGCCCGCCCGGTTTGTGTTGTTTTGAGAGTTTCCTTATGGCGCTGTTAATCACTAAAAAATGCATCAATTGTGATATGTGTGAACCCGAATGCCCGAATGAGGCGATTTCGATGGGTGAACATATCTACGAGATTAACAGCGACAAGTGTACCGAATGCGTAGGTCATTACGAGACGCCAACCTGCCAGAAAGTGTGCCCGATCCCCAATACTATTGTGAAAGATCCGGCGCATGTTGAAACAGAAGAACAGTTGTGGGACAAGTTTGTGCTGATGCATCATGCGGATAAGATTTAGTATTTTTCCTCTGGAGCAGGATATTGCTTATTCACTCGTGTAAAAACGAAATTATTATATTTATTTTTATGATGTCATTAATAAAAACATTCATTAAATGAATTTCGATAATATCTGCGCAGACACTTAATTATTATTAAAGGCGCGTCTGGCTGGTTAAGCCGACGCGCCTTAAGTACGTTTCCTGATGTTACAAGAACAGAAGGATCAGCTGTAAAACAGCAATGACGACTTTAATAACCCGTTTAATAAGGTATCGACAATCAGTCATTCGTTTTTCCTTAAACAAGGAATGCAGCCGTTCAGATTAGCCCTTACATCTCCCCAAAACTGAACGTGCGAGTTATTGAGGGTACATGCTGCACTCCGCACCAGAGCTTTGACGACACCACTCGTTTCAATGGGGGAATTCAGTGATATGGTGTAAAGCACAGCAAAATCTCCAATAACGAAGCCAATTTTAAAGTGCTTATGAATTGGCAGTCACGTTAATCTTTCCATCGATATCGAATTCTTCGTCAAGGCTCGAGTTTTTATGCTAAAGATTGCAAGTTGCTTGTAAAAGATAACCCCCCTGATCCATAATCACTCCCGTTGAGGGTGCGTGCTGCACAATATTATTTAAGTTATAAAGTAAAACCCCCGTTCCTTACCAGTTCGGGGGTTTTACTTTTTAAAAGAACGGTATTATTTAGGTGTTCGAGAAAGAGTTTTAACTTTCAATTATTACCGTGGCGCAAGCATAGTGGCGTTCATCTGCCAGCGTCACATGCATATGTGCGACACCCAGCTTTTCTGCCAATTTTAACGCCTCGCCCCACAACCGCAGCCGTGGCTTGCCGAGTTCATCGTTGAACACTTCAAACTGATTAAATGCCAGGCCATTGCGGATCCCAGTACCAAACGCTTTTGCCGCCGCTTCTTTCACGGCAAAACGCTTCGCCAGAAAACGCACCGGCTGATGGTGCGTTTTCCAGATCTCCCATTCATGATCGCTTAATACGCGTCGTGCCAGGCGATCACCGGATCGAGCGATCACCGCTTCAATGCGAGCGATCTCTACGATATCCGTGCCTAAACCTAATATTGCCATTAGCCACGCGCTTCCAGCATCAGACGCTTCATTTCTGCCACGGCATCTTTCAGTCCGGTCATTACCGCACGGCCAATAATGGCATGTCCGATATTCAGTTCGTGCATCTCAGGGATGGCGGCGATGGCTTTCACATTATGATAGGTCAGACCGTGACCGGCATTAACTTTCAGACCGAGGCTTGCGGCAAAGGTCGCAGCTTTAGTAATACGCGCCAGCTCTTGCGCCTGTTCAGCATCAGTTTTGGCATCGGCGTAACAGCCTGTGTGGATCTCAATAAACGGTGCGCCAACCTCAGCGGCAGCTTTGATCTGCTCTTCATTGGCGTCGATAAACAGAGAAACCTGAATCCCGGCATCTGCCAGACGTTTACAAGCATCGCGCATTTTGTCACGCTGACCCGCAACGTCCAGGCCGCCTTCGGTTGTCACTTCCTGACGCTTTTCCGGCACCAGGCAGCAAAAATGCGGCTTCGTCTCAACGGCAATCGCCAACATCTCTTCAGTCACCGCCATTTCCAGATTCATGCGGGTATCCAGCGTCTGACGCAGGATTCGCACATCGCGGTCGGTAATGTGGCGACGATCTTCGCGCAAATGCACGGTAATGCCATCAGCACCCGCCTGCTCGGCAATAAACGCCGCCTGTACCGGGTCTGGATAAGCAGTACCACGCGCATTACGCAGCGTTGCGATATGGTCAATGTTGACGCCTAACAGTAATTCAGCCATGACAATCCTCATCAGTCATTATGTGTTTTCACCGTTCGCTTAGGCATAAACTGCCGGAACAGTTCCCTGCTTTTTAAAGGTTTACCGCCAAGATAAGGCTTAAGCGCCATACGGGTAAAGCGTTTCGCTGCTCGCAATGTGTCGGCGTCAGGAAATTCCCGCGCGTGTAACGCTTTCAACTGCCTCCCGGTGAAAGTTTTATTGTCGATAACCACACTGGCAATAAAACCTTTCTCTTCGCGATAACGATACGTCATGGTGTCATCTACCGGCTCACCGCTACCTGCGCAATGGGTAAAGTTGACCCCATAACCCAAATGCCCGAGCAACGCCAGCTCAAAGCGACGCAACGCCGGTTCTGGCGTACCAGTGGCACCTGCCAGAGACTGAATGCAGTGCAAGTAATCGAAAAAGAGTTCCGAGAAGCGCGTCTCGTATTCCAGAACGCGGGAGAGAAGTTCGTTGATGTACAGACCGCTGTAAAGCGTAATACCGCTTAATGGCAGCGCCAGCGAGACAGCTTCGGCACTGCGCAGCGTTTTGACTTCACCGCGCCCGCCGAAGCGTAGCAAGAGAGGTGTGAAAGGCTGCAATGCGCCTTTCACGGTAGAACGTTTTGAACGTGCGCCTTTGGCAACCAGACGCACGCGTCCCGATTCCTCCGTAAAGACGTCCAGCATCAGGCTGGTTTCGCTCCACGGGCGACTATGCAGGACAAATGCGCGCTGCCAGCCTTCCATCATACTCGTCGCCTTTCAAGTTGCAGGTGCCCTGGCTGCAACTGTTCCCCCTGGTCACTTACTTTAGTAAGTGACCAGGGATTCACGGTCTTGCCGCCTTCCTGCACCTCGAAAGTCATAGAGTGTGCTAATTAGAGATCGTCAACGTAACCGAGACTACGCAGCGCACGTTCGTCGTCGGCCCAGCCGGATTTCACTTTCACCCACAGCTCAAGGTGGACAGGCGCTTCGAACATTTCCTGCATGTCTTTACGCGCTTCAATCCCGATGGTTTTGATCTTGGCCCCTTTGTTGCCAATCACCATCTTCTTCTGCCCTTCGCGCTCAACGAGAATCAAACCGTTGATGTCATAGCCGCCGCGCTCATTGGTGACAAAACGTTCGATTTCCACGGTCACGGAGTACGGCAGTTCTGCACCGAGGAAACGCATCAGTTTTTCGCGGATGATTTCAGACGCCATAAAACGCTGTGAGCGATCGGTGATGTAATCTTCCGGGAAGTGATGGGTCGCTTCAGGCAGATGCTTACGCACGATTGCCGCAATAGTGTCGACATTCAGCCCGGTTTCAGCAGAGATCGGCACGATATCGAGGAAATTCATCTGGCTTGCCAGGAACTGCAGATGCGGCAGAAGATCGGCTTTCTCCTGCACGTTGTCCACTTTGTTCACCGCGAGGATCACCGGCGCTTTGCCATCACGCAGCTTGTTGAGCACCATTTCATCGTCCGGCGTCCAGCGGGTGCCTTCAACGACAAAAATCACCAGCTCAACGTCGCCAATGGAGCTGCTCGCCGCTTTGTTCATCAGGCGGTTAATGGCGCGTTTTTCTTCCATATGCAGACCTGGGGTATCGACGTAGATCGCCTGATACGCGCCTTCAGTATGGATACCCACAATGCGGTGACGGGTTGTCTGCGCTTTGCGGGAAGTGATGGAGATTTTCTGCCCCAACAGTTTGTTCAGCAGGGTGGATTTGCCAACGTTCGGGCGTCCGACGATGGCAATAAATCCGCAGTAACTTTTATCGATGCTCATTCCAGCTCCAGTTTTTTCAACGCCTGTTCGGCGGCAGCCTGTTCAGCCTTACGGCGGCTTGAACCTGTGCCAACCACCGGTTCGCTCAGGCCGCTAACCTGGCAGTGGATAGTAAATTCCTGATCGTGCGCTTCGCCACGTACCTGAACTACCAGATAAGTTGGCAGAGGCAGATGGCGCCCCTGCAAATATTCTTGCAAGCGCGTTTTCGGATCTTTTTGTTTATCGCCTGGGCTAATTTCGTCCAGACGGGTTTGATACCAGTTAAGGATTAATTTCTCGACGGTCTGAATATCGCTGTCGAGGAATACGCCGCCAATTAATGCTTCGACGGTGTCAGCAAGAATCGACTCGCGACGAAATCCACCGCTTTTAAGTTCACCCGGCCCTAAACGTAAGCACTCACCTAACTCAAATTCACGCGCCAGTTCTGCCAGCGTATTGCCACGGACCAGCGTGGCGCGCATCCGGCTCATATCCCCTTCATCCACACGAGGGAAACGGTGATACAGCGCATTGGCGATAACGTAGCTCAAAATAGAGTCGCCTAAAAATTCTAAACGCTCGTTATGTTTGCTGCTGGCACTACGATGGGTTAATGCCTGCTGCAACAGCTCCTGATGATTAAAAGTGTAGCCCAGCTTCCGTTGAAGCCGATTAATTACGATGGGGTTCATGCGATACCAATAAATAAATGCGTCAACAATTCAGCACACGAAACAGACCTGATATGCAGGGTTCTGCTAACAGCTTTGCAGCAGTTTCAGTTGACCTGTATATGGGGACCAACGCTGTTTCGTGTGCCGTGGCGACCTGGAGGTGCCAACCTTAAACTTCGGGGGAATATTCTATACACAACGACGGGGGATGTCGTTAGCCACGGGAGATTTATCTCATAAATAATTCACGTTGTCGCCATAACGGCGACAACGTGAACGGATAACAGCAATTAGTGAATGCCACCAATGCGACTTAAGCGCACGCCTGTCGGCCATTCACCTTCTTGCTTATCGAAACTCATCCAGATAGCCGTTGCCCGACCGACCAGATTCGCTTCCGGCACAAAGCCCCAGTAACGGCTGTCCGCGCTGTTATCGCGATTATCACCCATCATGAAGTATTGCCCTGGCGGAACAATCCAGGTTGCCAGTTGTTGTCCTGGTTGCTGGTAATACATCCCCACCTGATCCTGCGCAATCGGCACGGTCAGGATACGATGCGTTACATCGCCTAGTGTCTCTTTACGTTCAGAAAGGCGAATACCGTTTTCTTTAGTTTCGTTTTTCGGCACCTCAAAGAATCCGCTGGTTGCTTCCCCGCCGTTACGACGTGAGAAGGTCTGTACGAAATCGCTCGGCTCCACGTTGGAATAGGTGACCGGCAACGCGTTTTCACACGCCTGACCGGAACTGCATCCCGGTTGAATAGTCACCTCTTTCGCTACCGGATCGTAAGTGACTTTATCGCCCGGTAATCCCACCGCACGCTTGATGTAATCAAGCTTTGGATCTTCCGGGTATTTAAAGACCACAATATCACCACGTTTCGGATGACCGGTTTCGATCAGCGTTTTCTGGTAGATAGGATCTTTTATGCCGTAAGCAAACTTCTCTACCAGAATAAAGTCACCGATTAACAGAGTCGGCATCATCGAACCTGACGGGATCTGGAACGGTTCATAAATAAACGAACGCACAATCAATACGATAGCCAGCACCGGAAATACAGAAGCGCCGGTTTCCAGCCAACCTGGCTTCGGCGCAACTTTTTTCAGCGTTGCTTTATCCAGTGAGTCCCCGGCAGCCGCTTGCGCCGCTGCCTGACGTTCCCGCCGTTTAGGTGCGAAAAAGAATTTATCCACGCACCACAAAATGCCCGTCACCAGTGTGGCAATCACCAGAATCAGGGCAAACATATTCGCCATGCCAACTCCTAATGGTTATTTGTTGTCTTTGCCGACGTGCAGAATGGCGAGGAACGCTTCCTGCGGCAGTTCGACGTTACCGATCTGCTTCATGCGTTTCTTACCTTCTTTCTGCTTCTGCAGCAGCTTTTTCTTACGGCTGATATCACCGCCATAACATTTAGCCAGTACGTTTTTACGCAGCTGTTTCACAGTGGAACGCGCAATGATGTGCGTACCAATCGCAGCCTGAATGGCGATATCAAACTGCTGGCGGGGGATCAGATCTTTCATCTTCTCCACCAGCTCGCGACCACGGTTTTGCGAATTATCACGGTGGGTGATCAACGCCAGCGCATCAACACGTTCACCGTTGATTAAAACGTCAACACGCACCATGTCGGACGCCTGGAAGCGTTTGAAGTTGTAATCCAAAGACGCATAACCACGCGAGGTAGATTTCAGGCGATCGAAGAAGTCGAGTACCACTTCCGCCATCGGGATCTCATACGTCAGTGCCACCTGGTTCCCGTGATAAACCATGTTGGTCTGTACGCCGCGTTTTTCTACGCACAACGTAATGACGTTACCAAGATACGCCTGCGGCAGCAGCATGTGACACTCTGCAATCGGCTCGCGCAGTTCGTAGATGTTATTTACCGCAGGCAGCTTAGACGGGCTGTCGACGTAGATAACTTCTTTCCCCGTAGTTTCTACTTCATACACTACTGTCGGAGCGGTAGTAATCAGGTCAAGATCGTACTCGCGTTCCAGACGTTCCTGAATAATCTCCATGTGCAGCAGGCCGAGGAAGCCGCAGCGGAAACCAAAGCCCAGCGCCGTGGAGCTTTCCGGCTCGTAAAACAAAGAGGCATCGTTGAGACTCAATTTACCCAGCGCATCGCGGAAGGCTTCATAGTCGTCGGAACTTACCGGGAACAGACCGGCGTAAACCTGCGGTTTAACTTTCTTAAATCCTGGCAGCGCCTTTTCTGCCGGATTACGAGCCAGCGTTAAGGTGTCACCGACTGGTGCGCCGTGAATATCTTTAATCGCACATACCAACCAGCCTACTTCGCCACATTTCAGCTCTGTACGGTCAACTTGCTTCGGCGTGAAAATACCCAGACGGTCGGCGTTATAAGTCTGCCCGGTACTCATGACTTTCACTTTGTCGCCCTTACGCAGGGTGCCGTTTTTAATACGGATAAGTGAAACAACGCCCAGGTAGTTGTCGAACCAGGAGTCGATAATCAGAGCCTGCAACGGGCCTTCCGGATCGCCTTCCGGCGGTGGGATGTCGCGCACCAGACGTTCAAGAACGTCCTGCACACCAACGCCGGTTTTCGCCGAGCAACGCACTGCGTCGGTGGCGTCGATTCCAACGATATCTTCAATTTCTTCCGCCACGCGTTCAGGATCGGCTGCCGGCAGGTCAATCTTGTTCAGTACCGGCACTACCTCAAGATCCATTTCCATTGCGGTGTAGCAGTTTGCCAGGGTTTGTGCTTCTACGCCCTGCCCGGCGTCAACCACCAGCAATGCGCCTTCACAAGCGGCCAGCGAACGCGATACTTCATAAGAGAAGTCCACATGACCTGGGGTGTCGATAAAGTTAAGTTGATAGGTTTCGCCATCGGACGCTTTATAGTCCAGCGTCACGCTCTGCGCTTTGATAGTTATGCCACGCTCACGCTCAAGATCCATGGAATCGAGAACCTGTGCCTCCATTTCACGGTCAGACAGGCCACCGCAGATCTGGATAATACGGTCAGACAGCGTCGATTTACCGTGGTCAATGTGAGCTATGATCGAAAAGTTACGTATATTCTTCATAAAGTATGATTATTGTGCCTTAATGCCCGGTTAACCAGGCTTTTAGAAGTCGCTGTTCTGAGCTTAACGTCTGTATTAATAGAAACGCCGCATTCTACACTACAACATTGAGGCGAGGAAATGTTCATACCGTATGGATTGTGGTATCTGGAAACGTCCTCGCATTTGTTATGCAAAATACAACAAAGCCAGTGAAATCACTGGCTCGCGTCTTCCGAAGATGTTTCAAATCGCACAAGGCCAGGTGGCAATGCCACGCTTAAGATGACAGGTTGCCATTCTGCCCGGGCAGCAAACTTACGTGAGTATCCACGCGCAATGAGGAATCCGCCAACGCCGCCGAGAATCGCACCGCATAATGCTGCAATATCTGAAGCAAAGAGTAGCTGAAATAACGAAGCGATGAGGAATAATCCCACTAGCGGCGACATATAAACCAGTAATGCGGAGCTGAGCAGGCTGCCTTCGGCGATTCCCAATTCCACTTTTTGCCCCGGCACTAACGGTTCATCACAGGGTACGACGATGGTATGTGTGGTTTGCGGGCCAAGTTTATTCAACACGCGGCTACCGCAACCAGCACGGGAAGCGCAGCTGCTGCATGAGGCTTTGACATCACAACTGACCAGCGCCTGCCCGTTTTTCCAGGAGACGACAGTGGCCCACTCTTTAATCATTGCCCTGCCCCAAACTTAATATTCTCGGCAATGCGCTTCGCCGTTTGCGGTGGCAGTTCACCAACAATGGTGATTTCGGCGTTATCACGTACGCTGGTACTAACGGTTCTGCGTCCGGTGCGCAACATCTGGTCGGTGCTCGATGGCGTAGCACGGTTAACGTTTACCGAAAAGCTGAATAATCCGTCGGAATAGAGACGTGATTCGATAGGCATGTTGTCCATCGTCGGTAGCGGACGCCGACTGCTGGAAACTTCGCTAAACCCCTGTGGCAACCAGGTTGGAGCCCAGTTAAATTTGGCTTTTTCCCCCACTGGTACAGAAAGCAGCGGTGGCAAGTTCGCCTTCGCCAGCGTCTGCATACTGCTGCTGATATCCTGATTGACGTTGAAAGCAATCACACGGAATTGTTCCAGCGTTTCACCATCGCGATCAAGGAGATCTACCCGCATCGGTAATTTCGATTCGGTATCCATCCATACGATGTAGCTGTAGCGTGTGCCATCACGGGCGACTACGCGGATTACCTCACATAAGCGGTCGGCAATACGCGTGCGCCCCACGGAGATAAAGTCGTAGTAAGGAGAAAGGCGTTTGAAATCGGTATAGATGAGCGATGGCAGAGAATCAACAATGTAATCGCCATTAAGTGTGAACGGTTCAAGACCCGGTTCAAAATAGCTGATTTCATTGCCGCGCTGTACCACTTCCCGGCGCGGGCCATCCATTTGCAACAACTGTGCAAGAGGACGGTTATCGAGGCGTGCATGTCGATAACGCAGAGACTCAACACCTTGTTTATTGATGCTGATGAATGACAGCTCGTAATTCAGTGACTGACTAGCCAGGTTCATCTGCTGTAATAACGCCCCGGACGCAGGGGTGGCCGAGGCGTTAGCAGAGAATAACAGGCTACCTGTCACTAATGACATGGCAAACCAAAGTTGCTTCATTACTGCGATTGCGTTCCTAAAGTTTGAATTCCTGGCACCTGTACAGCGGCTTGCTGTGTTTGTGCCTGCTCAAACTGAAGCTGTTCGGAGTGGAGTCGACGTTGCAGTTCGTAATCCTGCAACATGGCATTAATGCGACGACGCTGCTCCTGTACCTGCTGCTGTTGACCATTATTCGCGGTCGCTTCAGAAGGCACTCCCAGACTTACCGGACTGGCTTTACCCATCATCGGCAGAGTGTTAAATACCGGAGTTTCGGGCTGCTGGGACGTTTCAGATTGTCCATTATAGTGCTGGACGCCAACGATAACTGCAAGCGATACGCACGCCGCTACGCCCATTTGGGTAAGCTGTGCCGCCCATGGACGTACTTTCTGCCAAAATGGCATTTTCTGCCATTGATGCGGTGCAGGCTGAGCCTCTGGGATCAATATCGTCGGTTGACGTACTGGCTCTTCTTCAATGGCAGCCATCACGCGGGAAGAGATATCGAAATGAAGCACCTCGGGAGTATCACCCCGCATAGAGTCACGGATTAAGTGATAGTTTTCCCAGGTTTTCTGCATTTCCGGGTTGTGAGCCAGTTCGTTAAGCAGCTCACTATCCAGCGTTTCGCCATCCATTAAAGCGGAAAGTTGTTCTTTCTGCATGCCTAATACCCTTATCCAGTATCCCGCTATCGTCAACGCCTGATAAGCGGTTGAACTTTATTATCAATAGCTTCCCTCGCTCGGAAGATACGTGAACGCACCGTACCTACCGGACAATCCATGATAGCGGCTATCTCTTCATAGCTCAGGCCATCCAGCTCCCGCAAGGTTATTGCCATGCGTAAATCTTCCGGGAGGGACTCAATAGTTCGGAAAACTATCTGTCTCAGTTCTTCTGACAACATTAAGTTCTCAGGGTTCGAAATTTCTTTTAGCGCGCCGCCACTTTCGAAGTTTTCAGCTTCAATGGCATCCACATCACTGGAAGGTGGACGACGCCCCTGAGCAACCAGGTAATTTTTTGCCGTATTAACAGCAATCCGATACAGCCATGTATAAAAAGCACTATCTCCCCGGAACGAATCCAGCGCACGATAGGCTTTAATAAAAGCTTCTTGTACCACATCGGGAACATCACCCGACGGCACATAGCGGGAAACCAGACTCGCCACCTTATGCTGATAGCGCACTACCAGTAAGTTAAAGGCTTTCTGATCTCCCTTCTGGACCCGCTCAACCAGGACCTGGTCCGTTAACTGCTCGCTCATCCGAGGTAAAATCTCCCCAAACCAAATTTCCACGCGCTATCGAAACGCCACTCCATTAGCTGCAATTTGAGCAAGCAAAGGGTTAGAGTGTCTCGTTTTTGTAAAGTTCCGTAACGCATCTGTTTTTGTTTGTCATGCTGTAGACGGATCATTATCTATCATTATAAGTCTACAGAATCTGAATAACGCATTATCTGTGTAGAAATGCCCATTTAACTGCCTGAAGAGTAACCCAACGGCCTTTTTATTTCACCACCTAATCCTCCGCCAACGATCAACTTCTCTTTTTCCCGTCTCCCTGAATCAACATGTTTAGCCCATGCAACAAACATCAAAATAACAGGTGTTTAATTGTACAACATGATGCTATGCTGGCCGAACGGTGTTTAGTAAATTAAACAATCAAAATGAATATTTTCCCTGAACATTCTTGTGATGTGTTGATTATTGGTAGCGGTGCCGCCGGGCTTTCACTGGCGCTACGTCTGGCGGATAAGCATCAAGTCATCGTTCTAAGTAAAGGTCCAGTTACAGAAGGCTCGACGTTTTACGCCCAGGGCGGAATTGCCGCCGTGTTTGATGAAACTGACAGCATCGATTCACATGTGGAAGATACCTTAATTGCTGGTGCCGGAATTTGCGATCGCCATGCTGTTGAATTTGTTGCCAGCAATGCGCGTTCCTGCGTGCAATGGTTGATCGACCAGGGGGTGTTGTTTGATACCCACGTTCAGCCAAATGGCGAAGAGAGCTACCATCTGACTCGTGAAGGTGGACATAGTCACCGTCGTATTCTTCATGCCGCCGACGCTACTGGTAAAGAAGTAGAAACCACACTAGTGAGCAAGGCGCAGAACCATCCGAATATTCGCGTGCTGGAACGCAGCAACGCCGTCGATCTGATTATTTCTGACAAAATTGGTCTGCCGGGTACGCGACGGGTTGTTGGCGCATGGGTGTGGAATCGCAATAAAGAAGCGGTAGAAACCTGCCACGCAAAAGCGGTAGTGCTGGCAACCGGAGGCGCATCGAAAGTTTATCAGTATACCACTAATCCTGATATATCCTCCGGCGATGGTATTGCCATGGCCTGGCGCGCGGGTTGCCGGGTTGCTAATCTTGAATTTAATCAGTTCCACCCTACCGCACTGTATCATCCACAGGCTCGAAATTTCCTGTTAACGGAAGCCTTACGTGGCGAAGGCGCTTATTTGAAACGCCCGGACGGTACACGATTTATGCCCGATTTTGATGAGCGCGGCGAACTGGCCCCGCGCGATATTGTCGCCCGCGCCATTGACCATGAAATGAAACGCCTCGGCGCGGATTGTATGTTCCTCGACATCAGCCATAAGCCCGCCGATTTTATTCGTCAGCATTTCCCAATGATTTATGAAAAGTTATTGGGGCTGGGCATTGATCTCACGAAAGAGCCTGTGCCAATAGTGCCCGCTGCGCACTACACCTGCGGTGGCGTGATGGTAGATGATTATGGGCGTACCGACGTTGATGGCCTGTATGCCATTGGTGAAGTCAGCTATACAGGATTACATGGCGCTAACCGAATGGCCTCTAACTCATTGCTGGAGTGTCTGGTCTACGGCTGGTCGGCAGCGGAAGATATTGCAAAGCGTATGCCTTATGTGCGCGGCGTCAGTACGTTACCGCCGTGGGATGAAAGCCGCGTTGAGAATCCTGATGAACTGGTGGTGATTCAACATAACTGGCATGAGTTACGCCTGTTTATGTGGGATTACGTGGGCATTGTACGCACAACAAAGCGCCTGGAGCGCGCCCTGCGGCGGATCAATATGCTGCAGCAGGAGATAGATGAATATTATGCTCACTTCCGTGTGTCGAATAATTTGCTGGAGCTGCGTAATCTGGTGCAGGTTGCCGAGTTGATTGTTCGCTGCGCTATAATGCGCAAAGAGAGTCGGGGCTTGCATTACACGCTGGATTACCCGGAGCTACTCACGCATTCCGGTCCATCGATTCTCACCCCCGGCAATCATTACATAAACAGATAAAAAGCCTGGGTCAGCGCCGTATACGCTTCGGAATAGTTCTGGTCTGGCCCACGAATCACTAAGCGATCGCTAAAACACTCCCCCGCCTGTGGGGAGAATGCCAGCAGCACCCGATGCGGCAGTCGCGCTTCGTTTTCCGCCACATCCGTCCGTAAACGTAAATGCCAGCCCATATTTAACGCCAGTTCAGTAAAACCATTACCGATCTGTTCTGGCAGCACCACGCAGAAAAATCCCTCTTCGGTAATGCATTCTGCCGCGCAAGTGAGCAACGTCTGGTGATCAAGCGTAGTGGTATAGCGCGCCTGCTCCCGCTGTGGTGTTGCGCACTCTACTCCCTGCTGATAATACGGCGGGTTACTGATGATTAAATCAAAGCGCGTTGTCTGCTGGGTAAGCCACTGCTGAATATCCCCCGTATGGACGTTAATCCGCTCTGCCCACGGGGACTGCGCGATATTTTTCTGCGCCTGGGCAGCCGCTTCGTTTTCAATTTCAACCGCATCGATTATCACGCCATCATCGGTGCGCTGCGCCAGCATCAAAGCCAATAACCCGCTACCGCTACCGATATCAAGGCAGCGTTTTACCCCAGCCACAGGAGCCCATGCGCCCAGCAAAATTCCATCCGTTCCCACTTTCATTGCACAGCGATCGTGTGCGACAAAAAACTGTTTAAAAGTAAATCCATTACGACGAAGCACGGATGTAGACTGTGACATGAAAATAAAACCTTGCTGGAAAAACGGCGATAGCACCGGGTAAGAACAATACCTGAGAAGCGATATCCATACAAACAGATGAAGATTGCAGCCGTAACGTCTATAATCAGCGCCCCACACAGAGGTAGAACATGACTGTAACGACTTTTTCCGAACTTGAACTCGACGAAAGCCTGCTGGAAGCACTCCAGGATAAAGGTTTCACTCGCCCGACCGCCATTCAGGCTGCCGCCATTCCGCCTGCGCTCGATGGCCGTGATGTACTCGGTTCTGCGCCGACAGGCACCGGTAAAACGGCGGCGTATCTGCTGCCAGCGTTGCAGCACCTGCTCGATTTCCCGCGTAAGAAATCCGGTCCGCCGCGTATTTTGATCCTCACCCCAACTCGCGAACTGGCGATGCAGGTGGCCGATCATGCCCGCGAACTGGCGAAACATACGCATCTGGATATCGCCACCATCACTGGTGGCGTGGCTTATATGAACCACGCAGAAGTGTTCAGCGAAAACCAGGACATCGTGGTCGCCACAACCGGTCGTCTGCTGCAGTATATAAAAGAAGAGAACTTTGATTGCCGCGCGGTTGAAACACTGATCCTCGACGAAGCAGACCGTATGCTGGATATGGGCTTCGCCCAGGATATCGAACATATTGCTGGCGAAACTCGCTGGCGTAAACAAACCCTGCTCTTCTCAGCAACGCTGGAAGGCGATGCCATTCAGGATTTTGCTGAGCGTCTACTGGAAGATCCAGTGGAGGTTTCTGCGAATCCGTCCACTCGTGAGCGCAAAAAAATTCATCAGTGGTATTACCGTGCCGATGACCTTGAGCATAAAACCGCGTTGCTGGTGCATCTGTTAAAACAACCAGAAGCGACCCGCTCAATTGTGTTTGTGCGTAAGCGTGAGCGTGTGCATGAGCTGGCAAACTGGCTGCGCGAAGCGGGCATCAACAACTGCTATCTCGAAGGTGAGATGGTACAAGGCAAGCGTAACGAAGCGATCAAACGCCTGACCGAAGGTCGTGTTAACGTGCTGGTTGCAACCGATGTTGCCGCGCGCGGTATCGACATTCCGGATGTCAGCCACGTCTTTAACTTCGATATGCCGCGCAGTGGCGATACTTATTTGCACCGTATCGGGCGTACCGCTCGCGCTGGTCGTAAAGGTATCGCTATCTCGCTGGTTGAAGCTCATGACCATCTGCTGCTGGGTAAGGTCGGTCGTTATATTGAAGAGCCGATTAAAGCACGCGTAATTGATGAGTTACGACCGAAGACCCGTGCACCAAGCGAGAAACAGACCGGCAAGCCATCGAAAAAAGTGTTGGCAAAACGCGCCGAGAAGAAAAAGGCTAAAGAGAAAGAGAAGCCACGGGTGAAAAAACGCCATCGCGATACCAAAAATATTGGTAAGCGCCGCAAACCAAGCGGAACGGGCGTGCCGCCGCAAACGACAGAAGAGTAATCATAATGCCGGGTTAAGCCCGGCTTTTTTTTATTCCGGCAAAAAACACTCTTCAACACACTGAATAAAAGTGTGCATCGCCGGGCTAACCGCTTTTCCGGCATGGTGAGCGCACATTGCCGTAATGGTCTGCGACGGTTCGCCGAAGGGCAATTCAATTAATTCTCCGCACTCCAGCTCTTTTGCTACCGCAAATCGCGGTAAGTAGCTGACTCCAATGTTTGCCGCGACACATCGCTTGATACTTTCAATGCTTATAAGCTCAATGGTGTGTTCCACCGTAATCCGTCGCTGACGCAGCGTGCTTTCAAATATCTGGCGGAAGACGCATTGCGGTTCGTTAATAATAAAGCTACAGGCGTTATGTCTTCCCGGCTCAGTAAAATCGACATCTTCAATATGCGGCGAAGCCACCAGCACCAGCGATTGTTCACCTAACTCTCGTCGGTTCAGAGCATCATCATTCCCTACGCGATAAAAAACCCCGACATCTGCCTCATCATTCAGTAGCGCATCACGGATCACGTAACAGTTCAGCGACTGCAACGATAAACGCACTTTTGGTGCGCGTTGCCGAAAACGCTGCAACACCTGCGGCATTCGGTAAGAGAGCAACGTTTCGCCCGAAACAACGCGTAGTTCCCCGTCCGGATCCGACTCTTTTTTGGCAGCCTCACGAAGGGTATCCATCACTCTGGTAAGTTCATAGATGTGCGGCAGCAGCTTTTTACCTTCGCGAGTGAGGCACATCCGTCGGCCAATTTTCTCAAATAACTGTACCGAGAACTCCTGCTCAAGCTGCTGAATATGAAAAGTCACCGTCGATTGTGTGCAGCACAATTTTTGCGAAGCTCGCAAAAAGGAACCCTCTTCCACCACGGTTTTAAGCGTAATAAAACGGCGCAGATCCATAAACCCAAACCTATCGATATTGTCGAATTTAGAATGTAAAAACATTCATTTTTTTAAATATTTCATGTCGGGTACTGTCTATCAAAACAAAGGAGATAACAAGTGACACCGACCCTATTAAGTGCTTTCTGGACCTACACCCTGATTACTGCCCTCACGCCTGGACCGAACAATATTCTTGCTCTGAGTTCAGCCACAACGCACGGATTTCGTCAGAGTACCCGCGTGCTGGCAGGGATGAGTCTGGGATTTTTAATCGTCATGTTGCTGTGTGCGGGCATTTCGTTTTCACTGGCTGTTATCGATCCGGCAGCAGTGCATTTGTTGAGTTGGGCGGGGGCGGCATATATTGTCTGGCTGGCGTGGAAAATCGCTACCAGTCCAACAAAAGAAGACGGACTTCAGGCAAAACCGATCAGTTTTTGGGCCAGCTTTGCTTTGCAGTTTGTGAACGTCAAAATTATTTTGTACGGCATTACGGCACTGTCGACGTTTGTTCTGCCGCAAACACAGGCGTTAAGCTGGGTAGTTGGCGTCAGCGTTTTGCTGGCGATGATTGGGACGTTTGGCAATGTGTGTTGGGCGCTGGCGGGACATCTGTTTCAGCGATTGTTTAACCGCTATGGCCGTCAGTTGAATATCGTGCTGGCGCTGTTGCTGGTCTATTGTGCGGTACGCATTTTCTATTGAAAGACAAAAGAAAAGCGGAAGAGGTCACCCTCTTCCGCTTAATAACTTGCTACTTAAGCCTTACAGGCTTTCAGTAAAGGTACGAGCGATAACGTCGCGCTGCTGTTCCGGAGTCAGAGAGTTGAAGCGAACTGCATAACCAGATACACGGATAGTCAGCTGCGGATATTTTTCCGGATGCTTAACTGCATCTTCCAGAGTTTCACGACGCAGAACGTTTACGTTCAGGTGCTGACCACCTTCAACGCGAACTTCTGGTTTAACTTCTACTGGAACTTCACGGTATTCAATGTCACCCAGTTTGCTTACTGCAACCACTTCGTCTTCTGCAAAACCTGCTTTCGCAACGATGCAACGCGCTTCGCCTTTTTCGCTGTCCAGCAGCCAGAAAGAGTTCAGCAGATCGTCATTAGCGGCTTTAGTAATCTGGATACCTGTAATCATGTGATGCCTCCCCGGCAAATTATTTGATTTGATTAGCCTGTCGCGGCCAATTGGTAAAACCATTGTTGCTTGAGTGTATATATACTCCTCAAACACCCTTGATTCTTTGATTTAAATCAACAAAAACCAAACATCAAATGTGGTCTGAAATGGATTTTATTGTTTTACATCAACTTATGCGAGCGTGAGATTTTACCAATTTACACTTTTTTGCACTCGTTTATGGCTAAAAAATGAGCTTGATTTTGTTCTGTAGAAAGAAGCAGTTAAGCTAGGCGGATTGAAGATCCGCAGGAGAGCGAGATGACTAACCAATTAACCTGGCATGACGTGCTGGCTGAAGAAAAGCAGCAACCCTATTTTCTTAACACCCTCCAGACCGTTGCCAGCGAGCGGCAGTCCGGGATAACCATCTACCCACCACAAAAAGATGTTTTTAACGCCTTTCGCTTTACTGAACTGGGCGATGTCAAAGTGGTGATCCTCGGTCAGGATCCTTACCACGGCCCCGGACAAGCGCACGGTCTGGCATTTTCCGTTCGCCCAGGCATTGCTATACCGCCTTCTCTACTGAATATGTATAAAGAACTGGAAAATACCCTTCCAGGCTTTACTCGCCCGACACATGGCTATCTTGAAAGCTGGGCACGTCAGGGGGTTCTCCTGCTCAACACCGTATTGACGGTACGCGCAGGCCAGGCACATTCCCACGCCAGCCTCGGCTGGGAAACGTTTACTGATAAAGTCATCAGCCTGATTAATCAGCATCGTGAAGGCGTGGTGTTTTTGTTATGGGGATCACATGCGCAAAAGAAAGGGGCGATTATAGATAAGCAACGCCATCACGTGCTGAAAGCGCCGCATCCGTCGCCGCTTTCGGCGCATCGTGGATTCTTTGGCTGCAACCATTTTGTGCTGGCAAATCAGTGGCTGGAACAACGTGGCGAAAAACCGATTGACTGGATGCCAGTGTTACCGGCAGAGAGTGAGTAAATTTGCGGGAAAATGCCGGATGACATCGTTGCCATCCGGCTGATTTATCAGGCTTTGTTCTGACGCCACCATTCGCCAAGCAGCACGCCAGTTGCGACAGAGATATTCAGACCAGCAACGTTGCCAGTACCATCAATCTTCACGCGCAAATCGTTCGGATCGCGTGCGGCATCCGGTAGCCCTTCATATTCCTGGCCCAGCACCAGCACCATTTTCTCTGGCAGACTGGTTTTGAACAGCGGTTTACCCTGCTCGCTGGAAGTGGTCACTACGGTGTAACCCGCCTGACGGAAATCATCCAGCACATTAACAATGTTGTCGCCGGTAATCGGCTGAACGTGCTCTGCGCCGCCTTCTGCGGTACGGATTGCCGCACCCGATTCCAGCAACGCCGCATCCTGCACCACAACGCCTTTCACGCCAAAGTGCGCGCAGCTACGCATCATGCCACCCAGGTTATGCGGGTTAGATTCGTTTTCCAGCGCCAGTACACAATCCTGCGCGCCGGCCTGGCTTACCCACTGCTGTACGGTTGTGCCGTTACGCTTTTTAATCAGGAAGCAAACGCCGCCGTGATGTTCCGTGCCTGACGCTTTTGTCAGTTCCGCTTCATCCACTACATGGTACGCTTTGCGGTTTGCTGCCATCCAGCGCAAGGCTTCTTTAAAACGCGGCGTTACGCTCTGGATAAACCAGGCGCGAACAATCGCTTCCGGACGGCTCTGGAACAGTGCCTGACATGCATTTTCGCCGTAAACGCGGGTTTCTTCCGCACGCTGACGACGCAACACTTCTGGATCAATAAAACTTTTACCACTGATGCCACCGTGATCGGCCTTTTCCGGCGTCTCATCACCCGGCGCGCGGGAAACCGTGCGCCACGGCGAATCTTCCCACTTGCGGTCACGGGGCTGACTCTGTTTGTCATCGCGGGCGGGGCGACGGCCACCGTCGGCACGAGATTTTCCTGGACGCCCGCCCCCTTTCCCGGTTCGCGGGTTATGGGTACGTTTATCAGAATCATCATCACTGCGGACATACATCACTTTGACCTTGCCGCTTTTACCTTTCATTTCATCGTTCATGCTTTTCTCCACCAGCGCTGCGCGAAGCGCGCAGATTACCCGAAGTGCGCGCGGTTCGCCATGATTTCGTACCAAAGCCTGCGACTATCATACCTATTGAATAAAACAGATTGTTGTCTGGAACATTGCCTTTGATAATATGTAACATATTAGAAACATACCGGCGTCATTGCCGATAAGTCTCCTTACTCATCCCGAGGTTAGTTATGAATACCGTTTGTACCCATTGTCAGGCCATCAATCGCATTCCCGACGATCGGATCGAAGATGCGGCAAAATGCGGACGCTGCGGTCACGACCTGTTTGACGGAGAGGTGATTAATGCGACCGGTGAAACACTCGACAAATTGCTGAAAGACGATCTGCCTGTAGTGATCGACTTCTGGGCACCGTGGTGCGGCCCCTGCCGTAACTTCGCGCCGATTTTTGAAGATGTTGCGCAAGAGCGTAGCGGTAAAGTGCGTTTTGTAAAAGTGAATACCGAAGCTGAACGTGAATTAAGCAGCCGCTTTGGTATTCGTAGCATTCCGACGATTATGATTTTCAAAAATGGTCAGGTTGTTGACATGCTCAACGGCGCAGTGCCGAAAGCACCGTTCGATAGCTGGTTGAACGAATCTCTTTAATCTTACCGGGGCGCATCTTGTGCCCCGTTTTCTCCTCTGCGACAATGGCGGTTTTTCGACGCCCTCTCTCATGACCGAAAACGCTGTTCTCCAGTTACGCGCCGAACGTATTGCACGCGCAACGCGTCCTTTTCTTGCCCGTGGTAATCGCGTTCGTCGTTGCCAACGCTGCCTTTTGCCAGAGAAACTTTGCCTCTGTTCGACAATCACCCCAACTGAAGCAAAAAGCCGTTTTTGTTTGCTGATGTTCGATACCGAGCCAATGAAGCCCAGCAATACCGGACGTTTAATTGCTGATATCTTGCCGGATACAGTCGCGTTTCAATGGTCGCGCACTGAACCATCGCAAGATTTGCTGGAGCTGGTACAAAACCCGGATTATCAGCCAATGGTGGTTTTTCCTGCCTCGTATGCCGGCGAGCAACGGGAAGTCATCTTCTCGCCGCCTTCCGGTAAGCCGCCGCTGTTTATCATGCTCGATGGCACCTGGCCGGAAGCTCGGAAAATGTTTCGTAAAAGTCCGTATCTGGATAATCTTCCCGTCATTTCCGTCGATCTTTCCCGGCTTTCTGCCTATCGCCTGCGTGAAGCCCAGGCTGAAGGCCAATATTGCACCGCCGAAGTAGCCATCGCACTTTTAGATATGGCGGGCGATACCGAAGCAGCAACGGGCTTAGGCGAGCATTTCACTCGTTTTAAAACGCGCTATCTGGCAGGAAAAACGCAACATCTGGGTAGCATCACAGCAGAACAGTTAGAAAGCGTTTAAAATCATTCGGTCACTTCTGCGGGAGACCGGTATGAGTCAGCGAGGACTGGAAGCACTACTGCGACCAAAATCGATAGCGGTAATTGGCGCATCGATGAAACCCAATCGCGCAGGTTACCTGATGATGCGTAACCTGCTGGCGGGAGGCTTTAACGGGCCGGTACTCCCGGTGACGCCAGCCTGGAAAGCGGTGTTGGGTGTGCTGGCCTGGCCGGATATTGCCAGCTTGCCCTTTACACCCGACCTTGCGGTTTTGTGTACCAATGCCAGCCGCAATCTTGCTCTTCTGGAAGAGCTCGGCGAGAAGGGCTGTAAAACCTGCATTATTCTTTCTGCACCAGCATCTCAACACGAAGATCTCCGCGCCTGCGCCCTGCGCCATAACATGCGTCTGCTCGGGCCAAACAGTCTGGGATTACTGGCTCCCTGGCAAGGTCTGAATGCCAGCTTTTCGCCCGTGCCGATTAAACGCGGCAAGCTGGCGTTTATTTCGCAATCGGCTGCCGTCTCCAACACCATCCTCGACTGGGCGCAACAGCGTGAGATGGGCTTTTCCTACTTTATTGCGCTCGGCGACAGCCTGGATATCGACGTTGATGAATTGCTTGACTATCTGGCCCGCGACAGTAAAACCAGCGCCATCCTGCTCTATCTCGAACAGTTAAGCGACGCGCGACGCTTTGTTTCGGCGGCCCGTAGTGCCTCTCGCAATAAACCGATTCTGGTGATTAAAAGCGGACGTAGCCCGGCGGCTCAACATCTGTTGAATACCACGGCAGGAATGGATCCGGCGTGGGATGCGGCTATTCAGCGTGCCGGTTTGTTGCGGGTACAGGATACTCACGAGCTGTTTTCGGCGGTGGAAACCCTCAGCCATATGCGCCCGCTGCGTGGCGACCGGCTGATGATTATCAGCAACGGTGCTGCGCCTGCCGCGCTGGCGCTGGATGCCTTATGGTCACGCAATGGCAAGCTGGCAACGCTAAGCGAAGAAACCTGCCAGAAACTGCGCGATGCACTGCCAGAACATGTGGCAATCTCTAACCCGCTCGATCTACGCGATGACGCCAGCAGTGAGCACTATACTAAAACGCTGGATATTCTGCTCCACAGCCAGGATTTTGACGCGCTGATGGTTATTCATTCGCCCAGCGCCGCTGCTCCCGCAACAGAAAGTGCGCAAGCATTAATTGAAGCGGTAAAGCATCATCCCCGCAGCAAGTATGTTTCTCTGCTGACGAACTGGTGCGGCGAGCACTCCTCTCAAGAGGCACGACGATTATTCAGTGAAGCCGGGCTGCCGACCTATCGCACGCCGGAAGGAACCATCACTGCTTTTATGCATATGGTGGAGTACCGACGTAATCAGAAGCAACTACGCGAAACGCCGGCGTTGCCCAGCAATCTGACCTCCAATACCGCAGAAGCGCATCTTCTGTTGCAACAGGCGATTGCCGAAGGGGCTACGTCGCTCGATACCCATGAAGTTCAGCCCATCCTGCAAGCGTATGGCATGAACACGCTCCCCACCTGGATTGCCAGCGATAGCACCGAAGCGGTGCATATTGCCGAACAGATTGGTTATCCGGTGGCGCTGAAATTGCGTTCGCCGGATATTCCACATAAATCGGAAGTTCAGGGCGTCATGCTCTACCTGCGTACAGCTAATGAAGTCCAGCAAGCGGCAAACGCTATTTTCGATCGCGTAAAAATGGCCTGGCCGCAGGCGCGGATCCACGGCCTGTTGGTGCAAAGTATGGCTAACCGTGCTGGCGCTCAGGAGTTGCGGGTTGTGGTTGAACACGATCCGGTTTTCGGGCCGTTGATCATGCTGGGTGAGGGAGGTGTGGAGTGGCGTCCTGAAGATCAAGCCGTCGTCGCACTGCCGCCGCTGAACATGAACCTGGCCCGCTATCTGGTTATTCAGGGGATCAAAAGTAAAAAGATTCGTGCGCGCAGTGCGCTACGCCCATTGGATGTTGCAGGCTTGAGCCAGCTTCTGGTGCAGGTTTCCAACTTGATTGTCGATTGCCCGGAAATTCAGCGTCTGGATATTCATCCTTTGCTGGCTTCTGGCAGTGAATTTACCGCGCTGGATGTCACGCTGGATATCGCGCCGTTTGAAGGTGATAACGAGAGCCGGCTGGCTGTGCGCCCTTATCCGCATCAGCTGGAAGAATGGGTAGAATTGAAAAACGGTGAACGCTGCTTGTTCCGCCCGATTTTGCCAGAAGATGAGCCACAGCTTCAGCAATTCATTTCGCGAGTCACCAAAGAAGATCTTTATTACCGCTACTTTAGCGAGATCAACGAATTTACCCATGAAGATTTAGCCAACATGACGCAGATCGACTACGATCGGGAAATGGCTTTTGTGGCGGTACGACGTATTGATCAAACGGAAGAGATCCTTGGCGTCACGCGTGCGATCTCCGACCCTGATAACATCGATGCCGAATTTGCCGTGCTGGTTCGCTCGGATCTCAAAGGGTTAGGCTTAGGTCGACGCTTAATGGAAAAGTTGATTACCTATACGCGAGATCACGGACTGCAACGTCTGAATGGTATTACGATGCCAAACAATCGTGGCATGGTGGCGCTGGCCCGCAAGCTCGGGTTTAACGTTGATATCCAGCTCGAAGAGGGGATCGTTGGGCTTACGCTAAATCTTGCCCAGCGCGAGGAATCATGAGTAAGGTACTGGAAATGTTGACCACTTAATCGGGACTGGTGTTATTATTGCCCGCTTATGTCGTCTGCATTGCACAGAGGACCCTTCAATGAACAGAGAAGAAATGCACTGTGATGTTGTCAAAATTTAAGCGTAATAAACATCAACAACACCTTGCCCAACTACCCAAGATTTCTCAATCAGTTGATGATGTCGATTTCTTTTACGCTCCCGCCGACTTCCGGGAGACGCTGCTGGAAAAAATAGCCAGCGCGAAGCAGCGCATTTGCATTGTCGCCCTGTATCTCGAACAGGATGACGGTGGCAAAGGCATTCTGAACGCGTTGTATGAGGCTAAAAGGCAGCGTCCGGAACTGGATGTGCGGGTGCTGGTCGACTGGCATCGTGCACAACGTGGACGCATTGGCGCTGCGGCATCTAACACTAACGCTGACTGGTACTGCCGCATGGCGCAGGAAAATCCGGGCGTAGATGTTCCGGTTTATGGCGTTCCAATCAATACCCGTGAAGCCCTTGGTGTTCTGCACTTTAAAGGCTTTATCATCGACGATAGCGTACTTTATAGCGGTGCCAGCCTGAACGATGTTTACCTGCATCAGCACGATAAATATCGCTACGACCGTTATCATCTTATCCGTAACCGTAAGATGTCAGACATTATGTTTGAATGGGTTACACAGAATATTATGAATGGCCGCGGCGTTAATCGTCTGGATGATGTTAATCGGCCAAAAAGCCCGGAAATCAAGAACGATATTCGTCTGTTCCGCCAGGAGCTGCGTGATGCCGCTTATCATTTCCAGGGCGATGCCGACAACGATCAGCTTTCCGTAACGCCGTTGGTAGGTCTGGGGAAATCGAGTCTGTTGAACAAGACCATTTTCCATCTTATGCCTTGTGCCGAGCAGAAACTAACCATCTGTACGCCATACTTCAACCTGCCAGCAATCCTGGTGCGCAATATCATCCAGTTGCTGCGCGAAGGGAAAAAGATCGAAATTATTGTTGGTGATAAAACCGCGAATGACTTCTACATTCCGGAAGATGAACCTTTCAAGATAATTGGCGCATTGCCTTATCTCTATGAGATCAATCTGCGTCGTTTCCTGAGCCGTTTACAGTATTACGTCAACACTGACCAGTTAGTGGTTCGGTTATGGAAAGATGACGACAACACCTATCACCTGAAAGGGATGTGGGTTGATGATAAGTGGATGTTGATCACCGGTAATAACCTGAACCCGCGCGCCTGGCGTCTGGATCTGGAAAACGCCATTTTGATCCACGATCCGCAACTGGAGCTTGCACCACAGCGAGAGAAAGAACTGGAGCTGATCCGCGAGCATACCACCATCGTTAAGCACTATCGCGATCTGCAAAGTATTGCCGATTATCCGGTGAAGGTTCGTAAACTCATCCGTCGTTTGCGCCGTATCCGCATCGACCGATTAATTAGCCGCATCCTGTAATCACAACCCCGTCCTGTACGGGGTTTGTTTTTTGGAGGCCACGTTTTGCGTATTCTTTTTGTCTGCTCGCTATTGTTACTTTCTGGATGCAGCCATATGGCTAACGATAGCTGGAGCGGGCAGGATAAAGCTCAACACTTTATCGCCTCGGCGATGCTTTCCGCCGCCGGAAATGAATATTCACAGCATCAGGGGATGAGCCGGGATCGCAGTGCCATGTTTGGATTGATGTTCTCTGTCAGTCTGGGGGCGTCAAAAGAGCTTTGGGATAGCCGCCCCGAAGGGAGCGGCTGGAGCTGGAAGGATTTGGCCTGGGATGTTGCCGGTGCAAGCACCGGCTATACCGTCTGGCAACTGACCCGTCACTAAAGACGCATCCCCTTCCCTTTGCGATGTAGCATCAAAGAAACCAGAAACGCCACCACGGCCATCAAGGTCACATACCAGAAGAAGGCTGTTTCCATTCCTATTGATTTCAGCGACAACGCTACGTACTCCGCCGAACCACCAAATATAGCATTAGCGACCGCATATGACAGACCAACGCCTAATGCGCGAACCTGTGCCGGGAACATCTCAGCCTTCAGTATTCCACTGATTGATGTATAAAAACTCACTATCAGCAGGGCACACATCACCAGACCAAAAGCGGCATAAGGCGAGGAAACGTTTTGCAATGCTGAGAGAATAGGAACTGTAAAAATGGCTGCCAGAGAACCGAAACATAACATTGAGGTACGGCGACCAATCTTATCCGACAGCGCACCAATGAGTGGCTGGATGAGCATAAATACAAACAGTGCGGCTGTCATAATGCCGCTTGCTACATTGGCGTGCATTCCCGCAGTATTTACCAGATACTTCTGCATGTAAGTGGTGAAGGTATAGAAACAAAGGGAGCCCGCAGCAGTAAAACCGAGAACCATGATGAATGCACGGCGATTGCGCCATAATCCTTTCAGAGATCCAGCTTCTTTTAAAGCGCGTGTTTCTTGTTGTGAAGTTTCATCCAATTGACGGCGTAACCACAAAGCCACAACGGCTAACACCGCTCCTAACGCAAAGGGAATGCGCCATCCCCACTCTCTGAGTGCAGCGTCTTCCATGGTGTGTTGTAAAACCACGACAACCAGTAGTGCCAACAGTTGTCCGCCGATTAACGTGACATACTGAAATGAGGCATAAAAACCTTTACGACCTTCTACTGCGACTTCACTCATATAGGTGGCGCTGGTGCCATATTCTCCACCTACAGATAATCCCTGGAATAAACGCGCGAGAAGTAACAATGCCGGAGCCCAGGTGCCAATAGTTTCATAGCCTGGCAGACATGCGATAACCAGAGAGCCGAAACACATCATACATACTGATAACAGCATCGATTTCTTGCGGCCATGTTTATCGGCTATGCGGCCAAATAGCCAACCGCCTATTGGGCGCATCAGGAATCCCGCAGCAAAAACACCGGCTGTTTGCAGTAGTTGAGTGGTAGTGTTACCAGAAGGGAAGAAGATGTGGGCGAAGTAGAGGGAACAAAACGAGTAGACGTAAAAATCAAACCATTCGACCAGGTTGCCTGAAGAGGCCCCTACAATTGCCCAGATGCGGCGACGAGTATCACTACTTGTCAGTTTGCCGTCTGCTGTTACAGTGCTTTCTGCCATGCCACTATTTCTCCTGCCATAATCCGATGCTTTGTTGGTTGCTGTTGTTTATTTTTTAGTAATTCAAGTGTTATACATTTGTTACATGTGATTATGCAACCTTAACAGTGAATTTAGTTAGCAGGGGAACGGTTATTGAGGAGCTTAAGGATAAATTTCTGGTAAGGAGGACACGTATGGAAGTGGGCAAATTGGGAAAGCCGTATCCGTTGCTGAATCTGGCGTATGTAGAGGAATAATGCGCTGTTGCCCCCTACCGTAACTCTGCGTAGGACGGATAAGACGCGCCAGCGTCGCATCCGGCATTTATTCCGCACCAGCAACGCAAAAAGGCCATCCTTCCGGATGGCCTTCTGCTTTATCTGATGCCTGGCAGTTCCCTACTCTCGCATGGGGAGACCCCACACTACCATCGGCGCTACGGCGTTTCACTTCTGAGTTCGGCATGGGGTCAGGTGGGACCACCGCGCTACGGCCGCCAGGCAAATTC
>NZ_PTRL01000026.1:0-474 GCF_002966005.1 Escherichia sp. MOD1-EC5433 | reverse complement strand
GGCGTCGTCAGCTGTATATAGGAGCCGCTCCCCCAGCCGCGCTGAGTCGTCACACCGGCTTCCGCCACCGCCAGCGTATGCTCCAGCGGAAGATAGCCAAACTCACTCGCCGTGCGGGCGTAGGTTTTCTTGTTGCCGTGTTCGATGGAAAGCCCACCGCCCACCAGCAGGTTAAAGCCCACCAGCTTGCCGTTTTCGGCGATCGCCACGAAGTTCATGTCGTTGGCGTGCAGATCGATATCGTTCTGCGGCGGGATCACTACCGTGGTTTTGAACTTACGCGGCAGGTAGGTCTGACCAAGGATCGGCTCTTCATCAGTAGTGGCGACTTTTTCCTGATCGAGCCAGATCTCCGCATACGCGCGGGTACGAGGCAGCAGATGTTCAGAGATTTTCTTCGCCCATTCATATGCTTCCGCGTGCAGTTGCGACTCGTAAGGGTTCGAGGTGCAGAGTACGTTACGGTTCATGTCG
>NZ_PTRL01000025.1:0-484 GCF_002966005.1 Escherichia sp. MOD1-EC5433 | reverse complement strand
GTTCAGCAGGATGGCGCGAGTATTGTGGTCGGTCCGTTGCTGAAAAATAACGTTGAAGAGTTGCTGAAGAGCAACACTCCGCTGAACGTGCTGGCACTGAACCAGCCGGAGAACATCGAAAACCGCGTCAATATTTGTTACTTCGCGCTTTCACCGGAAGACGAAGCGCGCGATGCAGCGCGTCATATTCGTGACCAGGGTAAACAAGCGCCGCTGGTGCTGATCCCACGCAGTTCATTGGGCGATCGCGTAGCCAATGCGTTTGCGCAAGAGTGGCAGAAACTGGGCGGCGGCCCCGTTCTGCAACAAAAATTTGGTTCCACCAGCGAATTACACGCGGGTGTTAACGGCGGTTCGGGTATCGCTTTAACGGGTAGCCCGATTACTCCCAGAGAAACAACCGACTCCGGCATGACGACCAACAATCCAACGCTGCAAACCACGCCAACCGATGATCCGTTCACCAACTGTCCCTTATAACCAA